>JBAXUY010000040.1:0-23977 GCA_037129475.1 Planctomycetia bacterium | reverse complement strand
GAGCTCTGTCGCTACGGAGGAGGCTTCGGGCTCCCCGTGTCCCAGGAGCCGGCGTGTGTGACCAGCGGAGCCAGGATGGCGCAGCGCCAGTCACTCCGAGTGAGCGAAGGGCTGGAGGCCCGCAGCGAACGTCCGGCGACGGGATACGGGGAGCCCGAAGCCGGCGCGCAACCCGAAGCTCCTGCCGTCCGGCGAGACGGTACGGGGTAACCCCTCGCCGGCAGCGCGTCTGCCCGCGTTTTCCGGGCCGTTCGTGGAACCTGCGTTGCCTGGCACGATGCCGGCGGGTATCGTGTGTGGTTCTCCCCCCGGAAACTTTCGAGGCAGTTCAGGACGGAAGGACGCGAGCATGAAAGACGGCATCCACCCCAATTACATCGACACCGTCGTCCGTTGCGGCTGCGGCAACACGTTCTCCACGCGGAGCACCGTGCCCGAGCTCAAGGTCGACATCTGCAACGTCTGTCATCCGTTCTTCACCGGCAAGCTGAAGTTCGTCGATACGGCCGGCCGCATCGAGAAGTTCAAGTCGAAGTTCGCCGGCGCCGGCTACGCGAGCCTCAAGAAGGGCAAGAAGGCCGACGCGGCCGCCTCGTGAGGCTCGCCCTCCCGGTCTGATCCATGCGCGACCAGCTCGAAGCCAGGCTTTCCCGGTTCGAGGAACTCGAACGCGCGCTGGTCGATCCGGATGTGCTCGCCCAGCCCCAGCGGCTCGCAGCCGTGGCCCGTGAGCACGGCACGCTGGCGAAACTCGCCCGCAAGTATCGCGGCTTCGTCGCTCTCGAGCGTCAGATCGCCGAGCTCGAGGAGATGAGCGCCGGCGACGATCCCGAGTTCAAGACGCTCGCGCAGGCCGAGCTCCCCGACCTGGCCGCCCGGCGCGAGCGGGAGTGGGACGAGCTTGTCGACTTCTGCTCCGACGACGAAGACGCCGATCGGGCGCGGATCATCATGGAACTGCGGGCCGGGACGGGCGGTGACGAGGCAGCGCTGTTCGTGCGCGATCTCTACGAGATGTATCGCCGCTATGCGGCGGAAGTCGGCTGGGAGATCGAGGTGCTCGATGCCAGCCCCACCGAGCTCGGCGGCTTCAAGGAGCTGGTGCTCGGAGTATCGGGAGAGAACGTCTACCGCAAGCTCCAGTTCGAGAGCGGCGGCCACCGTGTGCAACGCGTGCCCGATACCGAGACGAAGGGCCGCATCCACACGTCGGCCGCCACCGTGGCGGTGCTGCCGGAGCCGGAAGACGTGGAGGTGTCGCTCTCGCCCGACGACTACCGCAAGGATCTGTTCTGCGCGAGCGGTCCCGGCGGCCAGCACGTCAACAAGACCGCCTCGGCGGTGCGGCTCACCCATCTCGCCACGAACATCGTCGTGCAGTGCCAGGACGAAAAGAGCCAGCACAAGAATCTTGCCAAGGCACTCCGCGTGCTCAAGACGCGGCTGTATGAACACGAGCGGCGGATAGAGCATGAGAAGCGGTCGGCGGACCGCAAGAGCCAGGTCGGCTCCGGCGACCGGAGCCAGCGCATCCGCACCTACAACTTCCCGCAAAACCGGGTCACCGACCATCGGATCAACGAGAGCTTCACGCTCGACCAGGTGATGGTCGGCAGGCTGGGCCTCGTCATCGAGGCGATCGAACAGTTCAACAGGCAGCAACGCAAGAGCGAGATGGAACGTTCGGCGAAGCCTGCGGCCGGGGCGGCCGGCTAAGGAGGCCGTCATGAGTGACGACGTTTGGACGGTGGGGCGGCTCCTCACCTGGACCGCCGACTGGCTCGCCACGAAGGGGAGCGAGTCGCCCCGGCTCGATGCCGAGGTGCTCCTGGCCCACGTGCGCGGTTGTCAGCGGATCCTGCTCTACACGGCGTTCGACACGCCCGTGGCCGAGGCGGAACGGGCGCGGTTTCGCGAACTCGTCAAGCGGCGCGGCGAGGGAGAGCCCGTGGCGTACCTGGTGGGCAGCCGCGAGTTCTTTTCGCTGCCCTTCACGGTCACGCCCGCCGTGCTCGTGCCGCGGCCCGAGACGGAGGGCCTGGTGGTGCGGGTGCTCGACCTCTGCAAGCCGCTCGCGACACCCCGGATCGTCGACGTGGGCACCGGCTCCGGCGCGATCGCCGTGACGCTCGCCAAGCATCTGCCACGGGCCCGGCTCGCTGCGACCGACGTGTCCTCCGCCGCGCTCGCCGTGGCTCGCGACAACGCCGTGAAGCACGGCGTGGCCGATCGCATCGACCTGTTCGAGTGCGACCTGCTCGCCGATCCGCGGGTGGCCGGCCCGTGGGACGTCGTCGTGAGCAACCCGCCGTACGTGCGCGACGACGAGTTCGAGTCGCTGCCGCGCGACGTGCGGCTGCACGAGCCGAAGGGAGCGCTCGTGGCGGGGCCGACCGGTGTCGAGATCGTCGCGCGGCTCGCGGCCGCGGCGGTGGATCGGCTGTCGCCGGGTGGATGGCTGGTGGTGGAAATCGGGCCCGCGGTGGCGGCCGCCGCGGAGGCGGCGCTCGCAGCCGTGCCCGGGCTCGTTCCCGGCCCGACCCTCCCCGACATGGCGGGCCTGCCCAGGATCGTCCAGGCCCGCAAGGCGTAGGACGTGGCACGCTGCCGCCCCTTTTTGCCCCTCGGGGGCCTGGCGCTCGTTTCTCTTCTCAGAGATGCGACACGCCGTGGATCGAATCGTCGAGTGGTGCACCGCAGCACAGGCCACCTGGGCATGGCGCGTGAGGCCCCTGCTCCGCCACGAGCCGCTGCCGTGCCGGCCGCTCGTCGTGGTGGCGATCGCCACGCTGCTCGGGGCGGTGCTCGGTCCTGCCGTGGCGGGCGTCTGGCCTGCCGGTTCCGCCGGCATCGCGACGTGCGTCTGCTGGCTGACAGCGGCCGCAGCCTGTGGGGCATGGGCGTGGCTGCTGCGGACGGATCGGGCGACCTGTGCGGCGGTCGCGTTGCTGGTGGCGATCGGAACGACCGCCGCGGGCTGGTCGATCGCTCGCGAGCGGCTTTTCCGCAGCGACGACCTGGCGTGGGGACTCTCGGAAACCCCCACCCCGGTGGCGATCGAAGGTGTGGTGGTCGAGTCGCCCCGGCAGCTGACGATCCCTCCCTCCTCCGCGCCGGGAGGGCTTGCGATCGAGCCGTCGACCGAGTGTGTCGTGTCGGTCACGAAGGTCCGGCGGGGTGCTTCCTGGAAGCCCGCGTCGGGACGGGCGGCCGTCATCGTGGTGGGGGAGCCGCCCGACGGTGTCAGCGGCACGCGGGTCAGGATCGTGGGCCGCGGGCTGCGGCCCGGGCACGCGCTCAATCCGGGCGAGTTCGACTTTCGTGAGCGGGCCCAGGCGCGGCGGTGCCTGTCGATCGTGCGGTGCGACTCACGCGCGTGCGTGCGGGTGCTTCGGCCGCCGTCGGCATGGTCGCCAGCGGCCTGGCTCGATCGCATCCGGGCTGCCGGGGCGGCGGCCCTCGACAGGTACGTGGGCGATCGGTCGGGCCTGGCCGCAGCGCTCCTGCTGGGCAGCCGTGAAGCGCTTCCGGCCGAGGACTCGCAGGAGTTTCTCGTCACGGGCACGATTCACGTGCTGTCGATTTCGGGCCTGCACGTGGGGATTCTGGCGATCGGGCTGTTCCGGGTGCTGCGCACGCTGGCGGTGGTCCGGTCGTGGGCGCTCGTGTCCGTCGCGGTCTGTACGGGCCTGTACATGGTGCTCGTGGGAGCCGAGACGCCCGTCGTGCGGGCCACGCTGCTGGTGTGGCTGTCGTGCCTGGGGGCCGCGTTGGGCCGGCGGTCGCCGGCGCTCACGGCGCTCGCCGCGGCCGCGATCGTGGTCGTCGTCTGGCATCCGCCGGAGGTCTTTCGGGTCGGCACGCAGCTGTCCTTCCTGTCCACGGGCGTGCTCGTCGGGGCTGCCGTGTTCGGGCCGTCGCTCGCGGCGAGTGAGGATCCGATCGAGCGGCTCATCGAGGGGAGCCGCAGTCCGCTCGAACGGCGGCTGCGCCGCTGGGGGAAGCAGGCGGCCGGCGTCGCGATGGTCGGCACGGCGATCTGGGCCGTGACCGCGCCGATCGTGGCGATGACGTTTCACGTCGTCAGCCCGATCGGCCTCGTGCTCAATCCGCTCATCGCACCGCTCGTGCCGCTGGCGATGGCGTGGGGGCTGCTCTGCCTGCTCGCAGCCTCCGTGTCGACGACGCTGGCCGGCCTGTGCGGAGCCGGCTGCAGCGCCACGCTCGCCGTCATCGAGTGGCTCGTGGGCTGGGCGGCCGCGGTGCCCTGCGGCCACGTGTGGGTCGTCGGGCCCGATGCCTGGTGGGTGTTCGGCGCGTACGCCTGGTGCCTGGCCGTGCTCGTGGCATTGCCTCGGGAACGCCTTGTGCGGCCCGCCACGTGGGCTGCGGCCGCTGCCGTGTGGATGGGCGTGGGCGCGATCGTGGCGGCGGCCGGCTTCCTCGCACGCCCTGCGGCCGCCGCACTCGAAGTGACGGTGGCGGCGCTTGGCCACGGATGCGGCGTCGTCGTGCGCAGCCCGACGGGGAGGGTGCTCGTCTACGACGCGGGCCGGCTCGGCGCACCTGCCGCGGCCCGGCGGGGGATGTCGGCGATTCTCTGGAGTGGCGGCATCGGCCGGATCGACACGCTCGTGATCTCGCACGCCGACACCGATCATTTCAACGCGGTCCCCGGCCTGCTGGAGCGATTCGCCGTGGGCGAGGTGGTCGTGTCGGAGTCGTTCCTGGCGAGCGACGCGCCGGCCGTGCGCGACCTGCTGCAACGGCTGCACGAACGACGCATTCCGGTCCGGCGGGTCGCGGCGGGCGACGAACTCGCCTGCGATCCGCTGTGCCGTGTCCGCGTGCTCCATCAGGATGCGGCGGCCGCGGACGACAACGGCACGAGCCTCGTGCTCGCCGTGGATGCCGCTGGGCGGAGGGTGCTGCTCCCGGGCGATCTCGAAGGGGATGCACTCGGGCGGTTCGTGGCCGGTGGGCCAGACGCATGCGACATGCTCCTCGCGCCCCATCACGGCAGCGCCACGAGCCTGCCGCCGGACATCGCCCGAGCCACCCGGCCCGACTGGGTGGTGGTGAGCGGTCCCGGAGGAAGCCGATGGGCGGAAGTGAAGCAGGCCTACACGTCGGCCGGCGGTGCCGGTCGACTGGCGTCCGTGGTGAAAACGAGCGGCCCGCACCCGGCCTCCGCCGGGGCGGTCACGGCGACGTTGTCGGCGCATGGCGTGACCATGCGACAGTTTCGCGACGGCCACTGGCACGAGATCGCGCCGCCGGTCAGGCCGGAACGGCCGTCTCGCGTCGCCAGCGCCATGCCGCCGCGGCCAGAAGCGCGACATTCACGACGAGGAACATGAAAAACTCGGTCTGCCCGCCTTGCCCGAAGCCGTACGAGTGCAGGCCGGCCCCGAGCAGGAAGTTGACGCCGTACCACGACATGCCGATCACGGCCGCACCGACGACCGCCCCCGCCGCCAGTCCGAAGTTGCCGATCCAGCCCGCGTAGCGGCCGTGGAGCACGACGAGGTAGGCGAGCAGCGACACGAGCGCCCAGACCTCCTTGGGATCCCAGCCCCAGAACCGCCCCCACGACACGTCGGCCCACAGACCGCCGAGAATCGTGCCGGCGGCGAGGAGCAGAACGGCGACCTGCATCGCCTTGTAGATGAAACCGGCGAGTTCCGCGCAGGCCACCGGTGGCTGGCTCGGCCGCCCGGCGCCGCCGGGACGGTAGCGGCCGAGCAGGTAGTAGCCGAGCGACAGGAGGCCGAGGCCCCAGGCAAGCGCGCCGGCCGCATAACTCGACACGATCGTGAGGACGTGGATCGTCAGCCAGAAGTTGTCGCGCAGCACAGGCTGCAGCGGGCTGAACGCCTTGCCCGGAATCGGGAAGAACCAGGCGATGAACGTGCCCGCGAAAGCCACGGCCGTGACGACGAGCCCGAACGATTTGCGCCCATACACCTCCGGAAGCATGGCCGCGAGGTGGCCGCCGCGCCACGAGAGGGGAATCGTCACGAGCGACGCGACGGCCGTCAGGATCACGCGCGGCAGATACCACACGGCCGGTGCCAGCATCGACAGGCCGACCACCCAGACGACGAGATTGTTGAGGTTCGGGATCGACCGGTCCACGTCGGTCTGCGGCAGCAGGTTGACGATCGTGCGGCCACCCGCGGCGTACGGGGCCATGGCGAGGACCCAGAGCACGAGGGCGGAGAGACCGATGCGGGGCAGAAGGGCGATCCAGTTGGCGAGCCCGGTGCCCTGCTCGCCGGGGATCAGCGGTCCCACCGGCGCGGGCAGGGCCGTCATCCGCCAGGCGTCGCCGGCGCCGCGGGCGCAGGCGGGCGCCAGCAGGAAGCACAGGCCGAGCAGCGAGAGGAAGAAGGGTACGTAGATCACCGTTTCGTACATGTTCGTGACGGGAGCCCAGCCGGTGATCGCCACGCGCGCGGCGAACGCCGAGGCGGTCCACGCCAGCTCGAAGGCGAGCAGCCCCACGCCGAGCCAGAACATCGGCGACCGGGCCCGGCCGACGGCGACCGCGAATGCGAACAGGGCGAGCAGGCTCGCCACCCACGACATCCGAAACGGATCACTTTCGTTGTACGTGACCTCGCGTCGGGTGCTGCCTGCCGGCGGATACGCGGTGTACCGCAGGAGGTCGGCATCGACCCGCTCGACGGGCAACCGCCGGCGCAGCGGCTCCACCGCTTCGCCGAGCTGCCGGAGGTCGGCGGTCATCGCTCGCGCCGCCTTCGCCGTTTCATCGGCCCGCGCCGACGTCGTGGCGGGTGACACGACCGCCCGGGCCAGCGCGTCGAAGCTCGATCGCACGGCGGTCACCATCTCGACGGGCAGACCGGCGAGCAGCGACTCCGGGGCATCGAGGAGCGTCGACAGGGCCACCCACGGTGGCATGTCGTCGTCGGCGTTTCGCTCGGCCTCGAGCGGTTCGGCCCGGACCGCCGGCACCACGAGCAGTCCGCCGCCGTTGTCGTAGAGCGACTCCCCGAGCACGGCGACGCGGTCGGCGAATCGGCGCACACCGCGTTGCACCGCTGCCGGCAGCGCCGCCGTCTCCCCTGCGAGAGACGACACCGCCACCCGCACCGCCTCGAACTTCGGCACGATGTCGGCCGTCGCGAACCGCGTCGACTGCCCCAGCGACTCCGCCAGATCGAGGAGTGCCGTGTCGAGGTCCTTCGTGCCGGTCTCATTCCCGGCCGCAGCGAGCTGCGTCCGCAACTGCCTCCAGGCACCGGCAGTCTGTTCGAAGAGTTGAACGAACCGCGACCGTCCGATCGCGTCGTCGGCCGCGCGGAACGTCAGCTGCCGCCAGGCGACGTAGGCCCGCCACATCTGGTCGATCTTCGCATCCACGCCTTCCAGCCGGAACTGGCCGCCGTCCATCCGCGCCGCCCGACGGCGCTCGTCGATCTCCACGAGCCGCTTCCGCAGCGGTTCGCTGTCGGACACGTCCGACGGCGCCGCGTACTTCAGCCGCCGCATCTCACCGCCCGTGGTCTCGAAGACCGGCAGTCCGAGCAGCTTCCGCACCTCCTCGTGTTCGGCGATCAAAAACGGCACGTCTTCCCAGGCCTGGGGCCTGACGAGCCAGTCGAGCAGCAGTTCATCGGCCTGCCAGCGCACGACGGCCTCCTGGGGGCCGGTCGCGAGCTTGGGCGACTGCGTGTTGGTGATCGTCTCCACGTGCCGTCGGGCAAACGTGTCGAGCGGCATGATCCGGCCGTCGTCGAGCACGGGAATCTGCCGCCACGACTCGAGCGCGTCGTGAAGCCCCGGCGTCGGCGGCTCCGCGGCGGGCAGCGGCCAGGCCCACGCGACGAGTACGCAGGTCCAGAGAGCGAGGCACGAACGTGTGTACGGGGTCGAGGCCATCAGGTGACTCCGGGCTGGCGGCGGGGGCCGAAAAAATACGCGCGCATGTAAAACATGGTGAAGATGCCGATCACGATCAGGCCGCTGCCAAGATACTTCACGCCCCGGCCCGGGTCGTAGTTGACGGTGAGCACCGACGCCTCGAGCCGCTCGGGCGGGCTCTTCCAGCCCTTGGTGAACTGCTCGAAGAGTTCGTCGCCCGGCACCCAGGGCCCCATGAAGCTCTCTTGGAAGAGGCGGTAGGAGCGGCCGGTGGCGGGGTCGGAAAAATCGACCGGGGCGTTCATCGTGATCGTCACCGGCCGGTTCACGAGCGGCGAACCCGACGTGGCGAGAAACTCCACCACGCTCGAAAAGTGCGACGCCTGACTCGTGCCCGGATCGAGACGCCGCTCGAAGTTGTCGAGCTTGACGTCGAAGCCGATGTCGATGGCATCCGGCACGAGCATCACGCTCACCGCACGGAACCGCCCCTCGACCGTGCGCCGTTCCGTCGGCCCGGGAGGCCCGAGACTCGCCTGCGCCGGCTGGATCGGCAGGCCGGCCAGCCAGAACTCCTCGACCAGCCCGTCGACGGTGAGCCGCACCTTGGCGGCCCGCCGCTTCGCCGACGGTGGCTTCTCCTTGGAGAACGGCAGCGGCAGCGTGGCCACCTCCAGCGAGTCGGCGGGAAGAAACCGGTCGACGCGGAGCTCGAGCGCGCCCATCGGCATGCTGAAGGCGGGCACGGGATCGCCGTCCGTGGGGAGCCGGCCGCCGACGGCCTTGGGCTGTTGCCACGTGCGGTAGAGCAGTTCGTGCCGGCCGCCCGAGCCTGTCTGGACGATGTCGATCCGGCTGCGGGCCTTGCCCTGCATCCGGTCGGAGGCGTCGGCCGTGTCGCGCTCGATCCAGAGCGTGCCGTAGACGGCCGACCGCGGCGCGTGAATCGTCACTTCGGGCAGATCGGCGAGCACGACCATCTCCTCGTCGCGGCCTTCGGCGCCGCGCCGCACGCGCACGCGGGCGGCCGACAGTTTCGGCTCGAAGTCGGTCACTTCGACGAACAGATCGGTGCCCTCGACGGCGAACCGCTCCTTGCCGAGGACGTCGTCGACGCGATAACGGTGGGCCTTGCCATCCGCGACCAGCACGAGCTGCCCCTTGTCGCCATACCCGATCTCGGGATCGGGCAGTCCGGCCAGGAATGCGTCGGCCTCCGCCTGCGACGCCGTCTTCCAAAACACGAGCGTCCCGCCGCCCACGCTCGCACGATGCCGCATCGTGGTGGCCCGCAACGGATCGGGCTGCCAGGCGAGCTCCGCCGGCATCCACACGCCGCGACCGCCCGCGCCACCCCCGGCGAACGAATCACTGCCGATGCGCAGTTTCACGCTCGGCGCGAGGGCCGACGTCGAGTCGGAGTAGAAGTCGAGAACCTCGAGCCGGACGCCGTCGGTGTCGTACACGACGCCGGTATCGCGTGGCGCGAGGCCCCATGGCAGCCACCACCGCTCCTGCCAGTATTCCCGCCAGTTGAACGGCCCCGAACGGAACTCGATCGGCTCGATCGTGGCGGGCTTCCGTCCGCCTCCGGGCGCGATCTCGATCGAGAAGTGGTGGGAGTCCTCGAAGGCCCTGCGTCCCTGCTCCCCCTCGAGCAGCGGAATCTGGGCGTCGATGCCGCCGCGCTGCGAGAGCAGGCAGCCGGCGAGCAGCACGAGCAGGCCGATGTGGGTGATCACGAACCCGGTCTGGTGACGCTTCCACGGATAGCGGATCGCAGCCGCGCAGAAAATGCTCACGGCCAGCAGCGCGTTGAGCAGCGTGAACCACCAGGTGTTCCAGATGCCGAATTTGACCGCCTCGGTGCCGTAGCCGCTTTCCACGAACGTGCCGAGCCCGAGGACGATCGCCAAGAGCGCGATCAGGACCACGGCGAACCGCAGCGATGCCAGAAACTCGTAGAGTCCGAGGACGAGCCGCACGGCAGGCGGTTGGTCGGGCGACACGAGCCGGCGGGCTGCCATCGGAATCCTTCGCGGGCGGCGGGGCGGAAACGAACCAACGCTCCTGAAAGTATAGCGCCGCCGTCGTCAAGGCGGAGAGCCGACGGGTGTTCCCGCGGCCCGGGTGCGGCGGCGATCCGCTATCGCCAGCCGAACGCGTCTGCCATCGCGTTGAGGAGCGGATTGGCGAGCGTCGTGCTCTCGGGGCTGCCGATCGTGCGCACGAGGTCGTAGGCGATGAAGCCTCCGAACAGCAGGAGCAGCGAGCAGCAGATCAAGCCGGCCGTCTGCCACACGCTGAATGCCATCTCGGGAGCGAAGTCGCCCGGCATGCCCATCGCCTCGGAGGCGATGCTGCTCGGGAGTCCGACGCTCTCGTCGCCGAACGCCGACGCTTCCGCCCCCATCGCCTGCCCGAAGAAACTCGAGTCGCCCGTCTCCGACTCGGCGATCACGACCGACGCGCTGTCGTCATCTCCACCGCCGGCACCGAGTTCGAAATCGTCGCCTCCGAGCACCGTGCCGTCATCCGCGGCGACCGCACTCGCTCCGCCGCCGAGGTCGATCCCCGACATCTCGATGTTGCCCTCTTCGAGCGACAGGCCGCTGTCGAGCGGCCCGGAGAGGGCAAGCCCGGCACCCGTCGCCTCCGGCGAACCGGCAAGGCCGGCGTCGGACCCGATGGCGAACGATCCCTCGGCGTCGGCCGGGAGCGCATCGCCGAGGTCGATCGCGAGCGTCTCGTCGAGTTCGCCGGGGCTGCCGGTGATCCCGCTCGTGGCGGCCGGCGGGAGGGCTGGGGATGACGCGCCGATCGAGGAGGCGCCGACGATCGATTCGAGGTTCAGGTCGTCATTGTCAGGCTCGCCGCCGACGACGCTGTCGCCGAAGACGATGTCGGCCGCCGAAGTGCCTGCGACCGACGACATCGAGAGCCCCGAGGCGTCGCCACCGGCCATGCTGCCCGCATCCCCCGTCCGCACGATCGTATGCGATGCCGACGTCGCGTCGCCCGCCTCCGAGAACAGCGAGTCACCGGCATCCAGCGCGTCGCCGAGCACGATGTCGTCGGCTTCCGGGGCTCCGCCCGGTCCCACCGCGGCATCCGCCGGGCTGTCGAGGTCGAGCGACAGGTCGTCGCTCCTGGATCCCTCGTCGGCCAGATCGTGGGCGAACCGCTCCACGTCGTCGACCTTGAATTTGATCGTCGCCCCGTCCCGCATGGGAAACAGCTTCTTGCGGTCGACGAACCGATGCACCTCGTCCACGGTCACGCCGAGGTGGCGGGCAGCCTCTTCGAGCGACAGGAATTTTCCAGCCATGGCGATCGCGACCGGTGGTGGGCGGGCGGGACGGCGCGTCCGCCCCCGCTGCTATCTTTTCGACGCAGCCTGCTCCGAATTCTACGCCCGCGACACGGGGAACGTGCGAGCCGCACTGCCCGCAGGGGCATTCACGGAGGATTTTGCCCAATCGGAGCCGTTTCCGCTCCCACGTCCAGCATCCGGCGGAGCGCCGCCGGTTTTGGCTCGTGGGCGTTGAAATCGCCGACCATGAGATCCCAGGTGATGTTCCGCGTGCTCTTGAGAACGAGTGCCCCGGTCGGGCCGTCCACGTGGTAGACGGCGGCATTTCGCAGCTGCGGATCGACCACGAGCAGCAACTGCTGGCGGTCGTCGAGGGGCGTGGCGTGGATCCACAACTGGGCCCCCGCGCCCGGGGCCTGCGACGGCAACGCCATCCGTTGGGCCCAGACCCAGCGGCCGCTTGCGCCGAGCACGGTCAGTGCCAGCGCCGCGGGAACGGCCCACAACCACCTCGTCGAGTCTCGCATGGGCGGACGGTAGGCGGGCGCCTTCGGGGTCGCAAGCGGGAAACCCCGCCCCCCACGAGCTGCCTTCCCAGTCCGCCGGCACGGCGACCCATCCCGCCCGGCTTGCCACGCCGGCTCTCCCCGACCTGCCATTCATCCCGAGCGGATGTTTCGGTTCAATCGGTCGCGCAAGCCCTGCCGATCAGGAGGATGTGGCGGCGCGACCGATTCGCCGCATCCACCGACGTCCAGTCGCCCGGAGGTGTACCCGCGTGTCGAAGATCAACGTCCTGTCGGCCATGTTTTTGCGCTCCCCGATCGTCTGGGGAGGCGCGCTGGCTTTTTGCTTCTTCGCGCTCATCCACGGCGGTGTGATCACCGACGCCAACGTGATCCGGTATCTCGCCGGCCACTGGGTGGAGTACGTCGAGACGGCGATGTTTTGCGTCGGGCTCTGCGCGCTCGTCATCAAGTGGCTCGACGTCGAAAGTCAACGCCGACGGGTCGGCGAGGAGATCCTCGCCCCGATTCCCGAGGGCGGGCAGCCGGCGGCCGACGCCGTCGAGCTCGCGGAGGCCCTCACCGAGGCCCGGGAGGAGGTCGCTCACGCTGGCCGCCAGGTCGCCTATCTCGACCGCCGGCTGGGCGAGGCGCTCGATCTCGTGGTGCGGACCGGCTCGGCCGACAACCTCGAGGATCATCTCAAGTATCTCTCCGATCTCGACGCGTCGCGGGCGGCGCAGAGCTACGGGCTCGTGCGATTCGTGATCTGGGCCGTGCCGATCATGGGCTTTCTCGGCACGGTGATCGGCATCACCGAGGCGATCGCGCAGCTTTCGCCGACGCAGCTGGAGAACATTTCCGGCGTCGTGGCCGGCCTGGGCGTCGCGTTCGACACGACGGCGACGGCGCTCGCGTTGTCGATGGTGCTGATGTTCATGCAGTTCATCATCGATCGGCGCGAGCAGTCGCTCCTGGGAGACGTCGATGCCGCCTCGTGGACGGCGCTCGTCGGCCGCTTCCAGCCGTCTGCAGAGGCCGACGACACGGCGTTCGCCGTGGCCCGGCTCGGCGAGGCCGTCGGCCGGAGTTCGGTGCACCTGATCGCCGCGCAAGAGCAGTCGTGGAAGGCACTGGAGCAGACGGCCGCCGGCAGCATTCGGCACGTCTTCGAGGAGACGGCGGGGCGGCTGCAGGCATCGCTGTCGCACTCGCTCGACGAGACGCTCGGCCGGTGGACCGATTCCCTCGTGCAGGCCCAGTCGCATCTCGCCTCGGCGCGGGAGGATCGCTGGGCCCGGGCGGCGGACGCGCTCACCGTGGCGATGAAGACGTTCGAGCACCACCAGAAGGCGCTCGCCGGCCAGGCCGAGCTGCTGACCCGCGTCGTCGATGCCACGCACAACGTCGCGGCGCTCGAGCGGACCCTCGAGTCGAATCTGACCGCCCTCACCGACAGCGGCCGGTTCGAGGAGACGCTCGCCACGCTCTCGGCGGCGGTGCAGTTGCTCGCCGCTCGCGCGCAGGACATTTCGGTCGATCCGCGGCGGGTCGACCTGCAGGGTGTCCACCGTGCCGGAAAGGCCGCATGAGCCGCACGCGTCCGGTCGAAGGACCGACGATCTCGCTGTTTCCGTTTCTCGCCGTGCTGCTCTGCACGATGGGGGCGTTGCTCGTTCTGCTCGTTCTCTTCAGCCGGTCGGCTCGCGACGGCGCGGACGCCGCGCCATCCGCCGACGTCGCGGAGATGGAGCTCGCCAAGGAAAGCCTCGGCTGGCGGCTCGGCCAGCTCGCCGGGGTGCGCGACCGCACGGCGTCCGACCTCGCAGCCGCCAGGCTCCAACTCGCCGGGGTCGAGGAGCACACCCGCGAACTCACCGACGAACTGGAGAAGCTCGAGCGGCTGCTCGCCCAGCTCGCGTCGGGAACGCCCCGGCCGACAGATGCCGATCTGGCCGCGCTCGAGGCGCGGCTCAAGAATGCCCGCGAGTCGCTCGACAAGGCCCGGGCCGAGCAGAAGACCAAACCTGCGGCGTACGCCGTCGTGCCCTACGTGGGCAAAAACGGCACGCATCGGCGGCCGCTCTACATCGAATGCAGCCTCGACGGCGTGTTCCTCCAGCCGGAGGGCGTCCGGCTCTCGCCGGGCGATTTCGAGGGGCCGCCCGGTCCGGGCAATCCGCTGGCAAGCGCGCTGCGGGCCGCCCGGGAACACATCGCGAAAAGCCCGACCGCGTCGGCCGACCCTGCCGCGCAGCCCTATCCCCTGCTCCTCGTGCGGCCGTCTGGGGTGATGGCGTACTACGCCGCCCGCGAGGCGATCCAGTCGTGGGGCAGCGACTTCGGCTACCAGCTCATCGACGAGGATTGGACGCTCACATTCCCGCCGCGAGATCCGGCGCTTGCGGACGTCGAGAAGCGGGCGATCGAGGAGTCGCGGCAACGGCTGGCCTGGCTCGCCGAGGTGCGGCCCGTGAAGGTGGCGCGGCCCGCGCAGCAGTACCGTGCCGCGACGTCCCGCGGCGGCGTCGTGGCGGAAGGCGGTCCGAGCGTGCTCGGCGACCAATCGAGGTTCGACTGGAAGAATCAGCAGGCGGCAGCCGGCGGCGCGAATGGCAGCAGCCTCGGCGCCGGAGGCGGCACGGGCTCCGGATTCGGTGCCGGTGGCAATGCCGGCGACGGGGCTGGCGTTGGAGGCCACGGCGGTTACGGTCGTGGCGGTGGCGGGCCGGGTGATGGCATCGGGCCGGGGCGGCCGCTGATGGCCGGTGGCGCATCCGGTGGTGCGGGCGATGGGGATCGCGGATTCGGCTCCGGCGGCGACGTGATTCTCGGCCGCGGTGCGGGCTCCGCGACGGGGCAACTTGGTGCCGGCGGCGGGCCCGCAGCGGCGGCGCAGGGGCAGGCCGCGATGCAGGGGAACGCCGGGCAGGGCGGCCCCGACACAGGCAGTGCCGGGCCGGGCGGCGCCGGCGGTCCGGCGTCGGGAGCAACCGGCACGGGCCGCTATGCCAAGGGATCGACGTTTGGCGGAGGCGGTGGTGGCGACGGCGACGGTGATGGCGACTCAGGCGGCACGGGTGGCGGCGGTGGGTCGGTCTCGATGAACGTTGCCGGCGCCCAGGCGGGCGCGAGCGGTGCCGGCGGAGGGGCCGCATCGGGGAGCAGCGCCCCGCAAGGCATGACCGCGGCGGGTGGCCCGCCGATGCCCGGCCTCATGCAGAGCGGCGCGCAGGCGGGTGGACAGGTCGGTGGCGGTCAGCAGGCCGCAAGCCGCACGAGTTCGTCGTCGGGCTCCATCTCGATCGCCCAGGCCCGGGGCAAGAACTGGGCCAGCCTTGCCACGCAGGACCGTCCGATTCCGCTCACCCGGCCGATCCACATCGAATGCGCCCTCGACGAGTTTCGCATGCTCGACGACAGCGGGCGGCGGATCCGGAGCCGCATTCCGCTCGACGGCGACACCGCCGCCGCCATCGATCCGCTCGTCAAGGCGGTGCATGCGCGTGTCGCCGAATGGGGGCTCGCCGGTGATCGGATGTATTGGAAGCCGCAACTCGTCCTGTCCGCCACCGCCGACGGCCGGTCGCGGCGCGACGACCTCGAACGCCTGCTCACCGACAGCGGCCTCGACACCCGTCACAACGGCCACCAGGACGAGATTCGCAACCTCCCGCCCGTGCAGCGCACGAGCTATCTCCACGAGGATCGCTGATCCCGCCCCCGCCGTTCCGAGGAGCCCTCCGCCATGCCCCGCCCCAAGCCCGACGACATCAGTTCCGCCGGCCAGGACTCGTTCCTCGACGTCGTCACGAACATCGTCGGCATCCTCATCATCCTCGTGATGGTGGTCGGCGGCCGCGTGCAGCAGATCGTGCTCACGGCGGCCCCGCAGGCGAAAGCCAGGGCGGCCGCGCTGGAGCGGGAAATCGTGGATCTCGACACGTCGGCCGCGTTGCTCGAAAGCGAGGTCGCTGACCTCGCCGAGCAGGCCCGCACCGTGGCGGCGGCCGCGGCCTTCGCGGGCGAGTCGCGGGTGGCCCTCGCCACGGCGGTGGCGGCGGCCAAGGTCGAGGTCGAGCGGCGGAAGGAGGCGGCCGACAAGGGTCGCGTCGTGGCCGCCGAGGCAGCCGCGCGGCGCAAGGAACTGGAGGCCGAGATCGAACGATGCACCCTCGAGGCCGAGGGCATCGCCCACGTGCCGGCCACGACGAAGGAAGTGCTCGCCTACCCCACGCCGATCGCTCGCACCGTGACCGGCGAGGAACTCCATTTCCAGATCGACCAGGGACGCATTGCCTACATTCCACTCGTCGAGCTGTTCGAAATCGCGAAGACACAGACGCGGCGGCAATCCGGCTCGCTGTCCTCGATGGCCCAGCGCATCGAGACCGTGGGCCCGGTCCAGGAGTTCTCGCTCGACTACGTGATCGAGGTGAAGGTCGACCAGGCCCGTGGACAGGTGCTCGTGCGGTCGCGGGAGTGGGTCGTGCGTCCCTCCAGCCCGGGCATCGGCGAGACGATCGAGGAGGCGCTCCAGCCGCATTCGAAATTTCGGCGCGTGATCGCCGACGTCCGGCCCGACACCACGGTCACGCTGTGGTGCTATCCCGACAGCTTCGAGCAGTTCCGAGCGCTGCGGGAAGAACTCCACCGGCTCGGCATCCCGACCGCAGGCCGCCCGATGCCCGAAGGCGCCCCGATCGGCGGCTCCACCGACGGCAGCAAGAGCGTTGTCCAATAAATCGCGCCACGGGGCCATCCATGGCCCCCGCGGCTTACGCGGGCATCGTCACAGCCAAGGTGTGCCTCGCCCGCCCCGCTCGCGTCGTGCGAGCAGGCTTCAGCCTGTCATGCCTCGACTCGCCCAACCCGGCTCGGAGCCGCCCACGCTCCATCGCCGGACGTTCACTTCGGCCCTCCGGGCCTCCACTCACTCGGATCTGCCTGCGCTGCGCCATCCATGGCTTCGCTGGTCAGATACGCCGGCTCACGGAGCATGGGCAACTCCGTGCCTTTCCGGCTTGCTCACCACAGTGTCACGCTGTCGTCGCGGCGCGAATGCCAGCTTCCGCAGCGGCGGCGAGGCGGTCGATCTCGTCGAGCGTGATGCACAAGGGCGGCATGAGCACGACCGTGTCGCCGAGCTGGCGCAGGATCGCGCCGTGGGTGCGTGCGGCGAGGCAGGCCCGCGTGCCGCGCTGCTCCTGCCACGGATACGCATGCCGCGACGCCTTGTCGGCCACGAGGTCGATGCCCACCACGAGGCCGCACTGGCGCACGTCGCCCACGTGATCAAGCGTTGCGAGCCGGGCCGCGTGCTCTCGGAGGCGTTCGATTTTGGGCGGCAGTGATTCGAGCACGCGTTCGTCGCGAAAAATGTTCAGCGACTCGAGCGCCACGGCGGCCGCGAGGGGATTGCCGCCGTACGTGTGGCCGTGGAAGAACGTGCGCCGGTCGGCGTGGGCCCCAAGAAATGCGTTCCACACCCGCGTCGTCGTGAGCGTGGCGGCCATCGGCAGATAGCCGGCCGTGAGGCCCTTGGCGAGGCAGAGGATGTCGGGCACGACATCCTCTGCCTCGCATGCGAACAGCGTGCCGGTGCGGCCGAAGCCGACGGCCACCTCGTCGAGGATGAGGAGCACGTCGTGCTTGGTCGTGAGGTCGCGCACGCCCCGCAGAAACCCTGGCGGATGGACGAGGATGCCCCCGGCCGCCTGCACGAGCGGCTCCATCACGAGGGCTGCGACCGTGCCACGGTGCCCGGTGAGCGTGCCGTCGAGCGTGGCGAGGGCCTCGGCGAGCGACGGTGCCGGCCGGCCGGTGTGCGGGCAGGGGCCGCCGGGCGACGGAATCCGGATCGCGGCGAACGTGAGGGGGGCGAACATCGCCGTGAACCGGTCGACGCCGCCCACGCCGATCGCGCCGAGCGTGTCGCCGTGGTAGGCCTCGCCGATCGCGATGAACGTCGTGCGGGCCGGCGGCGGCGCGGTCTGCAGCCAGAATTGAAACGCCATCTTGAGCGCCGCCTCGATCGCGCTCGACCCGTCGCCGGTGAAGAACACCTTGTCGAGGCCCGGCGGGGCGACCTCGACGAGCCGCCGAGCGAGGGCGACCGTGGTCGGATTCGAAAGGCCGAGGTTGGTGGTGTGGGCCACCTTGTCAAGCTGTGCCCTGAGCGCGGCGTCGAGCCGCGGATGCCGGTGGCCGTGCACGTTGCACCACATGCTCGCCGAACCGTCGAGGTAGGCGTTGCCGGCGGTGTCGAAGAGCGTGGCCCCCTGCCCGTGCTCGATGAGCAGCGGCTCATACTCCTGCATCTGCGTGAACGCGTGCCAGACGTGGTCGCGGTCCCAGCGCAGGAGATCGTCGGTGGAGGAAGCGTGGCGGTCACTCACAGGGCGGGCCTTCGTGCGGGTGATCGCCACTCTCCGGGCGTCATGCGGCGAAAGCGGTCAAGCGTTTCCTTGCTCACCATACGCCAAGTCTATCCCGTCGTTGGTGGGCCGACGGCAATGGGCGTGCCGACGGCCGAGCCGAGCCGCACGTCGGCCCGCCCCTCGACGACGGCCGCCTCGATGAAGCCCTGGGAGCCGACAAGGGCCACCGGTGTGCCGGGCGCGGCGTCGCCGTAGGTGCGCACGAGCGTGGTCACGTCGTGGGTTCCCACGCGCAGCCGGCCTGCGGCAGTGATGCGCGGCCAGACCGCAGCGGGCAGATTCGTGACGAGGTTGCCAAATGCATCGACGTGAATCACCTCGCCCGCGAGTCCGGTGGCCGTCTCCCGCGGTTCAGGCCACGGCAGCCGCACGAGGTCGGCACGTGGCTGGCCGAGCGACTCCGGCGGCGTTCCTCCGAGAAGACGCACCACCGCCGGCGCGAGCACGTCGCGGCCATGAAATGTCGCCGCGGCCCCGCCCACGGCATCCAGCGTGCAGGCGGAAGTGAGCGGCACGCGCTTCAGGGCCCACGAGAGCACGCCGTTGTCAGGGCACAGGAATTCCTGGTCGCCGAGCCGGGCCCAGAGGAGCCGGCGCGCGGTCCCCACGCCCGGATCGACGATGACCACGTGGAGGGTGCCGGGTGGAAAGGCGAGGCAGGCCTGGCCCACGAGCCACGCCGCAGCCCGCACGTCGTGGGCCGGCAGATCGTGGGCGATGTCCACGAGCACGGGCGGAAGCGGGGCCCGCAGGATCGCCGCCTTCAGCTGCGCGACGTACTCGCTGCCGGTTCCGAAATCGGTGGTGAGCGTGACGATGCGGGGCATGTCGCGAGAGCCTACCGCTGCCTGACCGCAGAGTGCCACTCTGCGGCTACGGGATGGTGGTGTGTAGGTGCAGACTGGCAGTCTGCACACGGCTGGGAACCGCAGAGTGCCACTCTGCGGCCACGGGATGGTGAACCGGGGCGACGGCGTGATCTCACGAACCGACGACCGCGGGCAGGTCCTCGAGGCCGACGGTTTCAACGACGGGGCCACTGGGGTAGCGCAGGGCCTGCCGGTCGGGCGTGCGGCACACCACGGCCACCCGGGCCGCGTCGGTGGTGCCGATCTCTTCGCGAATACGAAGCAAGCGGCGCACGTCGGCCGGCGACGGAAACTCGGTCCAGGCAGCGTCGAGAATCACCAGACCGCGCGGCGTCTGCAGCACGAAGTCGGCCTCCTTCGTGCGGTCGCGCCAGAAGACGGGCTCGACCGGTGGCGCCATCGCTGCCGCAAGCCGGCGAACCTCGGCGTGGACGTAGGTTTCCCAGAGGGCAGCCACGTGCGGCGACGCCGCGAGCTCATCGGCATCTCGAATCCCGAGCAGGTGGCTGCAGAGGCCCGTATCGCGGAAGTAGAGTTTCGGCGCCTTCACCAGAGGCTTGCCGCGCGGCGGCAGCCAGGGACGCACGAGCGCAACGATCCCCGCGTCGACGAGTGTGTCGAGCCAGATCGCCGCCGTGGAGGCGACGATGCCCACCTCGCGGGCCAGGTCGGCCTTGTTGAGCAGCCTGGCCGAACGCAGCGCCGCTGCCCGCAGGAAGCGTTCGAAGGCATACACGTCGTCGACACGGAGCTGGCCCGGCAACTCACGCTGCAGGTGGTCGGCAACGAGCGAGCGCAGATACTCGGCAGGATCCCGTGATTCATCGGCGTAGATCGCCGGATAGCCGCCCCGCAGGAGTCGATCGGCCAGCGGCATCGCCGGCCGGGCCGTGGCGGCTTCGGCATACGACAGCCCGTCGACGTGCACCACGCACGCCTCGTCGCCGAAGGCTTCGTGGGCCGTGGCCGAGAGCAGCAGGGGCCGCGAGCCGACGAGCACGAAACTGGCGGGCCCGTGGCGGCGCGCCTCGAGCTCGCGCCGCACATGGTGAATCAGCCTGGGTGCCAGGTGCACGTCGTCGATCACGACGGGCGGCGGAGACGTGGCAAGGAAGGCTGCGGGGTCAAGTTGGGCGCGATCGGCCTCGCTGGGGAGCGAGAGCGAGATGCGACGATGAGAAGGGAAGGAGAGATGCGCAAGATGCGTTTTCCCGGTGCTTCGGGGTCCAGTCAAAATGAGGACGGGCTGGTGATCGCGTGCGACTGCAGGCAGCAAAGCAACATTGCGTTCGATTAAAACGATATTATTCATCGTTGTTATCGAATGATTTGCACGCTCATCGGCATGGTCGTTTGGGCTGTCCAGGGAGTTCTCAGCTCATCGACTTGATCAAATCGATGCAGGTCTCGCGGACCTTCGCTGGATTCACGTTGGGGTTCTTCTTCTTCGCCTGCCCGATGAGTCCGGCGGCGGCCTGCTCCTTGCCCCCTTGCACGTCCGCCACGATCTTCGGGTTGGCGGCGAGCAATTCGCGGCACAGCGTGATCAGCTCGTCGTCGCCGACCGCGGCGATGCCGAGCGAGGCGACCACGTGGGCCACGCTGCGGCCCGACGCCAACACCTCGGCAAAGATCTCGCGCCCGCGGCTCGTGTCGAAGTTGCCCTGCTGCACACGGCCGATCAGGTCGGCGAGCGCGTCGGGGCGGATCGGAAAGGCATCGATCGACTCCCCGCGCTCGTTGAGCGTCCGCAGCACGTCCTGCTGCAGCCAGTTGCTCGCCACCTTGCCCTCGCCCACCCGCGTGGCGACGTCCTCGAAATAGGCCACGAGTTCACGCCCCTGGTTCACGAGCACGTCGGCGTCGTAGGCGGAAATCTTCCACCTGTCGGCGAGCGTCTTCCGCAGCACCGTCGGGGGCTCGCCCATCGAGGCCTTCACGGCCGCGAGCTGCGGCTCTGAAACCGTCACGGGCACGAGGTCGGGGTCGGGGAAATAGCGGTAGTCGCTCGATTCCTCCTTGTGACGCTGGGCCCGGGTGACGCCCGCAGGGTCGTCCCAGCCGCGGGTCTGCTTCGGGGTCTTCCCCAGTTCGGCGCCCGTCGCCTGCCACTCGTCGTACTGCCGGGCGGCCTCGTACGTGAGCGCCCGCTCGACCGACCGAAACGAGTTGACGTTCTTGATCTCGACGATCGGCGTCTTGGCGATTCGTCCGTCGGGCTGCGGGATGTGCAGGTTCACGTTGGCGTCGACGCGGAGGCTCCCCTCCTGCATGTTGCAGTCGCTCACGCCGAGATAGACGAGCAACAGTTTCAGTTCGTTGAGCCAGGCCCGGGCCTCCTGCGGACTCCGCAGGTCGGGCTGCGTCACGATCTCGCACAGCGGCGTGCCGGCCCGATTGAGGTCGATCCGGGTGTCGGCCGTGCCGGCCGCCTCATCGTGCATGCTCTTGCCTGCGTCCTCCTCGAGGTGCACGCGGATGATGCCCACCTTCCGCGAGAACGCGCCCTTCGGGTCGACGACCTCGAGCCAGCCGTCGCTCGAAAACGGCAGGTCGAACTGGCTGATCTGATAGCCCTTGGGCAGGTCGGGATAGAAGTAGTTTTTGCGATCCCACTTCGTGAACGGGGCGATCCGGCACTCGAGCGCGAGCGCGGCCTTGATCGCGAGCGAGAAGGCCTCGCGGTTCATCACGGGCAGCGAGCCCGGCAGGCCGAGGCACACGGGGCAGACCTGCGTGTTGGGCGGGGCGCCGAACGTCGTCGAGCAGCCACAGAAGAGCTTCGTCTTCGTCTGGAGCTGCACGTGCACCTCCAGGCCGATGACGGTCGTGAAGGGTTCGGAGGTCGGGGAGGCGGGCTTCGTCATGCGATCTGCTTCGGGCGGCGCAGGTGCCAGTCGGTGAGCCGTTGAAAGCGGTCGGCGGCCCGCAGCAGGAGCGGCTCGGCGAGCGCGGGACCCTGCAATTGGAAGCCGACCGGCAGGCCTCCCTTCGTGAACCCGCACGGGAACGAGATCCCACCCACGCCCGCCAGATTGGTGGCCACGGTGTAGAGATCGACGAGATACATCGCCAGCGGGTCGCCGGTCTTTTCGCCGAGCTTGAACGCGGGCGTGGCCGACACGGGGCCGCCGATCAGGTCGACTTTCTCGAACGCATCGAGATAGTCCTGCCGGATGAGCCGGCGCACCTTGAGCGCCTTGGCGTAGTAGGCGTCGTAGTAGCCGGCCGAGAGGGCGTAGGTGCCGAGCATGATCCGCCGCTTCACCTCGGGGCCGAATCCCTCGCCCCGGCTGCGGCAATACATCTCGACGAGCGGCGAGTCGAAGTGCTGGCTCTCGGATCCGGCTTGGTGGCCCTTCGCGGACTCGGCCCGGTGCCCATAGTGCGCGCCGTCGTACCGCGCCAGGTTGCTCGACGCCTCGCACGGCGCGATCAGGTAATACGTAGGCACGCCGTACTTCGCGTGCGGCAATTCGATGTCGTGCACGGTGGCGCCGGCCGCCTCGAACACGGCGAACGCCTCGTCGACGCCCTTCCGCACCTCCGGGTCGAGCCCGGCGGCGTAGTGCTCCTGCACGCGACCGATTTTCAAGCCCGTGAGGGGCTGCTCGAGCAGGTCGGTGTAGCGCGGCACGTCGGCCGAGAGCGACGTGGAGTCGCGCGGGTCGTGGCCGGCGATCGTCTCGAGCACGAGCGCGCAGTCGGCTGCCGAGCGGGCCATCGGGCCGATTTGGTCGAGGCTCGATGCAAACGCCACGAGCCCGCGCCGGCTGACGCGGCCGTAGGTCGGCTTGAGCCCCGTGATGCCGCAGAGGCCGGCGGGCTGCCGGATCGAGCCGCCCGTGTCGGAGCCGATCGCGACGGGGGCCATGTCGGCCGCGACGCACGCCGCCGAGCCGCCGCTCGAGCCGCCCGGTGCCCGCGACAGGTCCCAGGGATTTTTCACCGGCCCGAAGGCCGAGTTCTCGTTCGAGCCGCCCATCGCGAACTCGTCCATGTTCGTTTTGCCCACGATCACGGCGTCGGCGGCCCGCAGCCGGGCGACGGTGTCGGCGTCGTAGGGCGGCCGGAAGCCGGCGAGCATCTTCGAGGCGCAGGTCGTGGGCAGGTCGCGCGTGCAGAGCGCGTCCTTCACCGCCACGGGCAGGCCCGCGAGGGCCCCGAGCGGCTTGCCCGCCTTGCGGCGGTCGTCGATCGCGGCCGCCGTCGCGAGCGCCCCGTCGCGGTCGACCTTCAGGAACGCGTTGATCGAGCCGTCGAGGCGGGAGATCCGATCGAGGAATGCCGAGGTGCACTGCACTGCCGTGAGATCCCCCTGCCGGATGGCGGTGACGATCTCGACGGCGGAAAGTTCGGCGGGCTGCATGGGTGCGAGGACGGATCAGGCCGCGCCGGATTCACCGAGGACGGCGGGTACGAGGAAGCATTCGCCATCGTGGCGGGGGGCCGACTGAAGGGCTTCGGCGGTGGTGAGCGACGGGGCCGGCACGTCGTCGCGAAACACGTTTTGCGTGTCGAGCGGATGGGCAAGCGGAGCGATGGCCGCGGTGTCGAGCTGCTCGAGCAGCGACACGAACCCCACGATCTTCGAGAGCTCGCTCGTCATCGTGTCGAGCTCGCCGTTGGACAAGGCGAGCCGCGCGAGCATCGCGACCTTGGCGACATCCTGCCGGGCGAGCGTCATGGCGGTTTCGAGCCTCCTCGCCCGGATCGCCTACGGGCGGGCCCGCGGTCCCGACGGCACGGCCTCGACCGCGGCGGTCTTCGCCTTCTCCACCTTCGGCAGCCGGAAAGGAGCCTGCTTCACGAGCTTCGTGACCTTGCCCCCCTTGATGCACTGCGTGCACACGAGCGCGGTCGAGCTGGTGCCGCGGCCGGTGGTGATCCGCAGCCGCTGCAGGTTGGGCTTGAACTTGCGGCGCGAGATGCCGGTGACCTTGGTGCCGACGCCGCCGA
>JBAXUY010000004.1:0-77229 GCA_037129475.1 Planctomycetia bacterium | reverse complement strand
GAGCTCCAGCTCTGTCGATCGCACGGTGTAGCGACGGAGCTCCAGCTCTGTCGATCGCACGGTGTAGCGACGGAGCTCCAGCTCTGTCGATTCGACAGGCCTGGAGGCCTGTCGCTACATCGCGAACAATCGCGTCGCCGTGCGAAAGTAGATCTTGCCGCCTGCTGCGGCGGGCGTGGCCCGGCAGGTTTCGCCGAGCGGCGTGCGGCCGCGCACCTCGAAGGCGTCGCCGTCGGCAATCGCCACCACCTCGCCTTCAGCCGACACGTTGATCACGGCCCCGCCCGCCACGATCGGCGACGCCGAAAAATTCCCGCCCACGCGGCCGCGCCAGAGCGTTTCACCCGTCGCGGTCTTCGCGCAGGTCACCACGCCCCGATCGCCCCAAAGGTAGAGCCGCTCGCCCGAGCACACGGGCGTAGGCACATACGGGGCCACGCTCCGGTCGAGCGTGTAGTCGGGATCAGGTGCAAGCGGTGCCGCGCCCTCGGCCGGTAGCGCTGCGGGCGGTGTGAGCGCCACGAGCGTGTTGTCGCCGGCGCCTTCGCCGCAGGTGCAGATCACGCGGCTTCCGGCGAGGATCGGCGAAGCCACCGTGCGGCGTGGAAAGCAGTGGGTTTCCCAGAGCACTCGGCCGGTGGCTGGGTCGAGCCCGGTGAAGCCCTGGGCTTGGCTGGTCACCACGAGCTGGGGCGTTGTCTCCGATTCGATCACGAGCGGCGTGGAGTACGAAGCCTTCGCGCTCTTGCGCGCGACCCGCCAGCGTTCGCGGCCAGTTTTCGCATCGAGCGCCACGATCGCGCTCGGGCCATCCTGATCCATAGGCACGATCACGAGATCGCGCCACACCGTGGGCGACGCCCCGAAGCCGTGTTCGCAGGCGCACGGCCCGAGCTCCACGTGCCAGCGCGGTTCGCCGGTGTGCGAGATCGCCTCCACGCGCAGGTTGTCGGTCGTCGCCCAGAGCCACACCACACCGTCGTCGTTCGCGGCCACGGTGCTCGAGGCCGAGCTGTTCTGCGCGTGATGCGGCTCGATCAGCCCGGCAAACTCGCGCTGCCACCGCAAGGCGCCGGTGGCCGCGTCGTGGCAGGTGAGAAACCGCTTCCCGGCCGCCTCGTCGGCCGACGCGGTATACACACCGCCGTGCGACACCACGGGCGAGCCGTGCCCGCTGCCGGGGAGCGTGGCCTGCCACGCCCAGTCGACAGCGGCCCAGTCGCGAGGCAGCGAGACGTCGCCCCCCTGGCCATTCCCTTGATGCCCACGCCACCGCGGCCACTCCACCGGCGCCGCCCCGAGAGCAGCCAGGGCAGTAGCGACAAAGAAAAGGCGACTGGTCATGATGCCGCCAGTGTAGCGACAGGCCTCCAGGCCTGTCAGATCACGTACGCCGGTCGGATCGACAGAGCCAGAGCTCTGTCGATCCGTATCAGGCTGCGCTGATCTCGACGTGCGCCACGTAGCCGAGGCGATTCAGAAGCTGCTCGCAGTCTTCCCACGTCAGGCCGAAATTCCGCACATCTGCCGCACCGAGCCGGGCCAGGACAGGAGCCAGGATTTCGATTTCTGTCTCGGCGAAGTCTTCGTACGCGAGGCATGACTCGGCCCAGTTGACAAGTTCGTCGAGGGCGAGATCGTGCCGAAGCCAGGCAGCAATTTTGCTTGCGACAGTCTCACGAGTGATCATGACTCACCTTTGTTCAGCCGTTCATGGCCCAAGTCTTCAGGATACTTCCGATGGATTTCAACGAGTCTGCCTTTGTCATCAAAAATTTCCTGCCAAAAGCATACGGTGCGTTCGTTCGAATCGACTTGTTTCAAGTATCTGGCACGCCAGCCTCCTTTTCCAGATACATCGATCCAATACAGGCGCCCGTTGTTGGGCAGAGGCTGCCAGTGGGTAAATCGGCGTTCATTCTGAGATCGCGTTGTCATCGATTTCGGCCACAGGCGACGCAGCGCGAGGCATCGCGTCGGGCAAGCATCCGCTCCGTGGGGCGACCGTCCCGGTTGCCGCCGACTGACGTAGCGACAGGCCTCCAGGCCTGTCGGATCACGTAGCGACAGGCCTCCAGGCCTGTCGAACGGACAGAGCTGGAGCTCCGTCCCTACGCGTCGAACGGACAGAGCTGGAGCTCCGTCCCTACGCGTCGGATCGACAGAGCTGGAGCTCTGTCGCTACATGCGGCGGCGGAGGACGGCGAGGCCGAAGAGGCCCGTGAGCGCGAGGGCGAGCGTCGTGGGCTCGGGCACGGCGACGACCGAGATGTCCTGTACGACGAGGGCCGTCGGCCCGCCGCCTTCGGGCACGTAGTACGGCGTATTCGTGAAGTTGCCGCCATACGGGCCCAGATCCGCTGAGAAATCGCCAGTCGGCAGGGTGGCGACCGCATCCACGACATTCATGCCGGTGCCCACCACCTCGCCAAACACGGTGAAGCCGCCGTTCTGGTTGTTGAGATTCGCCGAGTTGTCGACGAGGTTGAAAAACCACTGGCTCGTCGCACTGTTCGGATCGCCATCGACTTTCGCCATCGCGATCGTGCCGCGGACGTTCGAGGCCCCGAATTCATTCGCGATCGGGGCAAACGTGGAGATCGGCACCGCCTGCGTGGGATTCCCGGCAAGGTCGAATCCGCCCCCCTGCCAGATGAAGCCCGGGATGCTGCGGTGGATCACGGTGCCCACATATTCCCCCGCGTCCACGTAGCGGAGAAAGTTGGCCACGGTATTCGGGGCTGTGTCTTCATAGAGCAACACGTCGAACGACGCGCCGCTGATCGTGAATCTCACGACTGGATTTGCACTCGCGGGCGTTGCCGCCACGAGGCAGAGCAGGGCGAGCGTGGCCCCTGCCAACCACGCACTCCAAGTGCCTCCAATCCCGCCCCGCATCGTCCGCGCGTCGTGTCGCATGTTCCTGTTCCCCGCAAGCCGGGCGAACGGTCGCGACTGCGCTCACAAGCCTGCGATCAGGCGACGTGTCTGGAGGGAAGGGCGGGGGAAAAGAGAAGGAAAATCCGCTCTGCCGAAACACCGTCAGCCGATTCGCCGCCAGGCGAGAGCCGTCGAGATGTTCGCTCGGTCAGTAGCGTTTCCTGAAAACCCGCTCGGGCGACGTGTCCGCACGCCAGCCTCGACACCTTCCTCATTCTGCTCCGGCCCGCCGGAAAGTCAAATTTCTGGCAAATGTGCGTTTTTCACGGCCAATCCCGTCGCTTCCGCTCCGGGCTTGTTGGATTGTGGGCAGCACGAGGTCGCGAATAATGTCGGTAGTCATCACGTGCCGTCGACGGCCTCGAGGAAATCATCGACCGTAATCCCCGACTGCGAAATGATCTTTCGCAGCGTGCCGATCCGGACGACCTTGTGATCGGGTACGACGACACGGCAAGGAGGATCCATGCGCGTCATGACCATATGGCTTCCTTTTTGACGTTTCACCGTGAAGCCGAGTCTCTCCAGTGCCGATCGGACATTTCGCCCGGAAAGATCCGTTGGCAGTTTGGGTCGCTCAGCCACGGTCAAGCCGCTTCGATGTCGATGAATTCGCGCCCACTTTCTGACGGAATTGATTCGCCGGATTCCCGGCAATCCTCGACATAGACTTCAACGGCCTCGCGAATGTGTCTCATTGCCTCGTCCCGAGTATCTCCCTGGCTGACGCACCCAGGCAGGGCGGGCACTGATGCGACAAAGCCGCCGTCTTCTTCGCGCTCAAGAACAACAGTGAATCTCATGTGAGCCTCGCTTCGGATTTTCAGCGTTCATTCCAAATTATGCCACCAGGCGCCCGTGGCCCAGCATTGCCAGGCAGCAAGTCCGCATGGCGGCGACCTCTGCCGCGCACTCTTGCTTCGCCTCTTCGGGGGTGAGTGCGTCGAACAGGTCTGCCAGTTGCGTCCCGCGTTCCATCACCTCATCGGCATCGACAGACTTCAGGGTGCCGCCGACAAACCGGCAATTCTCGGCATGAAAGCAGATTGCCACTGCATCGGCGGGGCTCAAAACGCCGCTTTCAAGCGAATCAAAAAGACCGAGCATGAGCAGGGCGAAAACGTCTTGACGTTCCTCAGGCATGGAGCCGTCCGTGCGGAGAAGGCGCTCGAGATAAATCGGCGTGTGTTTCATGTCTCGTTCTCCATTCGCGAGCGCAACAGTTCTCGCAGAATGAAATTGATGCCCGCTACGGCGCCTAACTGATGCTCGAAATAGTGTACCTCTCCAGTCGGATCCCCCTTTGAGCACCTTCAGTCGCTAAGCATATACGTGCGTACACTTTTTGGTCAACGGCGTTTCTCGCCAGCGTCCCGCGGGCCGCTCGGCCCGTTTCCTGTCACTCTTGCCGGTTTCGGTTTTCTTATGCGGCCCTCATTTGACCCCGTGCCATAATGCTCGACTGAATCAGAGGCTCGAGCATGTGTGGAATCGCCGGGGTCGTGGCTGCCGATCCGAGGCTCGTGGAGCCAGCGGTGCGGTCGATGATGCGCGCGATGGTCCACCGCGGCCCCGACGACGAGGGGTATGAGGAGTTTCCGGTCGCTGCGGGGCTGCATGCGGCTGGGCCGCCCTCGGGCACCGTCGGGTTTGGGTTTCGTCGACTCGCGATTCTCGACCTCACGCCCGCCGGCCATCAGCCGATGGTGCATCCCGACACAGGCGACTGCCTGATCTTCAACGGCGAGATCTACAACTTCCGCTGGCTGCGGGCCAAGCTCGAGGGGCTTGGCTTCGCGGTGCATAGTTCCGGCGACACCGAAGTCTTGCTCCACGCGCTCGTGGCCTGGGGCGAGAAGGCCCTCGACGAGCTCGACGGCATGTTTGCCTTCGCCTTCTACCACGCCAAGAGCCGCCGCGTGCTCCTCGCCCGCGACCCCTTCGGCATCAAGCCGCTCTATGTGGCCCGGGCGCAGCGGGCGTTCGTCTTCGCAAGCGAAGTGCGTGCCGTGCTCGCATCGGGACTCGTGCCCGACGATCTCGATCCGGCTGGTATCGCGTCGTTCCTGGCATACGGCGCGCCGCAAGATCCGCTCACGGTGCACCGCGCGATTCAGTCGTTCCCCGCCGGAGCGTGCGAGTGGATCGGCAGCGATGCCGCCGCTCATGCCCCGCGCAGCCGGCGCTACTGGTCGTTCCCCGCTGAGGCGGCTGCCGTCGACGAGGCGAAGGCGGTTCGCACCGTGCAGATGCAGCTCAACGCCGCCGTGCGGGATCAGTGCATTTCCGACGTGCCGCTAGGCGTGTTTCTCTCGGGCGGCATCGATTCAGCCACGCTCGCGGCGGTGGCCCGCAACCACAAGTCGCCCGTCCGCACGTTTTCGGTGGGCTACGAGAGCGCCGGCGGCCAAGACGAGCTCGCCGACGCGGCCGCCACGGCCCGCGGCCTCGGCACGGTGCACCAGCAGACGATCCTCGATGACGCGTGGATCATGCTCCAGTGGCAGGAATGGCTGCGTGCTGCTGACCGGCCAAGCATCGACGGCCTCAACACGTACGTCGTGAGCGGCGTCGTCAAAGATGCCGGAGCCACGGTCGCCCTCTCGGGCCTGGGGGCGGACGAGCTGTTCGGCGGGTATCCGCAATTCCAGTCCGTTCCGAGGATGTTTGGCTGGTTAAAGCCGTTCGTCTGGTTGCCGCCCGCCGTTCGGCGCCGTGCAGCCCAGATTGGCCTAGCGGGCCTCCGAAGATCCAGACGCGAACGCGCCATTGAGCTTTTGGGTACTTGCAACTCACCGTTGGACATCCTGCTCATGATTCGACGAATCTTCACGAATAGTGAAATGCAGTCGATGGGATTCACCTCCAACGTTCCTGGAATCGAGGCCGCTTACTTGCCATCGGTGGTCTACCACGCACTGGATCGCGGGACCAAAGATTCTTTTCGAGGCATCTCGCAGGCCGAGTGTTTCCTCTACATGGGCAACACGCTCCTGCGCGATTCCGACACCAACAGCATGGCCCACTCGCTCGAAATTCGCGTGCCGTTCCTGGGCCGGTGGTTCGCCGACAGCGTGGCGGCGCTCCCGAGCCGCGCCAAGCAGCCGCCCGGATCGCCGCCCAAGCATCTGTTGCGAAAAGCGACGGGATCCGTCCTGCCTTACGACATTTTCACCCGGCCCAAGCGCGGCTTCTCGCTGCCGATCGGCGAATGGATGTTCGGGCCCCTGCGTGATCAGTGCACGGCGGCGATCGCCACGCTTTCCGACTGCCCGATCTTCCCGGCGGGGTCGATCCACCGGCTCTGGAATGGCTACGCGGCCCAGCGGCAGGCCATGCATTGGTCGCGGCCGATGTCGCTCGTCGTCCTCGGCAGCTACCTCCAGCAAACGGCCGCCCGCCCCCGCCCCGCTCCCGCCCGCCTCCCGTAGCGACAGGCCTCCCGTAGCGACAGGCCTCCAGGCCTGTCGAATTCGGCGCGATGCCCAGCCCGCTCCGGTGCCGCCCCCCTTACAACCCGGCAAGCCTGCCGGATTGCGCCCCCAGCCACGTTTCCCGCGGCTATGTTTGTGGTGTTGGGGGAGCAGTCCTGCGATGCCTGCAAGGTATACTCCCCCCAAGAGGGCTAACCGCTTGCGACGGCGACTTCTCGAACTTTTATCCTGCCGGCTCCACGCGGTGATTGCGTTGGGCTGTGCCGTTCTCGTCGCTCTCGCCTGCCTGGGAGCAACGATGAAGTCGCCCGTCGGGCCTCGCTCGCACTCCGCTGGTCTGGCGGTGTTGCAGGGGTGGCGCGGTCAGCCGCCTGTCCTGCAAGCAGCGGAGCGGCCGAGCGGTCTGCAACATTCCCTGAATCTCCAACTCCCTCGTGCCCCTCGCCATCGAAGTGAGCGGCCATCCTCTGGAGCCGATGAGGTCGAGGCCGTCACCGCCGCCACGCTCACGTCGATGCTCGTCGACGACTCGCACCAGCCGTTCGTGATCGACGCGCTGGCCGCCTGCCCGCTGGCCGGGCATCCGCTTTCGCTGCTGCGCCCGCCTTCTCTTCTGGCGGGCTGAGCGGAGCGCGGTCTGGTTCTGTGCTCCCGGTTCCGGGTTCGGACGGCGCTCTCCGAGCGTCAACGCAGCGCGAGAAGTCCCCCCATGTGCGGTATCTGTGGCGTCATCAGTGCAGACCCACGGCCGGTCGAACCGGCCGTCAGGGCGATGATGCGCGCGATGGTCCATCGCGGCCCGGACGATGAAGGCTTCGAACTGCTGCCCATGGGCTCCGGCGATGCGGCGAGCCCCGTGGTCGGCCTCGGTTTCCGTCGCCTGTCGATCCTCGATCTCTCGGCCGCCGGCCATCAGCCGATGTTCAACCAACACACCGGCGACTGCCTGATCTTCAACGGCGAGATCTACAACTTCCGCCAGTTGCGCACCGAGCTGCAGCTGGCCGGTGTCGTTTTTCGGAGCACGAGCGACACGGAGGTATTGCTGCAGGCGCTCTGCACGTGGGGCGAGGCCGCCGTGGAGAAGCTGCAAGGAATGTTCGCCTTCGCCTTCTATCACGCCTCGTCGCAGCGAATCCTGCTGGCCCGCGATCCGCTCGGCATCAAGCCGCTCTATGTGGCGGCCCTGCCCGATCGATTCCTGTTTGCGAGTGAAGTGCGGGCGATACTTGCGTCTGGGTTGGTGCCTGATGACCTGGACCCTGCCGGAATCGCGGCATTCCTCGCGTATGGCTCACCCCAGGATCCTCTCACGGTTCATAAGCACATCCGGTCCATGCCGCCAGGAACGTTGTGCTGGGTCGATGGGGCGGATGTGTCGGCCGGCAAGGTGCCGAGCGAACGGCTGTTTTGGCGCTTGCCGCCGGCGGAGCCGGATGGCGTTTCACCGGAGGAAGCGGCCGCCCGGGTGAGGGCGGTGCTCGAGGCGGTGCTCGCCGAGCACCTCGTCGCTGATGTGCCGGTCGGCATCTTCCTCTCTGCAGGTATCGATAGCACTTCGATAGCGGCGTTAGCAAGACGATTGAGGGCGCAAGTCCGCACGTTTACGGTGGGGTTTGAGAGCCAACTGGGTTCCGACGAGGTGGCAGCGGCTGAGGCCCTCGCGAAGGAAGCCGGCACGGAGCACACGTCGATCGTGATGGAGAGCCAGACGGTTCTTGATCTCTGGGAGCGGTGGCTCGCGTCAGCAGATCGGCCGAGCGTGGACGGTTTCAACACATTCGTCGTCAGCGCCTGCGTGAGGGGGCAGGGCAAGATCGTCGCCCTGTCCGGCCTTGGAGCCGACGAGATTTTTGGGGGCTACCCGCACTTCAACACTATCGTCTCCTACCAGCGTTATGTGCGACTCTCAAAAATGGTTCCCGCGGGGCTTGCCCGTTGGGGGCTGAATCTGGCCATGCGCAACCGTACGCCCCATTTTCGGCAGCGGGCCTTGGAACTATTTGCCGGAAGCAGTGACGCGTCGCGAGTGGCGTTGCAAGTGCGACGAATTCTCGGCGACGCGCAAATTGAGTCCCTCGGATTGCCAGCAACCCTCCCCGGTCTCGCGGCGGAATATCTGCCCACGGGTGGAGTGCCGGCAGGCAGTCCGACGGGCTTACCTCGTTTCGGCCGTCGTGCAGACCCCAGCCGCTTCGACGTAATCTCGCGGCAGGAGATCGCGCTTTACATGAACAACACGCTGCTGCGGGATACCGACGTCACAAGCATGGCCAATTCTCAAGAAGTGCGAGTCCCGATGCTGGATCGGCGGCTGGTGGAGCTGGTCGGTTCTCTGCCAGCCTCGGTCAAGCGGCCACGAAGGGGCCAGCTCAAGCCTCTGCTGCGTGATGCATGCCGCGATGTTCTCCCAGACTGGCTGCTCCAGCGTCCAAAGTCGGGGTTTACGCTGCCGATCGACCGCTGGATGCACAGGGAGTTGCGCGGCTCCTGCGAGGCTGCGCTGGAGCAACTCCGCCGTTGTACGTGCATCGATAACGCCGCTGCCCGCGCCATCTGGGAAGACTTCGCTTCATCTCCCGACAACGTGCATTGGGTTCGGCCGATGACACTCGTTGCCCTGGGTAATTATCTGGGTCGGGTAGCGGCGGCTAGCCAGCCAGCCTGACGATCGCCTCGCGATCAACCGGCAGACGAATCGACAGGCTGCGGAAAGCCACGCCCCAGGGGGCAGGCCCAGCGGGCGAGAAGAAACCACTTGGCCGCGGCGTCGAGCCACCGGGCCCGGGCGTCTGGCGCATCGGCGAGGCTTGCCTGCTTGAGACAGGCCTGGCCTAGCAGCAGCTCCAGCCGAGAGTTGCGGCGATCCCATCGAGCCACGCTCTCCGCAAACGCGATGGCCCGTTCGAGACCGTCTTGACGGCCGATCGCTACCGCCTCGGTCCCATCACCGGGCGGCGTGAATAATTGCTGGCGAACCACCCGTTGGGCATGGTCGGAAACGGCGTCGCGCGCGAGAAACGCCAGGCACACGAGGGCCGTCGCGATGACCCCGAGACGCGGAAGCAATTCCGGCACTTTCTCCGCCAGCCTGCTTGCCCAGCGGGGTGTCTGGGGCGGCACGCTCGAAGCGCATAGCCCACCAACGACGCATGCGATGAGCGCATTAGCCGGGAGGTGCAGATTCCAATCGAAGGCCGAGTGGGCTGCAATGCCGGTGAGAGCTGCCCAGGGGCCCGCGTTGAGCACGCGATATTCCGCCTTGGCCTTAGAGTAAAACAGCAGGAATCGGCTGCTGAGCACATACGCCACGATCGCCAGGGCCGCCGCCCCGGCGGCTCCGGTCTCAGCGAGTAGTTGGGCGTAGTCGTTGTGTGCATAGAAGAGCGTGTATTCAGACTTGTAGAACCTGGCAAACACGTCGGAATACGAATCGATGCCGGTGCCTAGCAGGGGCGATGCGAAAAACATTCGTAGTGCGATCTTGGTGGCGATCACCCGCGGATCGTTCAAGGCAGCCGTCATGCTGGGCTGCCATGCCTCGGGAAGCGATCGCATGACGTCTTCAGCGGGGGAGAGCAGGACGGCCAGACCGGCCACCGTCAGCCCAAGCATTGCCAGCATCGAAATAACGGCGAGTGCCGTGGTGGCCCGGCGGAGCCAAGGGTGTTCGGCGGCCAGGGCCACGAAGGTCACCCCTGCTACAACGAGGGCGATGCCTCCGGCTCGGGAATCAGCGACCACTCCCACGAGCCACCCGGCGATCGCGAACCCCCCCGCCACCACAGCCCATCGCCACGCGTCGTGCATTCGCCCCCGCGTGGCCATTAGCCACCAGCCAAGCAAGACCGGAAGCGTGAGCACGACGGCGCCCGCGAAGTGATTACTGTAGATATACGATCCGATACCGGGTCCCACGTTCGCGCATTCCACAGCGAAACGCTGCGTTCCGGTGGTCGCCCAGTCGACCTTCCCGAATCCAGCCGACTCCACCGGGCGCACAATCGGAGTGAAGGCGGTGGGGAAAGGACCGATCAAATCAACGATGCCGAGCACGCGGCGACCGTTCGTCGGCCCGAATACGAGAGCTAGGAGCACGACGATCGCCCCCGATGTGGCTAGGGCTATCAGGACCTTGTTTCTGGATGACTTGCGGCGGGCGATGTCGGTCACCATCGCGAGCGCGGCACACATCACGAAAAGCCGCCGGATACCGCAGAGAGTGGCTCCGGGATTGATGGAGATTCGTCCCCATGCACTGCCGGTGCCCTCGGTTGCCACCTTCCAAGCCCCAGCGGAAACCGGTGCGAAGTTGACGAGGATCCGGTCCGGAAGCGGGAGTACTTGCAGGAGCGCGGCTCCGCAGACAGCGAGAGGAATAAGCGTTGCCCAAACCGTCCTCTTTCCGGATGCCGCCCACAGGCACGTGGCCACGATGATCGCCGTCTCTACGGCGAGCCTCGACCAGATTCCAGAGGCGCCGAGAAATATCGGTGCCAGTACCACCGTGCCGCATAGCAGCCACACCGCAACGTCGTCCGCGGGAAGCCTGTCGCCCGATGCCATCGAGTTCACCGGTATGACTCGCTTTGTTGACTGGCCGAAGCACCCAACCCCGCGAGAGATTACGGTTTCGGCCCACATTTAGCCAGCCGAAAAAGCTACTCGACGACGACTGCCACTGCGTCGCCGGCTGGCACGACGAGATCGATGCTCTCTGCTGGGTGGGCGTCCGGTTGTTCGAATACCCGCGCCGTCTGCCCAGGTAGGAATTCCAGATTTGCGAGTGTGACCGCGCGGTCGGCATCAGTCTCGTTGAAAAGCAGCACCAGTCGTCTGCGGCCGTTGCGAAGCACGAGTAGATCTGGATAGGCGATTTGTTCTGAAGAAGCCAGGTGGTCAGCCCTTTCGCCTTCGATAAACAGATCTTCGTGTGTTGCGATGATGCGTGTCGCCTCACCGATCCAATACGGCATGCCAGCCACACACTCGCCAGCGCTTTGCAGGTCCACCCCGCCGCCGAAGGCGGCTACGATGCGGAGGATCTGGCTCTTCCACGACTTTGGGTGCACGAATCCGTCGTCGGACAAGGCGTTGACATCCCGCCAACCGCCCTTCGCCTCGCCGATGCCCAGAAACGAGAACCGTTGTCCGATAACTTTCGGAACCGCCTGCTCGACTCGGAGAAATTTCCCCTCCTCATCGAGGCTCTTCTGTAGATGGCCCGACGCGACGTTGGAACCCGGAGAGCCAGGGAAGGCGATATCAATCTTGCCGCGAATGTTCGACCAGAACGACATGTAGCCGGCGTAAGAGTAGACCATGTACTCAAGCCCAAGGGCGTTGGCAACTGCCTTCATCTGGCGCTGGATCTCGGTTACCTGCCAGTCGTGGAAGTCGGCCCACGCGTGGTAATGCTTTGCATGGATTGCCTCGTTGGACATTTCAACATCAGGGGGCAGTTTGGCATGTTCGCGAAAACACTGCTTGCATGCCTCACAGAAGCAGAAGCTGGAACCGAGGCTCTTTCGAGAACCCTCCACCCATGGTGGAGCTTCGTAGTCGAGGAACAGGACTTTGGCTTTCGGCGTGCGGGTGAGGATCTCGGCATAGGTCCGCCTCACGATCTCCCGAAATTTTACGGCACCTTCTCCGGTCATGTACGTCGGGCAGTACATGTCGTTCTCGTCGGGATTCCAGCGGCGGCCGTCGAAGTAGGTAGCCTGCGCACGGGGCGTGGTGCCAACCCAGCGGAGAAACTGGTCGGACTGATGGCCCGCTACATGCGATCCGTGAAGCGGAAACTGACCGGGGTTGCTGATGATCGTACCAATCCCATTTGCCTCGAGTTCGTAGTGAAAAGATTTGAGGTAGGCATTCCATTGCGCACCCCATCCCGGCTCCGTGATCGTCATGGCGGCAAGATTGAATCCGATCGCTGCAGACTGTGAAATCGTCGCACGCATGTGCTGAGGCGCGAGCGTGTGAAAAGGATTCGGACAATACTGCGAGACGAGGATATTTTGCGGTTGTCTCCCGTTGATAGGTGGCAGGATGGTGACAGGCAGCCGATGCTCACATTCCGTGAAGTTTCCATTGCCACGCCGATGGAAGAAAAACGGTGCTGACTTTCCCGGTGTGCCTCCACGAAGCCGCAACGGGAGCCAGCAGTAGTGGGTCGCATCTGCGGGAACTTGGCCAGGGGCGAAGGCGATGCGATACCGGGTGTAGGGCTGTCCGTTTCGGTGAGTCAGCGCCTGGGTTACACGCAACGGTCGCTCATTCGTGATGTATCGCTGCCAGTAGGGCTCGTCGCTACCAAAAAGCTCGAATGCCTCGGGAACGTCGAGGATGAACTCATAGTCGGCCATAGGGAACGGTAGCGGCGAATAGAGTGCGAGCAGCAGATTGTCGAATCCGTCGCAAGAAAAAGCCCATTCGTGCGTCCGCGGAAGAATGCAGCGGTTGGGCCCGTGGTGGGATTCGTTCCAGAGCAATACCTGGCGAAAACAGGCGACTTGGGCCCGGCTGGCTTTCGGCCAGGCGAAGCCATCGCGATCGATCGGCGCCTGCGGCCATGCCCGATCATCAAAGTCCTCCGCATACCAATCGGGAAATTCCCCATCCGTCGCCCGCCAGCGACCGTTGGTTTCGGGTTGGTCCAGCACGCGGAGTCTGACGCCGGGTCGATAGCCCGTGGCCTCGGCACGGACAGCGACAGTGGCGAGACCTTCGGTGACGCGGGCGGCAGCCACACCGTCGGTTATCGCCGCCGGCCGACCCGCAATTGCGATCTCAACCTTCGCCTGCCGTACCTCGACGGCGATTCGTAGATCTCGGGTAGGCGGAGGGTCTTCAAGCATGATGCCCGGATTATCGGACTCCGAAAATACGAAGGAGGCATCATCGATCACGGCTTGCGCCTCCTTGCCGCTGAGCACCAGCGCCAGGGAGGCGGACGTCAGCAGCCTGTCAGTAGGCTTGTAGTCGCAACGGAGTTCCTGCCACTCGTCCGTGAGGGAGAGCGACGGCTGATCGCGCAGGAAGTCTGTACCCGCAAAATTGATCTCACCATACTGATAAACGTTGAGGCCCAACCTGCCCTCTCCCTTGGCCCATACGGCAAGCCGGTAGGTGGTACCCGGCTTGAGGGGTTTTCGCGGCGTGCTGAAAATACGTGCTTCCTCATTGCCCGCACTCACTCTGAGAAGCAGGGATCGAGAACCATTGCGCGCATCCATACTCGACATAACGTGTCCGCTTTGCCGCTCCCATCCCAGGAGACTGGCGGCATCGCTGATCTGCTCGAAGCCGCCGTCTGCAAGCAATTGGTGCCGTACATCTACCGGTTTCGCTCGCCAGATATCCACGCTGACCATGGCATGGACTGTTTTGTCGTACACGACGGTGGCGGCGTCTCCGGGCCGAATGTCCGCCACCGTGGCCTCGTGATCGTCCACCGTGACCCGCATCGTAGACGCCATCTGCATCGTCCGAGCGGCGTCACGGAACGTGATCGTGATCGAGTTTGCCTTGGGATCGACACCATCGATCCGAACAGCAACCGGTTTCTGGGCGAAAGTGCGCCCCGCGGGTATGAGTAGGAGCGCAAGCAGAATCGCCCCCTGGGGTAACCGCCGTCGAATGGGATGGCTCATCACCACAAACGATTAGCGCCGCGAATCACGAGGCGATCGGGTTCACTTGTGCAGCACCGGAGCACTAGGCGTGACGGAGCGAGGCGTTTGTCGCAGCAACCGGCGTTGACATGGTTTCTCGAACCAAAAATACACCGCCACGGCGCCAGTGATTACCGTGACCAAGAAGCCTGTGAACGCTGTCCATGTTCTCTCTTCGCCAATGCCACCGATGAAACGATTCCACCAGAATGCAACTGGCTCGTGGAGGATATACATCGCATAACTCGACTCGCCCAGAGCTACGAACGTGGGCCGCGCCAGGAAGCCCGTGGGCCTTGCTGCCGCAGCTCCAATTATCAAAATGGAGAATGCAAGAGTTTGAATCGGAGGCGATGTCCCCCACGTCGGGAGCCATGAACGACAGCCAAACAAAAGGACGGTGGTAATTGCCCCAGCAGGGAATAACCAGCTGAATATCCCGTTGCGGCGACAGTCCTGTTCAAGAAACCATCGGCCAAGCGTCATGCCCAGAATGAACGACGGCAGGTGGAAAAGTGGCCAGTACAAGACAAAATTCGTTCGAAACATGGACGTAGCATCAGCGGAAGGAATGAAGGCGCGGATGACCGAGGCTGCGATGATCAGTGCCATGGCAAACACGATTCCGCGGAGGTTCGACCATCCGCTGATGAGCCGCATCAACCAGGGGAACAGAGCATAGAAAAATGCCTCCACGGACAGTGACCACGCTGGTCCGTTCCAAACGAGGGCGGTTGGCGGCCACCAGGCTTGGAGCAGCGTGGGTACGAGAACGAGCCCTGCTATGCCGTGATCCAGCGGGATAACCCTCGACACAAGGCTTGAGTACGCGAATAGGGGTGCACCGGGCAAAAGGCCCAGGAGATACGTGGGCATGATTCGGGCGAGTCTCGCCGTCCAGAACGTGCGTGTGCTCGACTTCATCTTCGAGGGCGTCGTCGGTGCGTGGTACACGTACGCGAGGATGAAGCCGGAAAGAATGAAGAAGAACGAGACGGCGTCGTAGCCGCTGGCTGCAAGATTGGCTAGAAATCCCGGAGCTTGTGAAGGTGCCCGATGGTATACGATCACGTCGACCGCTTCGAAGAAACGCAGGGAAGTCAATAATGGAAGCGGGAGCCGGATCGCTAAGTCGGCCTGTTGGCCAATGACGGTGGGTGCCATCGGATCGACTGCCGTCATGATGGGGGCCTGCCGGTCATTGCCGTGCATGAGTGCCCTGGTCAGTGCGATCTCTGGCTTGTGGGACTGGCGTTCGCAGGAATGGCAGCAAGAGCCCCCTCGACGATGTCGCCGACACGGCCACGGAGGCGACGGGGCTGGAAGTCGGAGTCGATCACCTGAACGGCCCGCCCGCCCATCATCGTGATTTCTTCGGCAGGCATAGCCGCAGCCGTCAGTAGAGCATGCACGGCACCATCCACGTCGCCGTGGGGTATGTTCCAGCCGACGGCGTGCCCCCGAACGATCTCGCCCCCGTGGGATCGTTCAGGCCCCAAGAACAGAATCGGTCTGCCTACTGCCATCGCGCCGTAGATCTTGCAGGGATGGACGATACCCACCACTTCGTCCCCCATGCTCACAGCGTGCACGTCCGCCGCACCGAGGCTCGATCGTAGCGTGTCGAGTGGCTGGAATGGCAACGAACGCAGATTCCGGGCGCCTGCCGCAATCCTCCCTTCCACCTCGGCCTTGCCCGCGCCCCCTCCTATAAAAACGAACATAAACCGTGGATCATGCTCCAGTCGCCTCGCCGCGTCGAGCAAAGTCGTCAGCGGATGCTGGATCGCGTGGTTGCCGGAGTACATCACCACGAAGGCATTCTCCAGGCCATGGGCCCGCCGGAAACCAATGGCATCCTCCGGAGGTACCCGGCCTACGTTGGTCTTTGCCCAGGGCGGGACGACCTCCACCGTAATCGGGTCTTCCGCCTGCCCGTGGACCCGCTCCGCCATGAATCGGTCGAGTGTGATGACAGCCGCCGCCCGGGCCAGCGTAAAGCGGTTCATCCACTGGAACAGCCGCACGAAGATCGACCGATCGCAGAGCCGGCCTGTGACTGTGATCTGGTCGGGATTCACATCCATCACCCACCAAGTGAACGGCACACGGCGGACCGCCGAGACGAGGGCTCCTCCGAATCCTGCAAACGGCGGACTCGTGCTTACGAGCACGGCTGCCAGCCCACGTGTGCAGAGGCCGAAAAACACCGCCTGGGCCATGAAAAGTGTGTGCGCCAGTAATCGAACGCCGAGAGATTGTTTACCGAAACTCGAGAGCGGAAGGCGGCGGATGATCACGCCGTCCCGCTCCTCGTGCCTGGGGTAGCGGATGGAGGGATCCTCGTAGCCCCGAGCGGAGGTGTAAACGACCACCCGCCAGCCGCGGCTCGCCATTTCCCGCGCCACGTCGGTGACCTGCTGGCCGACAGCCGCAGGGTCCGGATCGTAGACCTGGCAGATCACGAGGAGGGTGCGGCTCATGCGACGACTTCTGCCAGGATGCGTCGCAGCTTCTCGGGAGTCGAGGCCCCGACCAGAAACAGCGCCCGCGGCGCCTCCGCCATCGCGGTTCGCAGCAGTGTCGATGGCGCCACGATGGCCCGTCCGAGTCGGTCCTTGGCCGCCGTGCGGACCATGCCGTGGAATATGTAGCCGATCCCTTGCGGATAGTCCTTACCGGGCCGGCCCGCCCAGCCCGACTGCCAGACGCTGCCAAAGGGAAGCCACGGGCCACTTTGCGCCGTTATGGCAGCGCCGAAGCACCCGATTCGTCCTGCGGCCACGAGACTCTGAAAAATCTCGGCCCTCGCCACTTCGAGGTCATGGACCGAGGGCTCGTGTGCCAGGTAAACGTCGACTCGGCTCCGCTTGAGAAGCCGCAGGCTCTCGTCGAGTTCACGGTGGACGGCGGCCTCCGACAGGTTGCGGAGCATGGACTTGGATGGATCGGCGTCAGTTTTCCGCGTAGATCGTGTGTAAAGTGAGCGAACAACCGCCTTTATCGGCCGTGACCGGTCGAGCAGGGGCTTCGCATACCGTCTCACCGCGGCCTTGAGCGTGGAGTAGGGTGGGCGAGCGATGCCGACCTTCGTGGCGATGACCACATCCGGGTCGCTTCCGACAACCGCGCCGAGTACCTGCTCCGCCGTTCCCATGCCATACAACGGGGCAGTGTCGAAGTAGCGGATGCCGAGGTCGAGCGCGGTCTCCACGAGCCGGGCAGCCGCGCGAAACGAGTCCCGACCCACGAGGGAAGCGCAGCCAAGCCCGACGCGTGACGTCGTGATGCCGAGTGGCTCGAAGGTGAAGCGTGGTACGCTTGTCACTGGAGGTGGTCCGCAAGCCGGGTTGCGAATGCGAGCGCCGTGAAGGTCACGTTCGCACTGCTCGAGGTGGGAAACGTCGCCGCGCTCGCGACATAGAGGTTTGTCGTGCCGAAGACCCGCAGATCGCGATCTACCACGCCGTGGCGGTCATCCACGCCCATGATGGCCCCGCCAGCCGCGTGGTAGGTGTCGTGCAGCGTGTCGAGAAACGATGGCTTCAGAGCCAGCAAATCCGGCTCGATCGCCAGTGTGGCCAGGCCAGCGGCCTCCAAGGCGCGGCCGCACCGCTGGGCCAGATCGAGGATCGTCGGCAGTTCTTCACCGGTAACCTGCCAGTCGATCACGGCTTGGGGTAGCCCCATTGAATCCCGTCGCGACGGATCGACCGTGATTCGGCTACGGTCGTTTGGCACCTGTTCGGCCTGCACGTTGAGCACCACCTGCGAATCGAAGGGCACGAACATTCGGTGCTCCTTCATGTAGGTCCACATGAGCGGTGGAAGATGCCGTGCGCATGCGATAGCATGCCGAAAGAAGTCGCCCATGCCAGAGAGTCGCCTGCTTTGGATCGCCGCCTTCAGAAACTGTTTGAGAAAGACCAGGTGCTCCGTTGCAGAACTCTCGAAGCACATGATGCCCTGCGCCCCGAGAAGACGATTTGCCAGGCAGGCCGATTCCGTCACCCTGAGCTTGGGCTGGAATTTGTGACCATTCGAGTAGAGGGTCGAGAAGATGCGAAAAATCCGCCGCTTGTCGATCGGAGTAAGGGTGCCGATACGACCACCAAGGTGATCCTGGAACCGCAGGCCGAGCATCTTATTTGTTCGCCATGGACAGGCCCATGAGCGATCGATCTCCGCCGCCAGGAGCAACCGTACCGCCTCGATCGTGCCGGCGGCGATAATGACGACGTCGCCTTCAAGGTGCGAGGTGTCGCCATCGGGAGTCCTGAGGAGGACGCCCGTGATTCGTGTGTCTTGGGCTCGGAAGCCGATGGCCGTATGGCCGACGAGGACGGCAAGTGTGGGATTCGCGTGGATGTCGTCCGCATACATGACCGCCATGCTGGGCGTTTTCATCCACCGCGTGAGGAATATCTCGATGTCGTTGGTAAATCCTGGCGTTTCGCCCAACCGTTCCTGCCAGATCGGAGCATCGTGTTGAACCGCCGGTTCGATGCCGAGCCTCTGGAAGGCTCGCCGAAAATAGGGCGTCAACTCATCGGTACCTATCGGCCACGTGGAGCTCTCCAGCCATGGTCGGCCACCGAAGTCTGCAGGCGAAAACTCAACAAGTTGACCGCCCCACAGGTTCGATGTGCCGCCGACCGACCGGCTCCGGCCAATGCGGGCCCCATGGTGGGTTTTACCAACATTCCGGAAGCCATCGGCCGAGAACGATCCAAGCGTCGTATCGCCTGATTCGACGACGGTGACGTGGAAGCCCTTTTCCAGCAGCAGTTTGGCCAAGTAGAGGCCGATGGTGCCTGCCCCGATGATCACAGCCTGCTTGCCTGAGCACTGGTATGCATCCAGTGCCTTGAGATTACGAACGATCATGGAGCCACACCATCGGCTTGAATCCAAGATCGCAACTGCTCCACCAGCCCGATTCCCAGCAATACGATCTTGACAGTGAGGTGAGTCCAGATCACGACGCGGGGGGAGCGGACTATGGAACAAGCCACATTAGGCAACGACTCGGGCGAGCACGTCGACGAACTCTGGTTTTACGAGTAGTTCGTGGCCAAGGCAGAGGGCATCGAGCCCCGTTCGCAGGAAGCAGGCGAGAGCCTGATCGGGGGTGTCGACGATCGGCTCATTTTCGTTGAAACTTGTGTTGAGCAGGATATCGACGCCCGAAAGCCGGCCGAATTCCTGGATCAGATCGTAATAGAGCGGATTCGTTTCTCGCTCGATGCTCTGCAGTCGGCCGGTACCGTCCACATGCGTGATGGCAGGCATTTTCTCCCGCCACTCCGGACGAATTTTGACGACGTGCATCATGAACGGGCTGAAGACGTCTTGTTCGAAATACTTGGACACGGAGGGGCGAAGAACGGTGGGTGCAAACGGTCGAAACATCTCGCGGCGCTTGATCTTCGCGTTGATAAGATCCTTCATTTCTGGCCGCGTCGGATCGGCGAGGATTGATCGGTTGCCGAGCGCCCTGGGACCCCATTCGCTTCGGCCCTGGTACCACCCCACCACGAGTCCCTGCCGAATCAGCTGTGCCACGACCGGCACGACCCGATCGGCCTCCAGCGTTCGCCAAGGTGTGCCGGCGGCTTCCGCCGATTTTCTCATGGCGGTCTCCGGGTGACGCGGGCCCCAATAGGCATGCTTCATATGGAAGCGTTCCTTGCGTCCAAGGACGTTGTGCCATGTCCAGAGCGCTGCACCGATCGCGCAGCCTTCGTCGCTTGAGGCAGCCTGGAGGTAGGGCTGACGGAAGGGCGTGTCGCGGAGGAGTCGGGCGTTGGCAACGCCATTGAGGGCGCAGCCGCCGGCATACGCGATTTTGTCCGTGGGCACAAGCTGGTGAAGGCGCTTCGCACAGTGCATGAAAGCTTCCTCAAACCGCACCTGGCACGATCGGGCCAGGGCCTTTTCCCGGTGGCTGACGGGATCATCGCGATGTCGCTTGCCGCCAATCGCCTTTAACAGGGATTCCGAGTACAGCGGTGGGATTTCGACCTTGCCTGCGTCGTCGCACTCCATTGCGCCGCTTGTGCCAGGCATGACGAAGAGCCCACGAGCCAGGCGAAACCAACCGTTTCCGGGTAGCTGCACGAGCCGCTTCATGAGGTCGCCAAACTCGTCTTCACCGTAGGCCGCCAGTCCCATCACCTTATATTCCTCACCGAAGCGATCGAACCCGATTGCCTGGCAAATGGCTGTGTAGAAAAACCCAAGGCTGTGTGGCAGCAGCACCCTGTCGAGAACCTCAATACGCTGCCCCTCGCAGCGCGTCGCCATCATGCTTGCGAAGTCTCCCGAGCCATCGAAGGAAAAGCCGGCTGTAAGTCCTTCGAATGGGGAACAGTAGTAGGCGCTGGCGACATGCGCAAGATGATGCTCGACGAGCGTCGTCTCAAATCGCGCCGTGCCAGGATCGGAGCCGCAGGCGCGGGCGACTTGAGTCTTCAGCGCTTCGTCTTGCATCCGCCGGCGTCGGCGATGGCCGAGGTATGCGCGAAACCCAGACAGCGGGTGGGCCGCAACGTACCGCACCTTGGGCCCCAGGTTTGCCCGCGGCCGCCTGGGCACGGCGACGTTATCGATATCCTTGAGAGCAAGCCCTGCGTCGTCGAGGACAGCGCGAATCGCAGCCGCCGGAAAAGCCGGGTCATGCTTCACCCGGCGACCGAGCCTCTCCTCCGCCACGGCCATCGTGAGCTGCCCGTCTACGAATAGACAGGCCGAGGAGTCAGCATGAAGAAAATTGATGCCGAGAATAACAGTCACGAGATCACCAGAGGGTTCGCTGATAAAAAGATTGCTCGAAGTCGCGACATTTGAACAATATGCCCTTCGGATACTGACAGATTAATCATGAACGCGGCGAGACCGTGCAGTCTTCAAGGAACTGAGCTTTGAGGAAGCGGCCGGTTGATAGCCACGGCCGATATGGCCCACAACGATGTTCCGCAGTAATGACGCCGCGAACTGCGGGACAACCAAATTGTCGCGCACGAGAAAAGCATTTGAACGCGACAGATCGCAGCTCGCCCGATTAAAGCCGATCTCTTGCCGGAGCACTTCTAAAGCCTCGAGGCTCGCCGTCCCCGGCGCCGATTTCCAAAAACATACGATTGGAAACTCCGATGCGACTCACGATCTCTGCCAGAATCCCGTCCTCCCCGTTTTGGGAATAAATCCGAGTATTCGTAAGGCGTCAAGCTTTGCAGCTCTTTCGTACGCGGATCGTGTCTGGTGATGGCGGCATGCACCTCGGTTTTCAGTGCAAATGCCAAAGATCGCTGTATATCGGTGAGTTCTCATTGAGCACATTGAAGAGGCGATACAGATCCCGAGTGATGGGGAAACGTTGGTAGAAGGACTTGATACCCACGAAGAAGTCGGTTCCTACTTACTTTACTCGCGCGACGAGTTCTACTTCGCCTGGCTGCCGCTGGTCCCGCCAGGAACGAGAGGGCGTCTCATTGCGGTCCAGAATACAGAATCCAGCCTCCTCAACGAGTTTGGACAGCGTGCTTTCGTCGTACATCCAACGATGACCGAGTCCAAAGGAGCCATTGATTTCCATCAGGCGGTATCGGAGGCTCGGCCGGCGAGGGGATGACAGAATCGTAGAGTTGATGAATTCATCGGCAGCGAGTGGGTCTTGCGAATGGACGTATCGTTCGGCGCGGGAACGGATGTCTGGAACGATTAGATGAATCGTGCCCGTGTTCGGCCTGAGGACGTGTCGAAAATCCCTGAGAATCGCTCTCGCCTGGTCGTGAAAAACGTGCTCGAGAAAATGTGAGCAAAGAATGTGATTGACGGAGCCAGCCGCGTACGGCAGCTTCTTAATACAGTTGTGGACTTGATACGTGTTGCCGGCGACTGCGGCTCGATATTCCTCGAAAATTTTCTTGTGATTGGAACTCAGGAAGGGTTTCAGTAGAGGATAAAGCGGTAGCGTGCGTAAAAAAATCGAGTTGTCGAGATTGACGAATCCTTTCATCGGGTAACGGCCCGACCCAACGTTGATGTTGAGTTGAGAAGGGGGCATGCCAGTAGTCATTGCTTGGTCCTCTCTGCAACAAAAAATGGTTCGGCGGCTCAGGCTCTTGCGATACGAAGCAGTCAGCGGAACGGCCGTGGGGAGAACCTTCTACGAATAGGTCGCAGCATACCTCCGATCTGTATGGATTACAGGCATACACAATCGGGCTGTCTTCCGCCGTCGAGCAGCCATTCGTAAACGCCGAGCAGTCGGCTGATCGCCGTGGGCCAACTGTAGGAGCTAGCTACCATCTTCCAGCCGCGGTGGCCCATGGCCTCGAGGGTGGTACGATCCAGCCCGCACGCTTCCCGTAGACCAGCTCTGAGGCCCTCGATCCCGACGGGCACCCACCAGCCGCAGGCATTGTCGACGATCGAATGCCATGGTGTGCCCTGGGTGGTGAGCACCGGCAACCCTCGGGCACAGGCTTCGGCTACGATGAGCCCAAAGTTTTCCGAATGCGATGGGAGAACGAATAGGTCGCTCGTATCCATCAGGCGGTCGCGGTCGGCACCCCAGCAAGCGTCGCGGAGGGCCACCGACTCGCCAAGCCCGAGTTTGCCGATGGCCCCCATAACTTCAGCCGTGTGGCCGCACTCATCGGGGCCGGCGATCATGAGCCGCCAGCCGGCGGGTCGCACCTGAGCCCAGGCGTGGACGAGATCGAGCACACCCTTGATCGGGTGGATGCGCGACAGGAATAGTGCTGTCATCGGGCCGGTGTTCGTTCGCACCGGGCAGGCGTCTGGCACGTCGATGCCGAAGGGTACCACCGCGACAGGCTGTCGAAGGCCCAGCGCACGGACGTCGTCGCGTTCGCGCTCTGAAGCGACGTGAAACACATCTGCCGCCTCGAGGACCCGCCGCTGGTACAGCCACCAGGCCAGCCGCTTTCGAGGGGCGTGGTGGGCCATGGCCCGCGGTGCCAGCATGCCGTGAGGACTGATTATCAAAGGCACCCCCAGACTGTCGCGAAGCCGCGCGGCGACAATCCCGGAGTACTGCCAGATGCCATGTTGATGAAGGATGGATGGGCGAAGTTCAGAAAACAGCCGTTGTAGCCCCGGCGCATAGGAAAATATGCGTGGTGGCCGCGAGGTGACGCGGATACGCGTGGCGCGAAGATCAGCTCGTGAATTCCAGGCCTCTCCCGGCGGGCAGATGCCGACCAGCGAGAGTTCGACCGTGGGACAGGTGGCGAGTCCGGCGACCATACCCTCGACGGCCGCCGTCACTCCCGCGCCTTCGCGACCCGTAGCACCCGTGACATGCACCGCCCGCATCGCATCGCTCGACCTGCGGGAACGCTGCAGCAAGGCGCTCTCCGCGACCATCATGCCGTGGCAGACCGTTCGTTGATCGCTTCGTTGGGTCGCACGCCCCGTCGGCTCACAGCCTCATAGATGCCAGCAATCCGGTTTACCTGCGCCGCCGCGTCGAATCGTTCTCGGGCCAGTTCGCGAGCAGCTTGGCCCATCGCGGCAGTTCTCGCGGGGGCTGAGAGCAACTGCTCCATGGCCGCGGCCAAGGCCTTGGGGTTACGAGCGGGAACAAGAACGCCCGTACGCCCCGACTCAATCAAGTCGCAGACCCCGCCAAGGTCGGAGCCTATCGCTGGTCGGCCTACGTTCGCTGCCTCGACCACAGGCCTGGCGAAATGCGGACGTGTTGAAGGGAAAACGAGAAACTCGCAGGCCGCGATTACCGGCAGAATGTGCTGGGCAAAGGGACATCGGCGAAAGACCGACGCTAGTTCAGGCGACCGGATTGCCTTGTCGGCCCTCTCGTAGTCGCGAGCCAGCCCGAGCGACGGCAGCACGGTGCGGGCGATCCTTGCCTTCAATGATCGCGGCTCTGGGAGTTCTGTCCCCGGAGCCACGATTCGCAATCTTGGAAACTTGGGCAGCAGTTCACGCACGGCCGCGATGAGTGGGAAGATGCCTTTTATCTCCGCCAGGCCGCCCACGTAGGCCACCGCCCGATCTCCAGCATCGAGTCCGAATCGCTCGCGTTCCCAACCGATTGCCCGCTCGCTTGGCTGCTCGCTTAACGGCACAACGTTGTGGACGACCTGCCCGCGCTGGCCCTGAACCCAGGCTTCCCGATCCGACTCGGAGAGGAAAATGATCTCGTCCGCCTCGCGGAGCAGCGACTCGCGAAGATACCGCAGCCGCATGCCACAATAGCCTGGCACAGGCGACTCCCGGACGTGCCAGACTATGGGCGTGCCGCAACCGCTAAGGCCGTTGGCTGCCATCGCCAGCGTAACACTGTTGAGATGCACGATGTCGGGCTTCCAAGTATCGATGAGTTGGCGCAGCCGAGCTATGCCGGCAGATCGCTTGACGAAGGCTCGAGCCTGATAGACGCATGCGCGGGGATCCCCGAACCGGGCCCAGCCGGCCGTGGTATGGCGAAAGAGTGGAATCTCCGGGGCATCAAAGACCGTCGCTCCGCAGGTTTCGTAGAGCGTCCGCACCTCGCGGTTGGGTTCGACCATCGCAACGGCGACGGTATGCCCCGCCGCAATCATGCCCTCTATGAGGTAGCGGAGGCTGACGACCGACCCGCCAGGGCTGCCCGCGTGCTGAACGTAAAGGATCCTACGACTCATGATTGCCCAGGATTCGGGCTAAATCCGATAACATAAATCGACTCGTGTCGTCTCTCGTGGACATCACGATCCGGATCAAAATCGCGAAGTCGCACATCGACGAGTCCGGCCATCTTGAGGAGCGACACCACATTCTCTTCATCAAATACGTATCGATGTTCTCCTCCAAGATGTGCCATGTGGTTGACGACATCCATTGGTGTGCCAAGTTGGCAATCCGCAGACGTTCCGACCCATCCGATTAACGTTTTTCGAAGCTCGGCGTCGCAGTAGGCCCGTATAAACATTCCGCCGTTTGGCACTACAGCGTTAAAGACGCCTCCAGGCGTAAGCACACGCCGGCACTCCGCAATCAATGCTTTCAGCTGAGGGAGCGTAAAGTGCTCGAGGACGTGCGAACTGTAAATCTCATCGACCGATTGCGAGGGAAAAGGGAGGGCGGCACGGAGATCGCAGTAAAATGTTGCCGATGGAGTGAGGTCCAACGTGAGCCAGCCCGGCGGGGGTGCAATCATCCCGGGCCCGAGTTCAATCCGGATCGGTCGCGGATACGACGTAAATTGCAAGCATCGGATGCGCGTACGCAAAGTCACGTACCATCTGCGAATGACGCGATAGGCCGGCAATACCCAATTTAGAATCGAAGCCGGCGCCGAATCCTTGATGACTTGTTTAATGGACATTCCGGATGCACTCATGCTTAAACTACGAGTAGCGATTCAATCCACCCAGCTAAGTCGCTCGCTGCTTGCGATGGCGTCATGCGGTCGATAGCAGCGGTGACACGCTGCATCCAAAGACTTCTTTCTTGATCACTCAGCCCCAAGACCTCGTCGATCGCTGTAGCGATGTCCAACGGTGTATCGGACGCTGCGAAATGCACAAGGTCCTCGTACCCCGGGCCGATCCCAGCTGTGCGGGTACTCACGATCGGTCGCTTGAACGACAAATAATCGAGCAGCTTAGACGGAAAGTTGGTTCGATTATCGCCATAGTCGATGGGTCTGGGGTTCACGAGTACAGTTGCTGTCGCTGCTAATTCCACGAGTCGTGACTCCGGCACCATGCCGAGATCTTCGACACCCGGAGTTGTCTCGCATGCACGGGTGATTTGAGGGTCGAGTCCCTTGCCCTGCCCCGTGATCACCAGCCGAACATTGGGAGTCTTTAGAAGGGGCACGGCCGCCACGAGACGATCAATTCCTCCGTCTCGAGAATGAGCGCCCGCGTACAGAATCATCGGTGAAATCACTGAGGCAGGCCGTGGTGCAGAGATTTGTCGAGGAACGACGGCTGCTGACAGCAGGTGCTTTCGGTCAATTGGGGCATTCACAAAAGCCCAATAGGATATGAAGGCCGCGCCACGAGCGTGCTCAGTCTGTTGCTTGAACTCACGCCAATCATCGATGAGGGGATCCCGGCATTCCAGAATGAGAGGCACCCAAGGCACCGTCGCTGCAATCGATGCTGCGGCAACACCCTGAATCCAACGGTCGGCGTTGTACGACACGATTACATCTGGCCGGGCTTCTCGAATCGCATTCTGGGTTGCGGTGAGATACGCACTGTGGAGCGAGTGCGTTCTCAGCCTCCCCAAATTCGTGTAAGCGATCTGTGTGCCTTCGGCGTGCGTTTGCTGATGGTGTGCGTCGCCGGACGATGGAACTCGCAGCGGCCCCCATGGCCAGGTTCGGTGGGGCTCATGCCCTATCCAGCGGACTCGATGGCCCGCCTCGCGCAGGCCGCCTACAAACATTCGCTGCCAGCGCATGGTTGCCGGGTGGGGAGCCGTGCCATGCAGCAAGGCATCCTCACACTGTAGTGGCCCGGCCCATACGATCTTCATACTGCAAATCGCCAGGGCGGGGGCGGTGGATCCGTGTGCGTTCGCACCGCCTGGGTGATTTTCACGAAATATCCGGCGACACTGCCTGGGGAACACGCTGCAGCTCGATCGCGAATGAGTTCGCGGGTGGTTCCGGTCGGACGGCCTTGGGCCAACTGCTGGCGTATGACGAGCCCGAGCGACTGCACGCTTGCGGCCCGAAAGGTTCGTCCGAGTTGCGGAGTGGCGAGCAGGTCTGCGGCACCACAGGCATCGGAACAGACGACGGGCGTTCCGGCCGAGAGGGCCTCGTTGACAACGACTCCCCACCCGTCGAAGCGGCTGGGAAGAACGAGCAGATCACACGATGCAAGCATCGCCCCCACCGCCTGATTCGGAAGAGAGCCATGCCAGGTGATGCGATCTGATATGCCCTCGGCCGTCGCCATGTCGCGGAGCATGGGTTCGAGCGGACCCGTCCCTGCAATCTCAAGCCTCCACGGCAGTTCACCCAGTGTGGCAAGGGCACGGAACAGAAGGTCGATTCCCTTGCGAGGGATCAATTGGCCCACGAACGCCAACGAGAACGGCCGGTCGCCGGTTGTCGCAGCTTGCGGCGACAACACCTGTGGGCTTCCAACGTACGCGAAGGGGAAGATCGTCTCGGGCCTGAAGCCAGCCGTGCGATACCAGTCGACACCGAGGCTTCCCATCGCAAGTATCACTTGGATGCGCGACGCATAGCGGATCGCATCGATGCGGGATCTCATGCGCCGGGCGAACCCGCGAATCCCGCGTCCATCGTGCGCCTCAGAAATCACGCCCGTCGCCAGCCTGAGCTGCATCGCCTTCCGAAACATCGCCGACACGAAAGGATGGCAGTGGATGCCGGAAAACAGGTGAAACGTATCGCCGCCGTCTGCCGCCAGGAGGCGGGACGATTCTGCCTCCCGTGGCTGCATCACCTTCACACCGACTGCCGACGGTATTGACCAGCCCAGCGCGATTCGATCCGCCGGCACGTCTTCCGCATGAACGCAAATCACTTCGCTGTCGACCGTCTGACGCAAGGCCTCCAAGAAAGGCATCTGATGCATCGAAGGAATCGGCTGCCAAAACACGTAGCGACGCGGCATACATGCTGAAGGCATCATGTGCGTCCGAGCATGGCACGGTCATCGGGCGACAGGAAACGCACTTTTGTTGCGTCGAAGACTTCGTCCGGTGTCATGTATGGTCGATCCCACTGCTTGTCGGGATCGGCCCACACCTCGAATGCATAGCCGGCGTCGATGCACGGCACGCCGAGGGGCTCCAGTTGGCGGATGACTCGCGATTTGCCGATTCCGGCGCCGACCAAGCAAGCATCCGGAGCGTCGGTGACCGACGAGAGATCGAGCGTGTCGGCGAAGGAACGATTCGATGATATGGCAAGCCATGAGACAGATCGTGCGCCATGCTGGCGAAGCGCTGCGATGATCGAGTCGCGTTTGACGCCGGTTGCAGAATGCACGACCAACAGTCGCCTGTTTGCGATGATTTCGCGAAACCGCGGCCCGCGCAGCAGCGCATAAACGAAGTAGAACGGCACGTAATTGGCGAGGGTTAATCGCCGATCAGCCTGCGCGAGCCAGCGGGCGATTGCTGGAAAATAGTGCTCCTGAAAGGCTGACTTGCCATACGAGAGGTGGATGCCGAGAACGCCGGCCTCGAGTACCGCCAGATAATCCTGGGAGAGCAGCGGGCGATACCGTCGCCATTCCGCTGCGCTAAAGTCGCCCGACGACACACTGGCTGCAGTCGATGCATGGAATCCCCTCGCCATACCCCTCAACGAGCCGAGTGCCTGCCGAATCCGCCGGCGAAAACGTGCGGCGGCCGAAAGCCGTAGGCTCGGAGGTTGACGGCCAAAGAGGAAGAAAAACTCCCCATCGCTCATTCTGCAGACGGGCAGGAATCGACGACCAACGCTCGAAGCCACGTGACTCGCGAAGGAATCAAACCAGGTCTCGCAATCGCAGGCGACGGGGGCAAGCACCCGGTCCGACGGGCGGGCCTGCTTGAGGAAACCGGGAATCCGGAACGGGAGTTCGTGGGGCAGGATCCGGTACGGCGCGGGCAGACACCCGGAGTCGGTCGAACCCGATTCCGCGGAGTTCATACCTTCTCTCCGATGGCGCCCAGGTCGGCAAAAAGGTTGACGAGTTGAGTCGCCATAGCACGAGGCGTGAAGTACGTCTCGGCCCTGGCACGTGCGCGGACGGAGAGATTCCGCCAGTTATCCGGGTCATCCTTGAGAGTGCGGAGTTTTTCAGCCAGGGCCTTGGCGTCGCCCTCCGGGAACAGGAGCCCGGCATCGCCGATCACCTCGGGGATCGCCCCGCTGGTCGAGCCCACGATGGGCAACCCCATGAGCATGGCTTCGGCGAGCACGACGCCGAACTGTTCCTTCCACGTCGGCGTGCTGAGCGACGGCATCGCGAGCGCATCCATGCGGGCATAGTATTCAGGCACCTTGTCCCGGCTGACCAGGCCGACGAAGGTCGTACGGCCCGCGATTCCAAGCTGCGCGAGACGGTTCTCGAGTTGTGAACGATCCGGGCCATCTCCCACGAGAAGCAGCCGCACGTCCCCGCCGAGTTGTGCACATGCTTCTGCGAGCGTGAATACGCCCTTTTCAGCCGCGATTCGCCCGACAAACCCGACCGTGAATGGAGCGCCTCGGGTTCGAGGTTCGCCTGGCGGCGGTGGGCTCACGCTCGCGGCACCGAGCGGATAGAGGATCTCCGTCCTGCCGCGGTAGCCACGACTTTTCAGCAAGGCGGCCGCGTCATTGCACGAGGCGAGGATGACATCGGACATCATGAGCCCGGCCCATTCGCGGAGGCGATGGCGGAAACGGCTCGGTGCGTAAGGGATATTTTGAAGACTGCAACTCACGGTGAGCGGGTTGCAGGCGGCGACGCGGGCGAGAATGAGCGAGTGGACGGCGGCGAAGGAATTGAATTCCTGGGCGCACACGACGATCCGGGGGCGCGCCCGCACAAGTTCAGGCATCAGGGAGTGGTAGCGGTCGAATCTGCCTGCGGTAAACCGCAGTGGCACGAGTCGATATCCTGGCCGGACTTCCGGCTCGACTGTAAACCGCTGCTCGCTGCCATAGCGATGCTGTATCCATGTATTCGGACTGACCAAGGTGACATCGAAGCCGAAATCATCGGCAAGAGCCTTGAACACAACTCGATTTTCGGGAACGACGAAGGCCGTAGCGATCGCGAGGAGGCGTGTCATGATCGAGACGCGTGGCGGGACGCGGTGTAAAGCCTCGCGTGCTCACGGGCGATCGTCTCCCAGGTAAACGACTCTCGCGCCGTGGTCGCCGCATGCTCCAGTTGCAAATTCCTGGCCGGATCGAGCCGAACCTCGTTCATGGCTGTGAGCAACGCGGGAGCGTCGCACGGAGGCACGATCACGAGGGAGTTGCCGGTATCGAAGCCGACGAGCGGCGTCTTTGGTGTTGTGGTGACGACGGCCCGCCCTTGGTTGATCGCCGCTACGAGACCGCCGTGTCGCAAAGACGCACCGCCGGGATAGGGCAATACGATCATGTCGCAGGCAGCGAGAGCATCGGCCACGGCTTCGGCGGCGAGATGTGACGTCCAGCGCACACGTGGGCCGATGCCCAGAGCAGTCAACTGGGATCGGAGCGCGGGGGGCAGTTGATCGATGGCCCCCGGGGTGCCGACGGCTTCAGTCTTGCCGATGAGCAGCAGGGTCGTGTCCGACATGTTCGCAACGGCCTCGAACAGCGTATCCAAACCGAGACTGGTGCCGAAATGACCGACAAGAAAGTGATCGGCCGGAATGCCGTAGCGGGCACGGATCGCCTGGGAAGACTCGCTTCCCACGCGGGAGATTGGAATGTTGCTCCCGATGGGAATCTGGTGCACGACCGCACCGCGTGCTCGCAAGCGGGCGACATCCGTGGTGTCTGCGGCGATCGCCAGATCCGCATGCTTGGCGAGGTTGCTCACCACCCAGTCTCTGAGGGGGCCGGCTTTTGGAAACAATCGCGGCGGGTTGACGTCGTGGAATGTCACGGCAATCCGGCCCGGCCATCGCTTCCAGTGGAGGTACATCGGGAGGAAATAGGCGGCCAGTCGGCAGTTTGCATACAGGCCACCGTTGTGCTGAAGGTGTATCCATTGGGCACGCGTCGCCATCAGGGTGCGATGGAGGTGGGGCAAGGTGGACCACGACCAAGCAGGGTAGGTTGCGGCGATCGGGGCACGGCATCCGGCATGGCTGCTTCCCTCGGGGACGAGAAGCGACACCTCGACTCCCTGGTCGATCAGTGCATTGGCGAGCAGGACCGTGTAATCCCCGATTCCGCCTTTCATCGGAGGGAATTGGTCGCAGACGATCAGGACCGACGGCTTGTCGTGGGAAGAAAATGTCATCGAAGCCGCCCGTGGGCTCTGCGTCATCCCTTGATGACAAGAGCCGCCGCGCGGCGCAAGCGGACAAGGAAAGGCACGCGGGGCGCGTGGGCAGGCGGGCGCCACCCGCATAATGGAGTTTCATCGACACGGGACAACCACTCGTCCTTGAAGGGGTGAACGCAACCGCCTTCCCAAGGGCGACCAAATGGCGAGTTATTGAAATGCACGATGGCGGGGGTCCTTCGGGCTTCGTCGAGGGCCTCGGGGGTCTCGACGACGTGAGTGAGGCTGCGCGCAGTAAGTAGGTGGCCGGCTTGCAGGTTCCACGAGGGTTCGAGTCGCTTCCATTGCCCGGAGAGCGCTGCATTAAGCCCGCCCTGATCGGCATGCGGTAAACGGTGAGTTCGCAGAAAGGCGAGCGCCTTTTGCCCGATCCGCTCCCGACGCCACCGGCCCAGGTCGATCACCATCATTCCCGCATTGAAATAAGCGGCATCGGGAGGTAGCGAGAGTTCTTGCCAAGGCAGCCCATCCGGACAAGCTGCCCATGGAATCACCGGATCCATGACGGCCGCCGTCGAGTGGCCGGCGAGGTTCTCCTCCCAAAGATCCGTGATGTCGCGCCGAATGATCGTATCCGCATCGACATAGATCACCCGATCCACGTTACCCGGCATGAGATCGCCCAGGAGTAAGCGGTAGAGTGTGGGCGCTTTTAGGTAGCCTGGAAGATGTGCGCCGGCGACGAGATTTGGTGGTACATGGACGCACTGGGTTTCCAAGTCGCCCGCAATCGCTACGACGTCGGACGCTTCAAGCGAGTCGGTTAGCACCGTCACCCGCAATGAATCGGCGCGCATGGTTCGCGTCAGACTTGCAAACATGACTGCCAACGGTAGTCGGAAACTGCGATCGGCGGTCGTCACGATTTCAAGCACGAGACAATTTCCCTGCTAATCGGTCAGGTGTGGCGAGACTCTTGGCAAGTTTTGCGAATCAATCAAGAAAGTGCGGCAGTCTCTCAAAAGTGGCAACAAGTTAACGACAACTACAATCGCTCGAATGCTTCAGCGCAAGGCAGCGGATGCATCGGAGTAGCTTGATTCTGTTTGCAGGACATGCAATCGCCGTTTTCGCAAGCTTCGCGACCCTAGTGGGCACCGCTTGCTCGGAGGCCCGGCCGTAGCAGAGAGCCTTTATCGAATCTGACAACGTGTCTCAATTCGATCGAAAACCTGCTTCGAATAGGTTCTAGGCAGGGACTATAGAGTCTCAACTGCGAGAGTGTGTGAATCAGCCGCTGGTGGGCAATCCATCTTTCCGTACACAGAAGATGTTCAACTGCAAATCCATGCCACAATTCAGCTCGGAGTCTTCCATCGGGCACCGACGAAAATCGTGGGCGCTGGTAATGTAGTAACGAAATCCTGCGCCCGACAGTAGTTGTAGTAACTCGGAAAGCCGCTGCCTTTCATCCGCGAATCCATGATGCTCGACGAATAACATCCTTACGTTGCAAAGCTGATCTACTACACCCGCAAGTACATCATGCTCGGCCCCCTCGATGTCGATTTTTAGAAAATCCACCGATTCCTCCAGGTACGGAGCAAGCCGCACCGCTGGCACGACGCATGTGCGCTTCGGCTGAAGCGATGCATCGTGCCCAACGCGGCCCGCCAGGTCGCCGGTTGCGGAAAACGTCACCGTCCCGTCGTGGTCGGCAACAGCGGCGGCAACCAACTGGACGCGTTCAAGACCGAACGCGTCCAGATTTTCCCGGGTTAGCTCCGCGATCCGTGGATCTGCCTCAAACGCAGTAATGCGTGCTTGTGGGTGTCTCCGGGCTAGATAGATGCTCGCGAGTCCCACGTTCGCGCCGCAGTCGAGGATCCGCGGGCGTTCAGCTACGGCACTGAACCTGTAGATCTCCCGTATGAAAATGTCACGGTGCATCCCCTCGAAGGACGCTGCATGAGACAGCCTGAGAGGCCGCCCGAGTATCGTCGTCATCGCTTCGCCGCTTCCGAATCGGCGCAACCGTGCATACTCCTGCTCTAGCCTCGCAGCCTCAGATCCTAATAAGCTGCGCAGATGCAACTCCGCTTTCCGAAGAAACCTACGTAGTGGCAGTGTGGGACCGCTATGAAGCAGCGGGTTCATGGATCGCTGCACTTTCTGCTCGCACATCCTAGCGATGCGGCGATATTGTTGGCCCCAGAAATTGCTGCATCCAACCCAGTCATCGCCCTTCTAGCCACCGCGCCCCATGATTTTGCCATAGCCCTGGCGAACGACAACGGGCGGCTGCCACTCCGAGCCATGCCGTTCGGCGGTGAGGGATGGAAGCGGACGGTCGCGTTTTTCAATCACAACGACAAAGGGGTAAACGTGTACTGAGAATACGGATGCCTGAAAAGAGTTTGTTTGAATAGGTGCGCCCGAGGTGGCGGCATGCAATTGGTCGATCAAACCAGACACGTAGGCAGTGAACGCGTTGCCCTCGTTGTGTATATCTTCGCAGATATACACACCGCCCGCACGTAGATGGGGAAGAATCTCCTCGAGGGTGATCTGCTGCTGCTGTGGCGTGTGGCCACCGTCGTCCAACAATATGTCGAGCGACGGCACAGCGTTCCGAAAACGCGCCCAGAACGTCCGGTCTTCCTGGTCGCCGATATGAATAGTCACGTGAGCGTTCTGGTAAGCCCGCGTGCCTTCGTCGAGATCAACTCCATGAATGTGCGCTTGTGGGCCGAAGTACCACTCCCACATTCTCAAGCTGCCGCCGCTAAAGACTCCCACTTCCACGCAGTTGATGGCGCGCCCCCTAAACTTGGCGAGGTGTCGATGATAGATCTCAAGGTAATGCCGCCACTTCCAGATTCCAGGCCCAATATGGTGCGCGTCGAAGTAGTTCTCCAAGGGGTTTGCTAGCGCAGGTTCAGCGCGGCTAGGCCGAATCCCGTTTTCCCGATAAGCTCTTGCGTATTCACGGCCCGCAACGACCTCCGGCAACGTGCGCAGAACCTCCCGGAAGCGATCGGGTGATCGCTTGAGACACCGAACCAGCCGAGATAATGTACCGCCGAAAAGTTTCATTATGGCTGTATGGCCTTGTAGCTAATTGACACTGCCTGGCAATGCGAAGAATTTATTAATGAAGTGGACGGCAATCGCTGGAAATATCAATTCGATATTGGGGAATACGCCACCCTCAGTTCAACATAGACGTTGGCTCGCAGTCGACTCAGGCCGCTGAGCTACCACTAACCGTAGGCCTACGTATAGCCGATGACTTGGATTGCTCGCATCCAGGACCTTGTGAGATGCGTCGGGCCAGTCAGCTGACCGGTTCAACGGTGCGATGTGGCAGAAGAAAAAGTTGGTTATCAGGCGCAAGGCGATTCCAGGCACTGAGCTCGCGTGCACGGCTTTGACTAGCTTGTTGCCGTGCAGTGTCGCGCGGTCTTCTGCACTGATAAAGTTCATACTATCTCCCAGACGTAACGTTCGTGGTACGAACACGCGTCCGGGCGCCAACCCCACAACGTCGAAGGCTCGGCCATATCGACATCGAACGGACAGACGCCCTCGAGCGTTTCGAACAGTGTGCCTCCGGGAGGCTCGGACAGGAAAGTCTTAAGAGTGTAAGTGCCTACGTTTAGAGCAAGTCTCGGAATCCGGCACCGGAGTACGGTGGCTCCAGCTTTTCGGAAAAGATCCTTGTTTGGTTCATTAGGCGCGAGGATAGAACAGTGAATTACGGGCTGTTGAAACTGGTTGACAATCTGGAACGACAAGCATCCACCAACGATCGGCGTCGTGTGTCTCACCTCGAAAACGATGTCAAGCGGCTTGCCGCTCAAGTGCACATATTTCGAGCCCTCTGGCTGTAATGCTATCCGCGAAACGTACGGCTTCGTGGTATTGACTCTTTCTGCTATGTAAAGCCCCCTTATAGTGCCTGGCACGGCCAGATATCGGCGGATTCCTTCCGCTGTGTCTCCCTGATAGTCAACACCTCCCGCACGCAGCATGAGAACCTGGTTCGTGAGGCTGCTGATTGTGGCCATGTTGTGGCTCACAAACAGTACGGTTCGGCCGGAGTGCTCGGCGACGGCCCGCATCTTGCCCAAGCATTTTTTCTGGAACTGAGCATCGCCAACAGCCAACACTTCGTCGACGATAAGTATCTCCGGTTCGAGGTGTGCTGCAACTGCGAACGCGAGGCGGACATACATGCCACTGGAGTAGTGCTTTACGGGTGTATCGAGAAATCGTTCTACCTCGGCGAACGCTACGATCTCGTCAAACTGTGCTCGAATTTCCGCCTTGGTCATGCCCAGGATCGCGCCGTTCAGGTAGATGTTTTCGCGACCGGTGAGTTCAGGGTGGAAGCCAGTGCCGACTTCAAGCAGGCTGGCCACACGGCCACCGAGCCGGACTCGGCCCGTTGTCGGTTCGGTGATTCGAGAAAGGATCTTCAGGAGCGTTGACTTGCCGGCGCCATTGCGGCCGATGATACCGACAACATCGCCCCGCTGAATTTCGAGGCTCACATCACGGAGCGCCCAAAAGTCCTCCTGCGTCGGGGCCTCGGTGACGGATTTCCGGAGACCGAACAGTTGCTGCACTTTGCCGGCGACTGCCTCGCGCAGGGTGTGATACGGCGCCTTCGCCTCGTGCCGAAGGCGATACCTCTTGCCAAGGTTTTCGATCGTGATGATGGAGTCGGTCATCCTTCAGACGACGTCCGCGAAGCTCTTCTCGGTGCTGCGAAAAAATCGGACGCCAGCCCACAGCAGAACGAAGCTCATTGCCGTGGATACCGCAAGCGAGCCGACGTGAAGCTTCGGCTCCGCCCCGATACACCAGCGAAAGCCGTCGATCACGCCCACCATGGGGTTCAGAGAATAGAGGAGCCGCGCCACGGGGCCCAATTTTTCCTCGATGATCGAGGATCGGAAGCCGACGGGCGACACATAGAGACCGAACTGCACGATGAACGGGATCACAAACCGGAAGTCACGATATTTCACGTTGAGTGCAGTCGCGATCAGCCCGGGTCCCAAGGCTGCAACCAGAGCGAGCAGTACGAATGCCGGCAGCAGCAGGATACGGGCGGGAGGCACGTAGCCATACCAAGCCATCACCGCTGCCATGAGGCCGAGTGTGATTAGAAAGTCGACTGTTGCCACGATCACTGAGCTGGCCGGAAGGATGATCCGTGGAAAATACACCTTCGTGATGAGGCTCGCGTTGGAAACGAGGCTGTTACTCGATTCCGCGAGCGCACTTGCGAAGAACTGCCACGGCAGCATGCCCCCCAGTACGAGGATGGCGTAGGGCACCCCATCGCTGGGAAGGCCCGCGACACGACTGAAGATGACGACGAAGATCGCCATCGTGAGAAATGGCCGTAGCACGGCCCACAGGACGCCAAAGACGGTTTGCTTGTAGCGGACCAGGACGTCGCGCCAGGCCAGGAAGTAGAAGAGATCCCGGTACCGCCACAGGTCACGCCAGTAACTTTTTTCCGCCCGCCCAGCCTCGATGATGGTCTCCATGATGAAACGTCAGAGGCTGAGTGGCTGGGCTTGGCGCGCGGGACGGACAGATTCCGTGGAGGAAGGCGTATCCACTTCGCTGTCGGCGAGTGCGAAACCGAGCAGTAGGAACAGAAAGTACGAGAGGCTGAGAAGGCTGAGGAAATAGGGATTCATGACCAACCCGGCGAGCAACAGCAGGACAAAGATCCGGGAACTCGAGATCGGCCAGGTTCGCCCTCCGTGTCGGTTTTTGCGGCGTAGGCCCGTGAGCACAAGCGAGAAAAAAAACAGGATCGGCACGAGTCCGACAAGACCGAAAATGGCAGCCGTGTCCACCAGGAAGCTGTGGCCGCCGATGTCCAGGTCGGATGCACCGTAAAAGCCGTGTCCTACGATCGGATTGCGCAAAAACGTCTCGAGAGAAGCGAGCATCAAGGGAATGCGAGAGCTTGAAGCCCGCTCGAGCGCCGACATATCAACACCAGTCAGAGCTGACCACAACGACTGGAACAGGAGCGTAAATTTCGCAAACGCATCTCCGGCAGCACCACGCCCTCCTTGGTCCAAGAGTGCGCGACGAATGACTTCAAATATCGCGAACGCCGCCCCACTGATGCCGAGGTAGTAGAGTCTCCAGCCGATCGTCTTCACCGGTGCATAGATCGCCAGGAGAAGCACGGCGAGAAACGCCATCGTCGTCGTGGCCCCGAAGCCCGCGAGCACGGCCACGGTCGAAAAAGTCACCTGGATCACGATCACGAACATCTTCCAAGGCTTGGAAAGCGTCGGATAGAGCCGGAACAGCCCGATCGCGAAGAACAGCATCAACGGGGCAAAATAGGTGAACGCACCGACGTACATCGAACCCACGCGGGTGTCGTCCAGACCCTGCGTTTGTGTGTACGTTTCCGCGCGACCGAGCTGCGCCCGGGCTCCAGCGATAAACCCGCGGGCATCTTGGACCGCGAACAGCCAATAGACCGCCCCGACGAAGAGCAGGAAGCGGCGTTGCCACAGCGGGTGGCGGGCGAGCGTGTAGCCGCAGAGCAGGAAGGGGAGCGAGCGGATCAGGATCACCGGGGCACTTGCCGTCGTAAACAGGCTCGACACCGTGAAGTAGCGCCCTAACGCCATGTTGGCGACCATCACCGCCTCGAACACGAGTAGCCAGATGACCGCCGGCCGCGAGATGATGCGGGCAAACCCGGCCGTGAATGGCATCATCACGACCACGACGGTGCCCAGAATCTTGTAGACGATGTTGAGCCTTCCCCAGAGCTGGTAGTGGGCCACGATGAGCGTGAGAGCGCAGGCGATCCAGAACGGGGGCAGGGAACTGGGCACGCTCCGCGCCGAGGCGAACGCGGACCGGATCCGGTCCGCGACGCCGGGAACTGTCCGCGGTGGAAGTGTCTGAAGGTGGGCGGTGGCCATGGTGTGTCGTCAGGCCCGGTGGTAGTGCTTCGGGCGGTGACGAATTGCGTTGCGTGTGTCGATGACCGCAGCCTCAAAGCCGCCAAAGTCATGCTCGCGGTAGGCGTCGTGATCGGTGCAGACGACAATCGCGTCGAAGTCGTCTGTGATGGGGACGGATTGCCTGCCGGCGAAGGCGCTGTGCGTGCGGCCCGGCCGCACCACGGGCACGAAGGGATCGTTGTAAGAGATCGAAGCGCCTGCGTCGGCGAGCATCTCCCAGATGGCGTAGGTAGGCGACTCGCGGTCGTCATCCACGTTTTTCTTGTAGGCGAGGCCGAGCAGAAGGATCCGGGCACCCCGCACCGCCTTGCCCCTGTCGTTGAGCGCGTCGGCGACGCGGTTGACCACGTGCCGCGGCATCGCCGTGTTGATCTCACCTGCCAGCTCGATGAATCGGGCCGTGTGGCCGAATTCGCGGGCTTTCCAACTGAGGTAGAAGGGGTCGATGGGGATGCAGTGTCCGCCCAGGCCGGGCCCGGGATAGAACGGCATGAAACCAAAGGGCTTGGTGCTCGCCGCGGCGATCACCTCCCATACGTCGATGCCCATCGCCTCGTAGATCACCTTCAACTCGTTGACGAGGGCGATGTTGACTGAGCGGAAGATGTTTTCTAGCAGTTTTGTAGCCTCTGCAGCGTCACAGCTCGATACCTCGACCACCCGGGGCACGACCGCGCCATAGAGGTCTACCGCCCGCCGCAGACAGGCCGGCGTGAGGCCGCCCACGACCTTCGGGATACGCTCGAGCGACGTCGGATTGCCCGGATCTTCGCGTTCGGGCGAGAAGGCGAGATGGAAGTCGCGGCCGGCCACGAGGCCGGAGCCATGCTCCAGGCAGCCCCGCAGTTCGACGGAGGTGGTGCCGGGATAGGTGGTGGACTCAAGGACCACGAGCATCCCTTGGCGGAGGTGTGGAGCCAGCGCGGCGCCCGTGTTGAGCACATAGGAGAGGTCGGGATCGCGCTGCGGCGTGAGCGGAGTGGGCACGCAGATGATTACGGCCTCTGCTTCGGCAGCCTCCGCCATGTTTGCCGTGGCATGCAGACGGCCCGTGCCCATCGCCTCGCGAATCCGCTCCGCCGGGATATGACGCAAATACGATGTGCCGGCCTCGAGCAGCGTGGCCTTCTCGGGATCGCGGTCGATGCCCACCACGGCGTGTCCCGCCTTCACAAAGGCCAAGGCCAACGGCAGCCCGACGTAGCCGAGGCCGATGATTGCGACGCGACCCTTCGCGATGCCTGCGTCTTGGGCCTTCATGACACCATGGCTCCGGCTGCGCACGAGTCGATGAAATCGCCTACGCGCTGCTCGAAGACTGTCGTGGAAAAACGCTCCATGACCATCGCCCGGCCGCGCGCGCCCATGGCGTCGCGTTCCGCAGCGGGCATGTCGAAAACTGCCGCGATCCCGCGGGACACGAGGTCGGGCGACGTGGGATCGATGGCGAATCCCGTGACGCCGTCGATCACCGTTTCCGGACAGCCACCATGCGTGCTCGTGATCACGGGCCGGCCGCAGGCGGCGGCTTCCGCGTTGACGACGCCGAAGCCCTCTCCAAATTCCTCGTCATTGACGGATTCAAGGCGGCTGGGAAACGCGAACAGGTCGGTCGTTTGGTAGAGCGAACGAAGCGTGTCACGGGAAACCCTTCCCGCCAGCGAGACCACTTCGCCCAGGCGGCTGTCGGCGATCCGCCGCCGATGATTCTCGAGCAGCGATCCCGTGCCAGTGATGGTGAGTTTGAGCGGTAGATCGGGCCGGTTGCGGCGCAGCAGGCTCATGGCCTCGATCAGCACGTCGTAGCCCTTATGGTGCGAGTCAAGATCGTGGCGACCAACCGTGAGGATATGGTGCCGCCGAATATCGGCCGGCGAAGCGGTGGGGAAAAAGACGTTTGTATCGACCGGATTATGGATGACCGTGGGCCGGGGTATCCCAGGCACTAAGTTGCTGACCGTGTCGGCTGTGAAGTGACTGACGGCGGCAAGATGATCAACCTTCTGCAGCCACGGGGCCAGGTCCCTCCCTAGTCGGGCCCAGGCTTCGCGGCCATGAAGCCAGCCGACGACGATCGGTCGGGACGGCAAGGTCTCGACGACGGGCAGCACGGTCCAAAGCGTGTGGGCATGGGCTGCGATGACGATGTCGGTATCGCCAAGATGGCTCCGGAGCTGGCCGCTCGGGAAGAGCGCGGGAAAGCGGTGGGCCAGCGAGCGCGCTCCGATGAATCCCGGCACGATGCCCACGATCTTGAATCCGTCGCCGGTGATGGTGCCGGATTCGTGCAATGCCAAGCATGCGACGTCGTGACCTCGTCGGGCCAGCACCCCGGCGATCGCTTTGGAAACGATCTCCAGGCCGCCGATTGCGCTGAAGTTGAAACCTACGACGCGGATTCTCATTCGAGCAGCAGTTTTTGCTCGTCGGGCGATAGCGGTCGTTTGGCCACGGCGATTTCCAGCGGCTCGGTGGGGATCCACTTGCCCGCCCAGCATACAGCCTGGTTGCCATGATTGATGCGAATGCCGAATCCCCAGCCTGAGCGACAGTCTTGCCCACTATCCACGATGCCCACCTCACCCGTCTTTTGGTGAACATTGGCCTCGTTGTCGATGATGCCCAACAGTAATGCTCCGAACCGCTCCGGCTTGGAGCCTTCCCAGCCGTAGCGCGGGCCCCTCGAAAGCGAGCCGATCGTCTGCTTACTGATCGGAGCAATCACGGTCTGGCCATTGGAGCGACGGATTCGGACGAACCTGATCGTCTGCGGCAGGCTGTCGAGCGGCACGGCGAAGTTTCGTGGATCGTCACGACTTTCCGTGTTCCAGATCTTGGGGTTGTCGGATCGGAAGACGACCAGCCAAGCATTTCCATCTTTCGTTGACTGGGAGGCGGCCAGCACGTCATCGAGCGCCTTCTCGGCGCGCACTTTCGCGAGGCCCGTCAGGGTTGGGATTACTTCGGTGTAAATCTCGGCGGCATGGTCGCGGATCGGCTCCCTCTCGTTAACCGGGGCTTTCTCGGCGTAGGTCGCCCAGGCATCGGCTACCGCAAGTTGCGCCTCCGGCGTCGCGGCCCGAGCCTCCGCGGCTGCGACGGCGGAAAGCGCTGCGTCATCGGAGCGAGCGAGATAGCGAACACCCTGGGCCCAATCCCCCTCTGTGAAACACAGCATGCGGCCAAACTCGAGCAGCGTCTTGGGATCAGCGTCGCGCTGGTTGGCAGCGTTTGCCAGGTCTTCGTAGCGTTCACGGGCCTTCTTCCGGTCGGCGATGGTCTTGCGGAGCGCAGTGGTAGCTGTGCCTGCCTTTGCGTCGCGGGCTCGCTTGGCGAGCGACATCATCGCCGTGGCTAATTTGGTTGCGTCGTCGAAGCGGTTTGCCTGCAGGCAGGCATCGGCCATGCCGTCGAGTCTGTCTTTGAGCTTCGGCCAAGCGGCCTGCGATACAGGGCCGGTCGTATCGTCCACGCGATCGACGAATAGGCGGATCCTGTCCACCGTGAATGTGGCCGCCAGATCGTCGCAGATAGTCATCAACAAGAGCGCGTCGTCGCTCTTGGTGGCGATGTTGAGCGCCGCCATGACGATCGCGTAGCGCTCGGCCTGCGTGGATGCAGCGTCGCGATGCCCGAACACCTCCCGGGCAAGCGCCGCCCGTTCCGACGGCGTCTTGGCCTTGCTGGCCTTGTCGGCGTAGATCGCCTTCACCGACTCCATCGCGGCATCGAGTTCCGCCCCTGCTGGGGGCGGAACTTGGTCGGCCGCGGTGGCGTAAAAACCGAGGCCAAGGGAAAGCACAAGTACGATCCCGACGCAGAATTTAGAAGACCAAGGCATCATCTTTCGCTACTACGCTTCGGGAAGGAATCGAGGTCGATCCGGTTGCCGATTCGGCCAGGAACGCCGAACACCAGTGAGTCGGATGGGGCATTGGCCAAGACGCAGGAATTAGCGCTTACCTTGCTACGGGCGCCAACGGTTTTCCCGGGCCCTACCGAAGCGTGGAGGCCTAAAAAGACATCTTCGTCTATTGAGGCACGGCCGCCGAGCGTTGCATAGGGAGATAAAACCGAAAAATCACCGGCTATGGCGTCGTGCCCGAGCGAGGTGTGGTAGTTCATGAGCACGAACCGGCCCACCCGGCACGAGTCGCTGGCGATGGAATATGGGCAGAGCACGGCGCCGTCGCCGATTTTCGCCGAGGCGGAAACGACGGCGGTGGGATGTACGAGCGTGAGGAACTGGGCGCCACGGGCCAGTAGCAGTTCTGCCACATTCCGCCGTGCGTAGGGGACGCCGATTGCGAGCAGGAACCCGTCGCCACGAGATGGTCGAAAGTCTGTCGGTGAGCCGACGATCGGAAGGTTGCAATCGAATCCGTCGAGCACATGGTCATCGGCGGACAGAAACCCGGCTAAGCGATCGGACCACTGCGGCCACGCGTCACGTGCCCACTGCAGTAGTTCGCGGCCGAAGCCCCCCGCGCCAACGATGAGGATTCGTTCGCAGGCTGGCGGCGGGGCGAAGCTATCGCGGTCGGCCGACCGAACTGGTCGGTCGCTGGCAACACGCCGCGAAGCAGACGGAAGCGAATCCAAGACAGGCCCTTGCTATCCCTTCAAAGGAGGGGTGCTGTGCAGGTGCACTCCGTTCCCCTGGGTGACACCCGCGTTGCCTTGCACCGTACCCATAAATTCTACAGCGCTAAGGATAACGATACGCTTCGAACAGTAATTTTTGCCGCGCGCTGCCCCGCCTCGAGTGAGGAAGGTGACGGCGAGCACGGTTGTTGGGGCCGACCGCCGCGTGAGTCGGCCGGCCGGAAATTTGTTGAAATAGGGTCGTTCCGCGACATATACTCGACTATGGGCAGGGCTTTCCGACGACGATGATCAAGAGGACGTCTTGAACCGACGCGAACCATCATCCCGCCCATGGGCCTCTTGGGCTGTCGCCGCCCTGGTCGCCGTCGTAGTGGCTGATGGCCCCCCCGCCGTCGCACTCGATATCACCGATTATTCGGCCACGGTTAACGATCGCTTCACCGGCGGATTCCCGACGAACCCGACGCCCAACACCAGCGGCAGCTTCGTGGGTGCGGCCTACGACTGGTCGGGCGTGGGCTGGAGCACCACGATCTACGCCGCCTCGAGCTACAAGGGCCTGGCCCTCCTCAGCCCGCGGCACTTTCTCACGGCCCAGCACTACGAGAACGGCGGCCTGCTCACCCAGGGCGTCACAATTCGCGGAAACGACGGACTGCTCGTGTCGCAGACGAATAGCGGCATCACAAATCTCGGCTACGGAGCGATCGTTACGAACGGCGGCGTGACTGCCAACGACTTGGCCCTGGGAACGCTTGCCGCGCCGATCGCGTCGCCAACCAACGTCTTTCGGTACGGCGTGCTCGACCTGTTTACCTCGTCGGTGTCAACCAGCTACTCCGTCTACAACGGTCTCGGCGTGCTCGCCTATGGCAGGGGAAACACAACCAACGATAGCCCGCGGGCTGGGGCCGCCACCGTCAATCAGACTGGGGTTCTAAGTTCTGATCCGACGCAGACCGTGATTCTCACACTGCGGTCGGGCACGCCCAGCGTGCAACTCGTGGAGGGCGATTCGGGCAGCCCGCTGCTCAACGGCTGGACGAATCCCAACGGTGGCAAGGAACTGACCGTGCTCGGGCTCAACTCGGGCGTCAGCGGCAATTACAACATCATGAGCCTGCTCGCCGCCCCGGGAGCCATGGCCAATGCGACCGATGCCATGGCCGTGACGGGCTATGCACTCCGGGTGGTGGGGAATCCCAGCGCAACCTGGCAGGGCGGATCCGGCGGACCGACCACGCAGGACGACCTCAGCAGGACAGGCAACTGGAGCTCCAACTCGGTGCCGACAGATCTCTACACGCTGTTTAGCGGGACATCCACGGCCGTGCGGTCGATCGATCTCAACGCAGCCGTGAACCTGCGCGGGCTGGCCTTCAAGGGCACGGCGACCGGGACGCTCGGATTCACGTTCTCGGGAGCAAATACGCTCACGATCGGCCGGGGCGGCCTGACCAATTACGACACGTCGCGACAGACGTTTTCAAACACCGTGGCCCTTGGCGACACCCAATATTGGGATGTCGGGTCGGGCGGAGTGACTGCGGCTTCGATCAACACGAACGGCTGGCTGCTCGAAATCGCCGGCAGTGGCACGGCCCGGATTACGGGCGCGGTGTCGGGCAGCGGCGGCCTCGCCCTCTCGGGAAATCGGCTCGAGCTCACCGGCTCGAGCAGCTACACCGGCGGCACGTGGGTGCACTCCGGGGCCCTCGTGGTCAATGGCAACATCGCCGCATCAAGCGGCGTGGCCCTTGATGCAGGGGTGACGCTCGGTGGCTCGGGCCGCGTGAGCGCGATCTCGGGGGCCGGAATCGTAGGACCCGGCAACAGCCCTGGCATCCTCACGGCCACGAGCGTGAATCCGACCAGCGGGCTCGACTTCAACTTTGAGTTCGGGAAGACGGGCGCGCCGATCTGGGCCACGGGCACGGCCAGCGGGAATGACGTGCTCCGGCTGACGGCGGGATCGTCGCCATTCACGACCGCGCTTGGGTCGGCGAACGCCGTGGACGTGTACCTCGGCGTGACGTCACTCGCGCTCAACGATACGTTTCAAGGTGGATTTTTTACCGACGCCTCGGCGAGCTTTCTCTCGAGCATTCAGAACGCGGCGTTCACGTATTACGTGCTCGGCAACGGATTGGGCACGGCGAAGACCTACAACGGCCAGGGCTACTATCTGCTCGACACGAGCTTCTGGCCGAGCTACGAGACCGTGAGCGTGTCGACGGTGAGCGTGGCGAGCGCGAACTTCGCCGATGGCACCGTGACGAACGGCCAGGTGATGCAGCTCGTGATGGTGCCGGAGCCAGCGGCGATAGGGCTGGCACTGCTCGGCGTGGCGCTCGCCGCCGTTGCCCGCCGGAAGTAGCGACAGGGCTCCAGCCCTGTCCGTCGACAGGCCTGGAGGCCTGTCGCTACGTGACGTCCATTCGACAGGCCTGGAGGCCCGTCGCTACATGACGTGCATTCGACAGGCCTGGAGGCCTGTCGCTACGTGGTCGGCAGGCGGGCGATGGCCGGGGTATCATGAAGCGGCCATGAGACCGGCCCGCCGGTGCTCAGGCAATCCATAAACCGCTTGCTGGGATGGCGTTATGACGAGCGACGAGCCGGCCAAGAAACCGGCCAACATGCCGCCTGTCGAGCCGGCCTTTGACCGGGGCGAATCATCCAGCCTGATGGAGCCGATGCTCGTCCGCGAGCCACAGCAGCGCCGCGACGATCTGGCCGACTTGGCAGTGACCGTCGTGGGAGCGTCAGCCGCACTTCGGAGCAGCCTCCCGCCCGGGATCGTGCCCGCGATCGCCGACATGGTGCGGGCGATGAACTGCTACTACAGCAACCTGATCGAAGGCCACGATACGCATCCGATCGATATTGAACGGGCTCTGCGCAACGACTACAGCCAAGATCTCCCGAAACGAACCCTGCAGCTCGAAGCCCGGGCGCACGTGGAGGTTCAGGCCTGGATCGACGCAGACGGAGTCGCCGGAAGACCTACCACGCAAGCTGCAGTCCGCGAGATCCATCGACGGTTCTGTTCCCTTCTGCCCGACGATCTTCTGTGGATCACGAACCCTGACGGTTCACGGACTGCCGTTCAGCCGGGCGAATTCCGCACAACCCAGGTGGCGGTCGGACGGCATGTCGCGATCAGCCCCGGAGCCGTACCGCGATTCATGGAAAGGTTCCAGCAAGCGTACGCAGCGCTGGGGGCGATCGATTCCATCATTGCCGCCGCCACCGCCCACCATCGACTGCTTTGGATCCATCCGTTCACGGACGGCAATGGCCGGGTTGCGCGACTGATGTCTCATGCCATGCTGCGAGACGCCCTCGAGACGGGTGGCATCTGGTCGATAGCCCGCGGGCTCGCTCGCCGCGAGTCGGAATACAAGGAGCATCTGGAACGATGCGACGAGCTTCGACACGGCGGTCTCGATGGCCGCGGCAATCTCAGCACGGAATGCCTGGCTGATTTCGCGGAGTTTTTCCTGCGCGTCTGCCTCGATCAGATCACCTTCATGGCGTCGTTGGTGCAGCCCGATCGGCTCCGCCAGCGCGTGATTCTGTGGACTCAGGATGAGATCCGGAAGGGAACACTGCCCCCTCATGCCTTGGCCGTCGTGGAATCCTTGCTCAACCGAGGGGAAGTGCCACGTGGCGACATCCCGATGCTCGCGGCGACGAGCGAGCGCACGGCGCGGAGGATTACGGCTGCCCTGCAGACGCACGGAGTCGTGACATCGGCCTCGCCGCGGGCGCCGCTGCGGTTTGCTTTCCCGACGGCGCTGGCATCTCAGTGGATGCCGGGGTTGTTTCCAGACAGGCCGTAAGTTCCAGTTCCGCCAGACGCATTCGACAGCCCTGGAGGCCTGTCGCTACGTGATGTCCATTCGACAGGCCTGGAGGCCTGTCGCTACGTGGTCGGCAGGCGGGCGGCGATGGCTTGCATCACGGCGGCGTGGGCTGGGAGGCGGGCGATAATGACCGGGATCAACGCCTGCTTGTAGATGTGGCTGCACGTGTTGCGGTCGGTGAACATGTCGAGGGCTGGCTGATACTCTGCCTCCAGGATAAAGCCGCGGTCGAGGGCCGCCTTGATCGCTCCCCGTGGGCTGTTCGGCACGTCGCGTCCTTCGGCGATCAGGCACGAGCGCAGGTATTTCCAGAAGAGTTCGACGCAATACTCGAATTTCTTGATACGGCCGTTGTCGAGCACGTCGCGCACAAAGTCTGGATAGCCGCTGCCGTCGAGCGACAGGGCCTGTTCGAAGCCTCGCAGCGCCCGCTGCAGGTTGTCGTAGCCTAGTTCGCCGCTCGCCATATCTCTCGGCCTTCGTAGGCGTGTGTCCGAAACTTCTCATCGGTGACGAGCGCGAAGTCGATCACCTGGCACCGCCAGGGTACGTCAGACTCGTCGAGCGCGCCCATCAGCCGCAGCACGCCTTCCGGAATCGGCTCAGGGCCTGCGACGCCGATATCCACGTCGCTCGCATGCTCGCAGTGGCCCCGTGCGCGGGAGCCGAAGAGAAAGATCTCGTAGCGCGGGTCGGGGATCATCGTCAGGCAGATCTGCTTGGCGAGCGCGAGATACCGCTCCTCGAACGGCGTGCGCGGCGCGGGAGTGGCGGCGGGGCGAGGCATGCCGGGATTGTACTCGCGGAATGGCCGTGGGACGCTCGCCCTACAGGCTGCTACCGCCGCCGGGGAGGCGTCGGCGCAGGAAGTTCATCCGCTTTTCCAGCGGCAAGGCCAGCCGCCGCTGGATCAGATCGTCGAGCTGCCGCTCGCTCTCGGCTTTGAGAGCGGCAAGACTCTTTGCCCGCGTGGCGCTCTCGGATGCCCGCTCTCGCTTCTTACGAGCCATTGGCGCCTCGCTTGCGTGCAGACTTTCGGGTTTGTTCCAGAATAGACAGCACGGCTTTGTCGCGATCACGGCCCGCAGCTTTCTTGCTTGCAATGATATCGTCGAGAGATGCTACGAGCAGACGAAGCCCATCGATATCACGGGCGTCAGCCCGCGAGCGTAGCCCCTCAAAGGAGCGCACACCATGAATGACCGGCATGAAATCGGCCTGCAGGCCGGAGTCTTCATTGACGACCCGGTAGAGCTTCGAGACTGGATAAAAAGGCCGTAGGATCGTGGCCCGCAAGTCCGTGGCGATTGCCTTGAGCTTGCGCATGTTCGTGGGGGTGTCGCGGAACATGAAGTCGAAGTCGAGCGTGGTGACCGGGGCGCCGTGAACGGCCGCAGCAGCGTTGCCGATGAGCACGGCTTCAAGCCGATGCTCGTGCAGAGCCCGGAGGATTTGCGAGAGCAGCGGCGTGGCGTTCATGCGAGCCATGATACACCCGTCGGGCGGCAGCCCTGCAGGCTACGCCGGCGTTCTGAAATGACTTGTTGCTTGACCGCCGTTAGCGTATGATGTACGGGCGTCCATTTCTTGAAGGAGCAACGCCATGAATCCCGACACGATTCGCGAATTCCTGCGACGGCAGCCATTCGAGCCCTTCGCGATCCGCATGTCGAACGGCGAGGTCCACGAGGTGCGGCATCCGGAATGCGCGATCGTGATGAAGACGAAGGTGATTCTCGGATATCCCGAAGAGAATCGGGCGGTGCATTGCGTCCTTATTCACGTGAACACAATCGAGCCCTTGCAGGCGGCGTGAAGCTACGCCAAGCAGGCGTATACGCATGGTGTCGGAAGACGGGGTGCAACAGCGAAAGGAGGCGAGCAATGACAATCGAACAGTTTCGCGGCGCTGCGTGAACCGTAGAGACAGGGCTCTGTTGGTGCAGTGCGTGGGATAGCTGTCTCGGCTGTCCATTGGGCGTTTTCTTCGGACAGGCGGGACGCCTGTCCCACGGGAATGCATGGCAAGCGAGACGCTTGCCCCACTGGGGCTACGAGGCGGAGAGGTCTGTTTCGAGAAACCCGGGGGCGATGGCGTTGACCAGAAGATAGACTTCCGTACACTTATAACCGCAGGATGTCCGGAGGCTCAAAGCATGATTCGAAAACTGGCGTTCGACGAAGTCCTCGAAGCAGTTGATCGGCTATCCGTCGACGAGCAGGCTGAACTCGTCCACCTCGTTCGGCGTCGGCTTGTTGAGCGCGAACGGGAGCGTGTTGTGGCTGATGTACGCGAGGCACGCGCTGACCGTGCTGCTGGCAGGGCTAGCCTTCTCAATCTCGATGAGATCGCGAAAGATCTCGAGAATTGATGTCCGAAAGCTCGGTTCGCCACGTTTACGTCACAGCCACGTTTCGCCGTTCTGCGAAACGTGCTTCGAAGCACTCTCCAGATCTCGGCAAGCAGATTCGGGATGCTGTGGAACTTCTTGAAGCCGACATGTTTGCCCCCGTCGTTGAAATCCCACAAGCTCCGAGGGGATCTTCAAGGATGTTGGGCGTGTAGCGTTACGTATAGCATTCGAATCGTGTTCGAGGTGGGGCCGCCTGAAGTGATCCGTGGCGTTGAGGCTGAGACGATCACGCTGCTCACCGTTGGGACGCATGACGAGGTGTATTGAGCCCTCACGTGGCGATGCTCTTTCGCGCGGGCGCAGGAAAGGCAAGTCGCCTGTCCGTTGACAGTCCAGGAGGCCCGTCGCTACGCCAGACACATTCGACAGGCCTGGAGGCCTGTCGCTACGCCAGACACATTCGGCAGGCCTGGAGGCCTGTCGCTACGTTACGCGCCGCCGGCGATTGTGAGCACTTGGCCCGTGATGAAGCTGGCGCGGGGGCTTGAGAGGAAATCGATCGCGCCCACCACGTCGGCCGGTAGACCGAGGCGGCCGAGTGGCGTGCGCCGGGCGATGCGGCTACGGTTTTCCGCTGAGAGGGACGCGGAGAGATCTGTTTCGAGAAAGCCCGGGGCGACTGCATTGACGCGAATGCCCCGCGGCCCGAGCTCGCGGGCCAGGCTCCGGGCAAAGCCTTCGAGGCCGGCTTTCGTGGCCGCGTAGACGGCGAGCCCAGGGCTGCCCTGCGCGGCCACCACCGATGAGACGAGCGTGATCGACGGCTGCTCCGCACCCACGAGCATCTGCCGCACCACCTCGCGCACGAGCACGATCGAGCCGCGGAGGTTCACCGCGAGCATCGCGTCGATCTCGGCGTCGGCCATCGTGGCGAGCACGCCCTCGTGGGCGATCGCCGCATTCGCAACGCAGTGGTCGATCGAGCCAAATGTGGCAGCCACACGGTCCACGAAGCCGCGCACGGCGGCGCCGTCGGCGGCGTCGAGCGTTTCAGCGTGCAGCCGGCCCGGATGCCGGGCGACGAGCTTCGCCAGGCTCTCGGAGCCGGACCGCGAGAACGTGGCCACGCGGTCGCCCCGCTCGAGCAGCCGCTCCACGACAGCCAGCCCGAGCCCACGCGATCCGCCGGAGACGAGGGAGGTGGGCATGGGAAGTGGGACAGTCGGCTCGGCTGTTCGGGGGACGGCGGTGGTTTCGACAGGCCTGGAGGCCCGTCGCTACGGGATGTTAGCGGCGGGGGATTTTGCCGGCGGGGGTGAGGGTGAGCTTCTTGACGACGTCCACGACCCGCGGCACGCCGTGGGCTTCGAGCCGCTCGCGGCAGACGGCGAGCGCCGCCGAGCGCACCTGGTCGGGCGTGGTGCCCGCCGGCAGCGGCTCGTGGATCACGATCTCCGCCGCCACGAGCTCGCCTGTGATCGCGCTCGGCAGGCCGTAGACCCGCGCATCGGCGATGCCGGGCACGCCGCGCAGAATCTCCTCGACGCGTTTCGGGAACACCTTCGCCCCGCCCACCACGATCACGTCGCTCCGCCGGCCCGTGAACTCGAACCGCTTGCCACGCCGCTCCACGAGATCACCCGTGGCCACCTCGGCGGTGTCGCGCGAGAGCTGCACGAGCAGCTCGCCGTCGCGCCGCATCGAAAGTCGCGCGCCCCCCGGCAGCGGCCGGCCGATCCACTCCACCGGAAACCCTGCTTCGCCGTCGGTCACGCGAAACACTTCGCCGAGTTCCGTGGTGGCGTAGACATGCGTGATTTTTGCCTTCGGAAACAACGCCTTGGCCTGCTCCAAAAGCTGTGCGTCGGCCGCTTCGCCGCCGAGCGTGATCCGGTCGAGCTTCATGGTGGAGACCACTGCACGGTCGCCTGACGCGATCAGGCGACGCAGGAGCGTGGGCGTGGCCGGCAGGATCGAGACGTCTTCATCGACGCACGCCTTGGCCACGAGATCGGGATCGCGGGAGGCCGGCACCACGAGCCGGCCGGCCGTGAGCAGCGCCTGGAGCCACACCTGGAGACCCGCCCAGCGCGTGGCGTCGTAGACGAGCAGCCAGCCGCGGCCGTGCCACTGCTCGGCCAGCCGTGCGGCGGCGAGGAGCGAATCCCACGAGTGGTCGACGAGCTTCGGTGGGCCGCTCGTGCCGCTCGTGGCCACGACCACCTGCGGCGGCACGGTTTCAAACTCGCGCCGCGGGCCTGCGGCCGCCCCGGCGGGCAACGCGAGCGAGTCGTCGAGGGGCACCCAGTCGCGGAGTTCGCCGACGAGATCGCGGGCATCCTCGGCGAGGAACGCCACCGGCACATGCTCCCGGCCACAGGCTGCGGCGATCACCACGAGCGACTCGACACGCTTGGCGCGGGCCACGATCCCCACCGGCCGCGCCACGGCGAGTTCGCCTTCGAGCTTCGCGATCGCGGCGGTGAGCGTGGCATAGTCGATGACGCGGCGGGCTTCGCCGCCGGCGTTTGCGACGATCGCAGTGCGGTCGGGGAACTGGCGGGCGACGAGAGCGATGGCCGATGCAAGCCGGTCTTCGGCCGGCGCGTCGGCGAGGTGGGCGATCGTGGTGGCGTTGGCGGCGGTGGTCATGGTGATTGGGGGGAAGCGAGGGCGGTTGTGTAGATGGCGACGAGATCGGAGACGGTGCGGATCGTGGGCCGCGGGGCGGTCGCGGCCGGTGCCCGAAACGGATCGACGCCGAGCGAACGCTCGAGGAGCACGATCGTCTGCGCGAGGTCGAGCGAGTCGAGGCCGAGGTCGGCGGCCAGGAGCATCCCGGGGGAGATCTCGCGAGCGTCGCGGCCGGTGTCGCGAAGCACGGTGCGGATGGCGGTGATGATGGCGTCGAGGGGATTCACTACAATTCAGTCATCGTGGCGGAGCCGGGGGCGGCGATGCCGCGGCCGGTGAGGGCCTGCCAGGCAAGCTGCACCACCGTGCACAAGGCGATCCACAGGTCGAGGAGCGGGGCATACCAGCGATTCAGCATATCGACATACTGCACGTCGAGCTCCAGCCGGGTGGGCCAGTCGAGCGAATTCCGGCCATGAATCTGGGCCCAGCCCGTGAGCCCGGGCACCGCTTCGAGCCTGCGGGCCTGCCGAGGGGAGTACCGGGAAAGGTAGCGAAGCGGCAGCGGCCGGGGCCCGATCATGCTCATTGAGCCGGTGAGGACGCTGAACAGTTGGGGCAGTTCGTCGAGGCTCGTGCGGCGGAGCAACCGACCAAACGGCGTGAGCCGCTCGGCGTCGGGCAGCAGGGTGCCGTCGGGGCCGGTGGCATTGGTCATCGAGCGAAACTTGGCGAGCAGGAACGGGCGACCGCCCTTGCCGGCCCGCTCGGAGAAGTAGAGCACCGGCGCGCCGAGCGCGATCCGCACGGCGATCCACACGACCGCGAACAGCGGCAGCGTGAGGATCAGGATCGCCGCAGCTGCCACGATGTCGCAACCGCGCTTGATGAATCGGGCGTAGAGCATGATGTAGCGACAGGCCTCCAGGCCTGTCGAGTATGTGGCGACAGGCCTCCAGGCCTGGCGAGTCGTGGTTTTCCGACAGGCCTGGAGGCCTGTCGCTACGTATTTTGTTCCGAAACGAACACGAGCGCAAGCAGGAATACGGTCCCGAGACCGATCGTGGCGCCGGCGCCGATATCTGCAGCCGCTCTCCACTCTGGCGCGATGAGCGGCACCACGGCGCACACGGCCGCCAGCGCCGAGAGCACTCCATACAGCGTCGACACGACCGCGTGCGACCAGCCCGCGATCACCAGCCGCTGGTAGAGATGGCTGCGGTGCGCCCGGAAGATGTTTTCCCGTTTGCGCAGCCGCCGCACGATCGTGTACGCCGTGTCGAAAATGAACGGCCACAGAGCCGCTGCGGCGACAGCCACGGCGGTCGGGACTGCATGCGCTGGAAACGCAAGCGGCAGCACGGCGAGCACGAAGCCGCAGAACGCGCTGCCGACGTCGCCCATGAAGATTCTCGCCGGCTGCCAATTGCAGGTGAGAAAGCCGCACGATGCCGTTGCGCATGCCGCGGCAATGCCCCCGATCGCCGGGGCTTGTACGACTGCTGCGACGGCCGCAATCGCCGCCGCGGATATCCCCGCCGTGATGCCGGCGATGCCATCGATGCCGTCCATGAAGTTGAAGGCGTTCGTGAGCCCCACGATCCAGAGCAGCGTGAGCGGCCATGCTGCCGGACCGAAATCAAGCGTGCCGAACGAGCCGAGATCGACGCTCTGCACCGGCCCCAGAACTGCCACGGTCGCAGCCGCACAGCCGAGATGCACCGCGAACCGGACGCGGTTCGGCAGCGAGCGCACGTCGTCGAGCCAGCTCACGGCCGCGATCACGAGCGCCGGCAGAATCAGGCCGAGAACGGACCGAATCGACTCGGGGTGCAGCAGGCAGACGACCGCGCCGGCCACGGCTGCGACCGCCACGATCGCCAGCCCACCCCCGCGGGGCGTGGCCCGGCTGTGGCTGCTACGGGCGTTGGGAACGTCAACCGCCCCGCGGGCCGCGGCCCAATCGATCAACTTGGCGGACAGGAGCGCCGACGCGATCAGCGCCGTGAGCGACCACACCGACCAGAAGACGATGAGAGGCATGGAAGGCGCAGCGGCGATCACGAGAGCGCGTGCTTCGCGTTGGCGATCGTCTCGCACACCTCCGCCGCCACCGTTTCGTCGACATGGGCCCCGAGCGGCAGCGAGAGGCTCCGCGCGGAGAGCATCTCCGTGACGGGCAGGGCCCGGCTGCGGTCGTAAAAATGCTCGAATGCTGTCTGGCGATGACACGGCGGATTGTAGTACGTGCGGGTTTCGATGCCGCGATCTGCGAGCACGCGCCGCAGGGCGTCGCGCGACATGCCGAACTTTCCTGGATCAATCGTGATCGAAAAATCCTTGTGGCTCGACTGGGCGCCGCGGGCCTCCTCCACGAAGCCGACGCCGGGCAGATAGGAGAGCTCGTTCCGGTAGAACGCCGCGATCTTCCGGCGTGCGGCGGCCACCTCGTCGAGAATGTCGAGGCCCGCGAGGGCCGTCGCGGCGCTCAATTCGGGCATGCGGCCGTTGACGCCCGAAAACAGTGCGTCGTAGGAGCCGTCGTTGCCATATTCGCGGCCGAGACGGACGAAGTGGGCGAGGCAGTCGCAGTCGGTGGCCACGATGCCCCCCTCACCGGCCACGAGCAATTTCGTGGGCGACAGGCTGAACACCTGCGCCGTGCCTCCCTTGCCGACGGGCCGGCCGTGCATCGAAGCGCCAAACCCATGCGCCGCATCGATCACCAGCGGCAGCGAATGCTCGGCGGCGAGCGCCTCGAGCCCCGCCATGTCGCACGGATTGCCGAAGTTGTGGCAGGCGGCGATCGCGACGGTGCGTGGCGTGATCGCGGCGGCCACGGCCTGCGTCGACACGTTGGTCGAATGCATGTCGACATCGACGAACACGGGCCGAAGGTTGTTCCACGCGATGGCTGCCGGGGCCGCGAGGAACGTGAAGCTCGGAATGATCACCTCGCCGACCGGCTCGCTGCGGCCGCCCGACCGCACCATCCCGAACCGCGACAACTGCTCCATCGCGCCCACGGCACAGCCTTCCGCGCCCCCACGCCGGCTCCGGCAGCTGCCGGCCGAGAGGTCGAGGGCTTTGTAGACGAGCATCAGCCCCACCGTGCAGCTGCTGACGGCCACACAGTGGCGCACGCCGAGCCGCTTGGCGAGGGCATACTCGAGCGACTCCACGTAGCGGCCCTTCGTGAGCTGGCCGCCGCGCAGGATCTCCTCGTAGGCTTCGCGGACGTTTTCGAACGCCGGCAGCGCCGGCCGCACGAAGGGCACGCGGATGCCGGCTGCTACCGCGCCGATCGACGAGCGGGCCTCGGGGATCACCGACAGGCGGGGATTATGCATCGACTTTCACCTCGGCATTCGTGCGTTCCTGCCGTTCGTGCTCCTGGCGGTACTCGGGGACGAGTTTTTTCAGGCGGCGCCGCACCTCGTCGGGCGGATCGTCGAGCACCTCCCGCAATTCTTCCAGAACCCCCTCGATCTCGGCCAGTTCGGCAGGCCGGTGCATCGCGCAAAACACCTTCGGATGCGGCGTGGGCAGCCGCCGCTCGTCGTCGAAATAGAGTTCTTCGTAGAGCTTCTCGCCGGGGCGCAGGCCGGTGAACTCGATGTCGATATCGTCTTCGGCGAGACCCGAGAGGGTGATCAGGTCGTGGGCCAGATCCACGATCTTCACGCTCTCCCCCATGTCGAGCACGAAGATCTCGCCGCCTTCGCCCATGGCGCCGGCCTGCAGAACCAGCTGCGAAGCCTCGGGGATCATCATGAAATACCGCTCGATGTCGGGGTGCGTGACCGTGATCGGCCCACCGCGGCGGATCTGCTCCTGGAAGATCGGCACCACGCTGCCGTTGCTCGCGAGCACGTTGCCGAACCGCACCACGATGAACTTTGTCCGCGAATCCTTCGAGAATGCCTGGACGTAGCGTTCGGCGATCAACTTGGAGCAGCCCATCACGCTCGAGGGATGCACGGCCTTGTCGGTGGAGATCGACACGAACGCGCCCACGCCGTGCTTGTCGGCCAGCCGCGCGAGCGAGCGCGTGCCGAGACAGTTGTTCTTGATCGCCTCGGCCGGGTTCCACTCCATCATGGGCACGTGCTTGTGGGCCGCTGCATGGAAGATGACCGCCGGCTTGTGGTCGGCCATGATCTGATCGATGCGGTCTTCGTCGGTGACGTCGGCGATCAGGGGCTCGAAGGCAGGCCGCGGGGTCAGCCGGGAAAACTCCTGCTCGATGAGGAACAGCGAGTTTTCACCGCGCTCCACGAGCAGGAGCTTGGCCGGGTGGTAACGGAGCACCTGCCGGCAGATCTCCGAGCCGATCGAGCCGCCGGCGCCCGTGACCATGACGGTGCGGCCGGCGACGAGCCTGGCGACCGCCGTGTCGTCGAGCCGGATGGGCTCACGGCGCAGAAGATCCTTGATCTCCACTTCGCGGAGCCGGACATGCTTCTGGTCGCCGTTCTTCTCGCCAAGCAGCTCGTCGATGGCCGGGATGACTTTCACCGTGGCACCGGCTGCGGCGCACTCGTCGAATAGCCTGCGAAATCGCTTGCCGGTGAGCGTGCCGGACTGCACGAGCACCTCCTTGACTCGGCGGCGGGCCACTTCCATGCTCGCCCGGTCGATCGAGCCGAGCACCTCGATGCCGGAAAAGCGGTTGCCATGGAGCGACGTGTCGTCGTCGAGGAACCCGACGATGTGGTAGGGGCTGTTGGACGTCGTCTTGAGGTTGCGGGCGAGCAATTCGCCGGCTTGGCTGGCGCCGATGATGAGGGCCGATGTTGCGGGCGTGGCATGGAACAGCGGCCGCAGCTCTTCGTAGAAACTCCGCCACAGTGTGCGCATGCCGCCCACGAGCAGGATCGTGGAGGCCCAGTCGAGCAGGATCACGCTCCGCGGGACGCGTTTGATGCCGGGAATACGGCCCGTCGAGAGGAAGAGGCCGTCGATCGTGGCCATGATCAGCATCGTGAGCGTGGCCGCCCAGAGTAGCGCCGTGAGGTCGCCGAACGACACCCGTCGCCACGACACGTGGCAAAGCCCGAGCGTGTAGAACACGATCAGCTTGAGCACGACCACGCCGCCCACCGTGGCGGCAAACACCGGCAGCCAGTCGCCGCTGAAGCTGAAGTCGTTGCGGGTGAAAAAGGCGAGGAAAAACGAAAACACGAACAGGCCCGCATGGACGACGAGCAGGATCGCCGCTTTTTTCGACAGCCGCCTGACCATCTTGTCGGCCCGTACGAAATTCATGAGAGTCTCTCCAGGTCGACGTCTTCGAGTTCCACCGAAGCGCCCTGATTCAGAAACCGCACCGCCACCACGAGCCGCTGCTCGCCGTGCCGCCTGACCACCGTGCCCTCGAGCCCCCGCAGGGCACCAGTTCGTACGCGGACCAACTGGCCTGGTTCGATCCGGGCTTCGGGCGTGAGCGGACAGTCGCTGTCGATGAGTTGCTTGATGCCGCGGAGGTCGGCGAGCAGGGCGGCTGCGTCGGTGATCGGGAGCCAGCGGGCGACCGTGTTGGTGGCGAGGGCGGCGCGGCGCTGGTCGTCGTCGACGCAGGAGAACACGTAGCCGGGAAAGAGGGGCACGTGGGAATCACGGGTGCGGCCGCCGGGGGATTTGAGCCGCCGCCGGATCAGCGGGGCGTAGAAGGGTATGCCGACGGCCTCGAGTTTGCGCATCAAATCTTTCTCGCGGCGCGAGAGCGTGTAGAACGCGAGCCACTGGGCGGACGGTGCGACGGCGGGGCGGTCTGCATCGAGCAGGTCGGCCGGGAAAAGATCGTGTTGCCGGGGCAGGATGGGCATGAGCGGAAACTGCGCAAACTCCGGGCTCGTGGGTGGCGTGGGCCGCCGTTCCCCGCCTGGGCTCCAACTGGAACCCCCCAATTCTACGACGTGTTTTGGCCGCTTGCGCCTGTGAGGATTTGCCGAGGAAAACCGGGCAAAGTTTCCGGGCGGGCTGTGCCGATAACTCCGAGACAACCGACTGTAGCGGTTGGGAGGAGTTTGCCATGCGAGTTTCGAAACTGCCTGCAATGACGCACGAAACCACCCGCAAGGGGCTCGCGTGGATGCTGCTTCTGGCGACGATGGCGAACACCTTGGGCTGCCAGACATTTGGTCGCCCGCAGCGGGCCGTGACCCAGCAGGCGGTGCTCGACTCGCAGTGCCCACCCGACCCCGACAAGATGCCGGCCAAGGAACTGGCGAAGATCACGCTGCCGCCTTACGTGATCGAGCCGCCAGACATACTGCTTATCGACGCGCTCCGCGTGGTGCCCAAGCCGCCGTTCCGCATCCAGAGCTTCGACACGCTGCAGGTGATCGTGGAGGGCACGCTCCTCGAACAGCCGATCAACGGACTCTACGTGGTGGAGCCGGGCGGGATGCTCGACCTCGGGCCGTCGTATGGCAAGGTGATGGTGGGCGGGCAGTCGCTCGAAGAGGCGCAAGACGCCGTGTTTCGCCACTTGAAGCGCGTGCTCAAGGAGCCGCAGGTGTCGCTCACGCTCGCCCAGGCCGCCGGCCAGCAGCAGATCTCGGGCGAGCACCTCGTGGGCCCCGACGGCACGATCAACCTCGGCACCTACGGCAGCGTGTTCGTGACCGGCCTGACGCTCGAAGAGGCGAAGGAAAAGATCGAAAAGCACCTCGACAAGTTTCTCGACGCGCCGCTCGTGAGCGTGGACGTGTTCAGCTACAACTCGAAGGTGTATTACGTGATCACGGAAGGTGCCGGGCAGGGGGACAACATCGCCCGCTTTCCGGTGACCGGCAACGAGACCGTGCTCGACGCGATCGCCCAGATCAACGGCCTCTCGCGGCTCTCGAGCAAGGATGTGTGGATCGCGCGGCCGGCGCCCTCGGGCGTGGGCTGCGACCAGATTCTGCCCGTGGACATCGAGGCCATCATGAAGGGCGCCGCCACCGGCACCAACTACCAGGTGTTGCCGGGCGACCGCGTGTTCATCGCCCAGGACCACATGATCGCCTTCAACACCCTGGTCGAAAAATGGACGGCGCCCTTCGAGCGGATGTTTGGCTTCGCCCTGCTTGGCTCGAGCACCGTGCAGCAGATCAACCGGTTCCCGTTCGGCTTCAACCCCAACTTCGGAGCCTGCTGGGTGGCCCGCGAGGTGTATGGAGTTGAAAACCCCCGCTGGCTGCTCTTCAGGGCTTGGTTGATGACGCAGGCTCCAAGCTGGCTGCGGGAGACGTATCTCGCCCACGGCGAGGAGTTTGCGGCCTGGATCCACGACAAGCCGCTGCTGAAGGCGGGCATCCGGATGCTGATGGAAGCGGCCATCGCCCAGTATGACGACGCCGAGTGAACCAGGGCGTATACTTCGAGCGTAGTGGGTGAGGATCGATCAGAGGAGCATCGCTATGACACGGCAGACGCGGATGTGGGCAGTTGTGGTCGTCGTGGCGGCCGGTGTGAGCCTCGGCCTGGCCGGCACGGCCGCGGCGCAGGGGAATGGAAAATTGCCATTTTCAAACATTTACTCGCGGCCGGCGGTGAGCCCCTACACACTGATGGGGAACCCGCAAAGTCCGATGACAGTCAACAATCAGACGGGCGCCGTTGCCAACAATTCGTTGATCTATCAGCAGATCATCCAGCCGCAGCTCCAGCAGCAGCAGCAGGTGATTGAGCAGCAGAGCCAAACGCGGCAACTCGGACGGCTGCAAAACCAGGTGCAGCAGATCCAGCGTGACACGACGAGCCGGCAGGTCGACGAGACGATCCGCCCCACCGGCCACGCCTCGACGTATCAAAACCTGTCGCACTTCTACCCACGCCGGTGAGCCGCGCCCGTACGGACAGGGCTCCAGCCCTGTCCTTTGGCAAAGTAGGGACAGGGCTCCAGCCCTGTCCTTCGACAGGCCTGGAGGCCCGTCGCTACGAAAGAAATCCGACAGGCCTGGAGGCCCGTCGCTACGAGAGAAATCCGACAGGCCTGGAGGCCCGTCGGTACGAGATGCCGCTCCGCGCTGTTTTGCTCGTGATCATCCTTGCCTCGGCCGCCCACGCCGAGGATCGCCCCACGATGCGGCAACTGCCCGCCTCGGCCGCCCTGCCCCGGCCCCCCTCGCAGCGCGACCTCGTGGACGCCCGCGCCGCCCTCAAGGCCCGGTTCAAAGGCGCCCTCTCCCACACCGAAACCGCGGCCGGCGCCCGCACCGCCGCCGACACGCTCCTCGCCGCCGCCCACGAGGAGCCGCAGACCGCCCTCAAGTGGCTCATGCTCGACGAGGCCCGCCGGCTCGGAGCCGCCGCCGGCAGCGCCGAGATCGTGAGCCGCGCCGTCACGCTGACGTCGGCCGTGTTCGACGTGGACGAACTCGCGATCGAATTCGAATCGCTCGCCGAGATCCCGCTGCGGCCGCTCGACCCCGCCCGCGCCACGCGGCTCGCCGAGGCGGCCGAACGGATTGCGACGCGAGCCGACACCGACGGCCGCACCGACCTCGCAGCCGACGCGAGACAGCTGGCGTTCAAGGCCTGGCAACGTGCCGGCAACACTGCCGCCGCGCGACGTGTGGGAATGTAGGGACAGAGCTCCAGCTCTGTCCGGCGACAGGCCTGGAGGCCCGTCGCTACGAAAGAAATCCGACAGGCCTGGAGGCCTGTCGCTACGACGGAAATCCGACAGGCCTGGAGGCCCGTCGATACGTCGGAATTTCGACAGGCCTGGAGGCCTGTCGCTACGGAGTGCCTACTCGTCGAAGGGGCGACGGGGCTTTTTCTCCGCGGCCTGCTTCTCGGCCGGCGCGTCTTCCTCATCCTCACGCACTGCTTCGAGCACGAGGTCGCCTCCCGCTTCGGCGAGCTTCGCCTCGGCCAATTCCTGCCGCTCGCGCCACGGCTTCTCCGCCTCGTAGCTGGCGAGCTCGTGTTGCAGCTGCTCCTTCACTTCCGGCGACTCGCCGCCCGTCTCCACCGCCTTCTGGCTGTATTCGCGGGCCTTCGCAAAATCGCCCGTCTCGGCGTAGCTGGCTGCCAGCGTGCTGATGATGTGGGCCTGCTTCCACTCCGTCTCTTCGCAGGCCTTCGTCGCCAGGTCGATCGCCCGCTTGCCGTCGCGGATCGAGTCGTCGGGGGACGTGGCCAACAGCCAGGCGAGGTTGTTGAGCACGCCGTCGTTGTCATCGTCGAGCTCGAGCGCTTTCTCGAGGTCGTCGAGGGCGGCCTTGTGGTCGCCGATCGAGATCGCCGCGTCGCTGCGGCCGCGGCGGCTCAGGAACTGCCTGTCGTCGAGCTCGAGCGCCCGCGTGAATCGCTTGATCGCCTCGCGGGGCTGTTTCGCCGCGAGGTAGAGCATGCCGAGCTGGCCCACGAGCAGGGCGTCGTCGCCATGCTGCGACACGAGCTTGCGGAAGTCGCGAATCGCCGCAGGATAGTCGTTGCGCTCGGCGGCGATCAGGCCACGGAGCTCGAGGGCCGCGGGATGGTCGGCCCGTCGGCGAAGCACGCTTTCGAGGTCGGCCTGGGCCTGCTCCGTGTTGCCGGCCTGCTGGTGGATGCGGGCCCGGAGCACGAGCGGGATCGCGTCGTCGGGATCGAGCTCGATCGCCTTGTCGAGGTCGGCGATCGCCTTCGGCTGCTCCCCCTTGAGCGCGAGCACGCGGGCCCGCTGGAGCAGCGCGCCGGGGGCGTCGGGGTCGATGTCGATCGCCTTGTCGAACGCCTTCTGCGCCTCGTCGAGCTTGTTTTCCATCATGTAGGCCATGCCGAGGGCCTCGAGCAGCGAGACGTCGTCGGGATCCTCCTCGATCGCCACCGCGAGGTCGGCCCGGGCTTCGTCGAACTCGTCGTTGAGCAGGTGGAAGAGGCCGCGGGTGCGGCGCACGTCTTTGTCACGCGGGGCGAGCTCCACCGCCTTGTCGTAGTCGGCCGCCCGCGCGGCCTTGTCGTCGTCGCGGAGGTTGCCGCGGATGACGTGGGCCTGGGCGACCAGGAGCTTGTCGTCGCCGCCGAGGTCGATCGCCTTGTCGGCCGCCTCGTCGGCCCGCTTGCGGTCGCCGCCGGGTAGGCTCTGCAGGCGGGCGGTCATCAGCCAGACCGCCCCGAGCTTCGGATCGCGGTCGATGGCTTCGTCGAGGTCGCGCATCGCGAACTCCCGCATCCGCTGCCACTGCGGGTCGGGATTCGGACCGTCGAAGATCGCCTCCACCACCATGCTCGCCCGGTCCATGAGCGTGCCGGTGTAGAGGTCAGCGGCGAACTTCTTGCCTTCTTCGTCGAGACCTTTCTTGAGGGCCGACTGGCAGAGCTCGAGCACGGCCCCGAAGTCGTCGAAGTTGTCGGCGGCCAGCTTCGCATCGATGGCGGCATCGAGATCGGCCTGGCCGGGCTCGTCGGCGGCGGACGCCGCGCCACAGGGCAGACAGAGAGCGAGCAGGAGCAGCAGTCGCAGGGGCATCGCGAACCTCCTTGGGGCGGTCAATAGTATGCGGCAACCAGCCGATCGAACGCTACAGCGGCATCTCCGGAGGGACAGAGATCAAGCTCTGTCCTTCGACAGGCCTGGAGGCCTGTCGCTACGTGGGAATTTCGACAGGCCTGGAGACCTGTCGCTACGTGGGAATTTCGACAGGCCTGGAGGCCCGTCGCTACGTGGGAATTTCGACAGGCCTGGAGGCCTGTCGCTACAGCGGCGCGGGGAGGTCGCGTTTCGCGAACACCCACGCTCCCACCGCATATGCCGCGAGGCCGAGGCCCAGCAGCACGCCGTCGTAGGCCAGCAGCAGCCTCCACGCCGTGGCGGGATCGCCCACCAGCCGCTGCGGCTCGTAGGCGTTGAGGATCGAGAAATAGCCGCACCAGCCGAGCGTGGTGGAAAGCCGGCCCACGAGCTTCGCCAGGATCGCGAATACGTAAAACCCGCACATGATCCCGATCGTGCGCCAGCGGTAACTGTCGGCCGCCGACACGCAGGCCGAGATCCCTGCCATGCACACCATGAGGCCAAACACATTGAGCGCCGCAGGCACCAGCCGCAGCGGATCGACCTTGCCCGCCCACGGCCCGAGCGCCACCGCCGACGCCGCGGCGCCGAAGAGCACGGCCGAGAGCAGGGCGGCCGCCGCAATCGTGGCGAGCGCCTGCGACACGAACACCGCCACGCGATTCACAGGCTGGGCGAGCACCATCTCCATCGTGCCCCGCTCGAGCGGGCCCGACACGGCATCGCTGCCGCGTGTGATCCCGAACACCGTGGCGGCGAGCACCACCACCGGATCGACGAACGCGAGCGCCACGCGGCCGGCATGGGTGGCCACCTCGGAAAACGGCACGCCGGAGAGCCGCTGCCAATCCTGCGGGATCGCCCGCAGCAGCACGTCTTGAAAGGCGGGCATCGGGATCTGCGACGACAGCCAGATGTAGATCCACGGAAACGCCGACCAGAGTGCGACGAACGACAGCACCAGCACGCGCTGGTCGCCCCACGTTTTTTTCCAGATAGCGGTATTGAACATGTGCGTGTTTTGTAGCGACAGGCCTCCAGGCCTGTCGATGGACAGAGCTGGAGCTCCGTCCCTACGTGGAGTCGATGGACAGAGCTGGAGCTCCGTCCCTACATACGGTGGAAGCGATCATAGATGCCGCCGAGCCCCACGGGCTCGATCTGCACTTCGTCGAGCGGCAGCGTGGCCAGCCAGCCGAGGAGCGGCGCGAGCGAGTCGCCCGACTCGAGCACCACGCGGCCGTCGCGCTGGGAGACGAGCGTGGCGTGAGACTCGAGTTCGGCCGGGATCGCCTTCCACGCGCCCGCCAGCCGGGCCGTGATCCGGTGGCTGCGGCGCAGATCGGCGATGCACTGCTCGTGCACGAGCCGCCCGGCCCGCACGATCGCCACGCGGTCGCAGGTGGTTTCGACTTCCGAGAGAACGTGCGACGAAAAAATCACGGTGCGGCCCGCCGCGCGGGCCTCGCGGACAAGCGCGAGCACCTCGGCCCGGGCCGTGGGGTCGAGATTGGCCGTGGGCTCGTCGAGAATCGTGAGCGCAGAGTCGGTGGCGAGCACCGCGGCGAGTGCCAATTTCTGCCGCATGCCCGTGCTCATGCGGGCCACCTGCCGGGAACAGTCGAGATCGAGCCGGCGGGCCACCTCGGCGGCCCGGTCGCGCCGACATTCGCGGCGCAGCCCGGCGAAGAAGTCGAGCGTCTGAAAGCCGTTCATGCGGCGAAACAGCCGGGCCTCACCGGGCAGGTAGGCCGTGCGGGCCCGCACGGCGAGCGACTCGGCCACGCAGTCGAACCCGGCCACGCGGGCCGAGCCGGCCGTGGGGTGGATGAACCCGAGCAAAAGCCGCAGGAGCGTGGTCTTGCCGGCACCGTTGGGGCCGAGCAGGCCGAAGATCTCCCCCTCGCGCACGCCGAACGAACAGCAATCGAGCGCCGTGAACGCGCCATACCGCTTCGTGAGATCGACCGTTTCGACGAGCATGGGCTTGTAGCGACACGCCTCCAGGCCTGTTGAATGCTTGTAGCGACAGGCCTCCAGGCCTGTCGAATGGACAGAGTCGGAGCTCCGTCCCTACGGGCACGGGTGCGACGCTTTCAGAGAAAAAACCGTTGAAAGCCTCTCAGCCGTCATCGTAGCCAGTGAGAATCTCTAGCACAGCCGCGCGAACAAGTGGAATGTGCGACTGCACGACGTCCCAGACGATTGCGTCGTCGACTCCAAAATAGCCGTGAATCAATCGGTCGCGCATGGCAGCCATTTCCCTCCACGGGAGATCAGGATGTGTTGACCGAAAGTCTCCGGAGAGTTGCTTCGAGGCCTCGCCGATGACTTCCAGGCTCCGTTGAAAGGCTCTCCGAAGCGTCTTGTCGGCAAGGAATGCCTCGGCGGTTACGCCGGCCGCGGTGTCGAGGAGAAAATCGCATTCATCCAGGATGTGTCGCGGGTAGTCATGCGGCGCGAACGACATCGACAGCCTCTTCCCGAATCTTCGGGCCAATATGCGGTGAGAGGCCGTCCGTCGTGACGAGATCCACCGGCCGCCCGAGAACTGCCTCGAACAACTCGGCGAGCTCGACGTACCGCGCGAATGTTTTTTCGCGCGGACGAAACTCGACCAGCAGGTCGATGTCGCTTGCCTCATGGCCAGCATCGCGAGCCCACGACCCGAACAGAGACACTCGATTGACTCCAAGCCCGTGCATGCGGTCAGCAATTGCCTGCAGCCGACCGACAATCTCTATTTTTGATGCGACAGGGTTCATGCCATCAAACTATCGATGCGAGTCGCGGAATCAAAATCAGCCCGTAATGAAATAATAGCCGGCGAGGGCGAAGGCGATGAGGGCGACGGCACGGCGCACGATCGGGGCGGGCAACCGGCGGGCGACGATCGCGCCGGCAAAGCCGCCGGCGACGGCGCTCGCGGCCATCACCGCGGCGTGCGGCCACGAGACGGCGTGCGATCCGGCGAACGAGCCGACGGCGAAGAGCAGGGCCGCGGCACCGTTGATGAGCATGCCAAGCACGTTTTTCACGGCGTTGAGCTTGTGGATGTCGCCGAGGCCGAGCAGGCCGAGCATCGCGAGCATCAGAATGCCGATGCCGGCGCCGAAGTAGCCCCCGTAGACCGCCACGAGAAACTGCAGCAGGCAGGCGAGCGGCAGGCCGGCCGCAGGGCGCGCGGCGGGCCGATCGGCTGCCGGCCCGCGAAGCCGCGCCGCCAGGCCCACGATCTGCGGCTGGAGCGCGAACAGCACCGCGGCCACGAGAATCAGCCACGGCACGAGCGTGGCGAACCACTCCGGCGGCAGCACCACCACGAGCCATGCGCCGAGCAACGCACCCACGATGCTCGGCACCACGAGCCAGCGCGTGAACGCCGGCTGCCCGACCCGCTCGCCGCGATAGGCCCACGCCGCCGACACGGCCCCCGGCCAGAGGCCGATCGTGCTCGTGGCATTGGCGACCACCAGCCGCGAGGGGCCAGCCGGCAAGATTGCCGCGAGCGCCGGGAACGTGAGGATCGTGCCGCCCCCTGCGACGGAGTTCACCGCGGCCGCCACGAACGTGACGATCGCGAGCAGCGCGAAGCCGCCGACATCGGTGCCGAGCCCGGCTGCCGTGGCGGCCTCCGTCATGGCGCCGCCTTGGGTGGGGCGGCGGCGGCCGGCGCCCGCGCAGGTGCGGCGGGCTCTTCATACGTGCCCCGGCCGCAGTCGACGAGGACATAGCCGGCCCAGAAGAACGGATGCTTCGCATCGCCGAGCACGGCCCCCGGCGACTGCTTCACGCGCGGCTCGCGGGCCACGTCGGGCTCTTCGGCCGTGACCACGTCGACCGCCCGCTGCCAGCTCGCGGCGACCCGCGATCGGACCTGCGGCGCTTCGTCGTCGGCATCCGGCTCGACGTCCAGATCACGCAGAAACTCCTCGACGAGATCGACGGCGAGTTTGCCCCCCACGCGCCACCGGCTCACGACGGCCGTGGTGGCCCCGGCGGCGAGCAGGTCGGTGGCCGCGACGAACAGGTCGTCGCCGGGCCGCGCCGGCAGCTTGGCGAGGCCGTCGGCCATCTCCGTTTGGAGCCCGGGCACGATCACGAGCTGCGGCCGCTTCGGCGGCGGGGAGAGCCAGTCGCCAAACGTGAACCCGGGCTTGCCCGACACGTTCACAGCGAGCGGCCGCTCGGCGATCGGGCCGTCGCCCACGAGTTCGTCGGCGAGCACGAGCCGATCACAGAGCGAGGCGGCAAGTGCGGCCGAGCCTGCGGCGGAGAGCGACACGACCCTGTCGAACGCCTCCGCAAACCGGGCCGTGACCGCGGCACCGACCTCGGGTCGATCGCCCCGGAACGGCCGCACCGCCTGAACGCCGAGCATGCCGTCGACGGCCGCCGGCTCGAACCGGCGCACCGCCAGGCTGCGGGTGGGTGCGTAGCGGATGCGGCAGGCGTCGCGCAGCAGCGCGCGCGGGCCGGCGCTTCCCGCGGCCGGATCGTCGACGGCCACCTCGCGGGCCGAGCCCACGGGCAACAGCTCGAACGGCAGATACCAGAGCAGACCGTCGGGCACGATCACGAGTTCTTCGACGCCGGACCCGAGCGAGACCTTCGAGTTTTCGAAGAGCAGCCGCTCCACCCGCTCGGCCGCGGCGGGCCACTCGGTCTCGAGCATGCGCTCGGTGGAGACCGGCGCCACGGCGTCGACGATGCCGATCGCCTTGGTGAGGCCCGCGATCTCCTTGGCGAGCGCCACCGGTCGCTTGATCTGCCACGTGGCCACGCGGGCGTTCGATTCGAGAAACCCCGCAAGGCCGGCCGCCGTCCACTGAAACGACAGGATGAGATGCCGGTCGGGGAGGCGACGCCGGACGTCGGCAGGGGCATCGAGCGGAGGGAAGTCGAGCGTGGTCGGCTCACGACTGGCGGCGAGCGCCGCGATGAACTGGCGCTGCTGCCGCCCGAGCGCTGCGTAGGAATCCCAGCCTACGTCTTGCGCCGGGCCGCCGGCGGGCGCCGCGAGCGCGGCGATGAGCGCAGGCCGCTGCTTCGCCGCCTCGTCGAGCACGCGGGCGAAATCGGGATGACGGGCGAGAAGCGCGGCACGGCGGGCGGCAGCGGCTCGCGGCAGCACTTCGGGGGCTGCACCCGCGAGCGTTTCGAGCGCCGTGCGCCGGCCGCCGAGCGGCTGGGACGAGAGCCAGTGGCTGCGGAGCCGGGCTTCTCCAGCGGCGAGGAAGGCATCGTGGCCGCGGCGCGACGCGGGGGCGAGCCAGGCCTCGAACGCCTCGCGGCGCGGCGCCGACATCGTGGCGAGCGTGCCGACCGGATCGAGCGTGAAGTCGCGCGGCGCGGGATCGCCGAGGAGTTTCGTGAACAGAGCGTCGGCCTGACGGTCGGAGATCGTCGTCGCACCGCCCATCACGAGCTCGACGAGCCGCGCGGTCTGGAAGAGCTTCGGCGTGCGGGGCTGCGCCAGGGAGAGCGCGCGGTCGAGCTGCGTGTCGCCGGAGGCAATCTCGCCCGAGCGATAGGCGACGAGCGCCGCAGCGTAGGCGGCCTGGATGCCGCACGTGCCCCGGCCGAAATCGCCGCGGAGCAGCCGGCCGTCGATCTCGTCGAGCGCGGCCGACGCGGCCTTGAGGTTGCCGGCGACGGCGAGGCCCTCGGCCTGCATCGCGAGCAGGCGGGCCCGCATGGCCGGCAGATTGGCTCGGGCCCACTCGCTCGCCAGGCCGAAGGCGGGCGGCATCGCGCCGGTGCCTGCAGCCATGTGCGCGGTGAACGCCAGGCGAAAGGCCTCCTCGAGCGCCCGCGCATCGCCGTAGTCGGCGGCGGTGTAGGTCGCCTCCTCGAAATACTTGAGCGCCGCGGCAGGCTGGTCGGCGTCGAGCGCGATCCGGCCGAGCACAATCAAGCCCCACGACGTGAGCGGGTGGTCGAACTGGTTGGCCGCGATCAGGCCGCGGTTCAACAGCGGCGTGGCCTGGTCGGCCTTGCCTTGCGCCCAATATGCGACGCCGAGCGACACGTCGATCCACGACTGCGACCAGTGGTTGGGCGGCGCGGGGCGACGGATCAGCGCCTTCGCGGCATCGTCGAGCGCGGCGCCGTCGCGGGCCAGCTCGCCGAGGATCTCGGCACGCCGATAGAGCGAGATCACGAGGCTGCGCACGATCTCCTGCGGCCGGATCGGATAATCGGCCGGGGACGTGAGCACGCCGCCCTGCTTGAGCACCTGCTGCGGGTCGGCGCCACCCTGGCGAATCGTGAGCGGATCGGGGATCGCCGCGGGCGCGGTGGTGCGCTGGCTGCGGCCCCACGTGGCAACCCGCTGCTGCGCGAGCCCGCGCAGCGGTTGCTGCGGAAACTGCACGGCGAGCAGCCAGTCGCCGTAGGTGGCCCAGAGCAGGAGCGCCTCGTCGTAGGCGGCGATCGCCTCACGGAAGCGGCCGAGCTCGTAGTTGGCCTCGCCCACTGCCATCGCCGCGGCGATCGAATCGATCCAGCGCTGGGCGCCCGCGCGGATGCCACCGCGATACTCCTGCGAGGCGATCTCGAGGCCGCTGGCGAAGTCGCCGGCTGCGAGTGCGACAAGCGCTGCGTCGTACCCCGCGGTGGGCACCGTGCGGCCGCCCTGCACGCCTCCCAGGCCCGGCTGGAGCACGATCTGCGAACGGGCGCTGGACGGCAGCGCAACGAAGATCACCGCCGACAGCAGGCACGGCACGCAGACGGCACGGCGAAACATGACGTCGTTGTACCGGAAAGGAGCGCGGGGCTGTGGAGCCGACGCACCCGCTTTTGTAGGTGCAGACTGGCAGTCTGCACACGGCGGCCGACACGGCAGATTGCCAATCTGCCGCTCCAGAGTGGGAAGGTTGGGCGATTTGGGCTGCTGCTGCGGTCCGGTTGTAGCGGTTTCCCAAAGTTTTCCGGTCGTGACGGCCGATACCTCTCTCGAACCTCACGCAGGAACCGCTGCCATGCGTCAGTCGCCGATGACCATCAGTCCTTCGAAAATCGCCGTCACGTCGGCCCGCATCATGGGGCTCGCCGCCCTCGGCCTGGCCGGGCTCTCGCTGACCGGGTGCCAGGTGGACGTGGGCGGCCAGACGCTGCCCAGCGCCTACTACCTGCAGGACGACATTCAATACTTCCCGGCCGGCCCCGAGTTCAAACTCTCGAAGGAAGCCGCCGCGCTCAAGGCCTACAAAAAAGAGTTGGCCGAGGTGAAGTAGCGACAGGCCTCCAGGCCTGTCGGCAACGACAGAGCTGGAGCTCCGTCGCTACGAGGCAAGGACAGGGCTGGAGCTCCGTCGCTACGAGGCAACGACAGGGCTGGAGCTCCGCCGCTCCTTTTCAAAGCCCGCGACCCCGGCTAGACTCTTCGCCCGTGGGTTGACGGCCCTTTTTTATGAGTCACAATGAGTGGCTCGTGGGTTTTTAGCCCGAATCGATTGGGCAGCCACGGATGGACCGGCCGCAGACGAGTCATGCCCGCAGCAGCCGACCTCTTGATTGGCGAATTCGCCCGCACGCTCGACGAGCGGTTTCGGCTGGCCATTCCGCCCGAAGTGGCCACGCCGCTGCTTGCCGCCGGGCCGAAACTCGTGCTCGCCAAGGAGCGGGCCGGCTGTCTCTCGCTCTGGCCGGCGGCCGTGTGGAAGCCCCGTATCGACGCGGCCGTGGACGTGGTGCGCACCAAACTTCAGGCCGGCCTGCTGGCGCAGCGGGTCGGCCAACTTCAAGACCTGGGTCGGCTGCTTTCGACGCGACACAAGGTGGTGTCGCTCGCGGCCCGCGATCGGCTCGTTGTTCCGGAAGGATTCCGGGAGTTTCTCGGCGTGGAGCCGGGGGGCGAGCTGTTCGTCGTGGGGGCGGCTGTCTGCGTGGAGCTGTGGCAGCCCGCCGCCTGGTCGGCCTATGTGACGAGCGAGATGCCCGAGTTTCGCCGACGGATCGACGAACTCACGGCCTGACGGTTTTGGCCATGCCCGGATGAGAGGAACGGTTTGACCTGTCGGTGACATCCGGTCAGGAAAAATGAACGCCACGGATCGGGCCCCACGAGCACGGATGCTGCCGAGGGACCTCCTCCGGGCATGGCCCTTCCGTTTGTGATCGCCCCCAGCGGCCTCGCCGTGCGGGCAAATTGACACCCCGCGCAGCCCGTTCGTAAAGTGTTGGTAGATCGGGAGTTGCTGGTTCGACCGACCTGCCCGTTCGTTCCCTTCTGGAACAGGCCATGGCTCGCAGTCCGTTCTGTTGGGGCATCGACATCGGCAAATGCGCGCTGAAGGCGGTGCGCTGTCGACTCTCGTCCGAGCCGCGGAAAGTGACGGCTGAGGCCTTCGACTATGTCGAGTATCCGATGCTGCTCACGCAGCCGGAGGCCGATCCGGTGGAACTGGTGCGGGCCGCCCTGCAGGAGTTCCTGAGCCGCAACGAACTCAAGGGCGACCGCGTGGCCGTGTCGGTGCCCGGGCAGTCGGGCCTCGCGAAGTTCATCAAGCTGCCGCCGATCGAGGCGAAGAAGATCCCCGACATCGTCAAGTACGAGGCCCGCCAGCAGATTCCATTTCCGCTCGAGCAGGTGGTGTGGGATTGGCAGCGGCTCGCCGGCGGCATCGAGGAGGGCGGCTTCGTCATCGACGCCGAGGTGGCCGTGTTCGCGATGAAGCGCGAGCAGGTGTACAAGGCCCTCGCCCCGCTCACCCAGGCCGGCATCGAGGTGGACGTGCTCCAGCTCGCGCCGATCGCGCTGGCCAACATGGTGATGTTCGACCAGCTGCCCGATCCGACGACGGTCGACCCCGACCAGCCTCCCGCCTCGATCGTGCTCGTGTCGATGGGCGTCGACGCCACCGATCTCGTGATCACCAACGGACTGCGCATCTGGCAGCGCAGCATTCCGATCGGCGGCAGCAGCTTCACCAAGGCGCTCGTGCAGGGCATGAAGCTCACGTTCGCCAAGGCTGAGCACCTCAAGCGCAACGCGGCGAGGGCCGAAGACCCGAAGCTCGTGTTCAAGGTGATGCGGCCGGTGTTCAACGAGTTTGCCGCCGAGCTGCAACGGTCGCTCAACTACTTCACCGGCACCGATCGCACGGCGACGATCGGCAAGGTGCTGCTCCTCGGCAACGCCACCAAGCTCCGCGGCCTCACCGACTTCGTCGGCAAGCAGCTCGGCCTCGACGTGCAGCGGCTCGAGACGTTTCGCGGCCTCGAAGGGCCCGGCGTGCTCGGCGCGCCGGCGTTCCGGGAGAACCGCCTCGCCTTCGGCACTGCCTACGGCCTCGCGCTCGAAGGGTCGGGCGCCCCGGGCATCCGCACGAACCTGCTGCCGCGCGAGATCCTCCAGGAACGGATCGTCGAGGCGAAGAAGCCGTGGGCGCTCGGGGCGGGAGTCGGCCTGCTCGCCGCGGCGGCGATCAGCTTCATCGGCATGTTCTTCGCGTGGACGTCGTTCGCGCCGAACCTCTACGCGAGCGCCTTCGCCCGCGCCGACGGTGTGAAGACGCAGTCGCAGGCGGCCGTCTCGGCGCTCGACGAGGTGCGGCAGAAGCGCGACGCCGCGATCGTGCAGCAGCGGGCCCTGCTCGAGGTGGAGGATCGCCGCTTCCAGTCGCTCGACATGCTGCGGGCCGTGCAGTCGCTCCTGCCGCGCGACGCCGCGGGCAAGGTTCCGGACAGCCCGGCCGACCGCAACGAACTGCACATCACGGCGCTCGACTGCCAATACTTTCCCGATCTGAAGGTGTGGTTCGATCGCGTGCAGCAGCAGTGGGCCGAGACCCACGCGACGGACGAAACCGGGGAGGCCGGTGCCGCAGAGGCACCGGCGGAAGGCGAGGCGGCGCCACCCGTGGCCGCTGAAGCCGGCGCCGACGGTGCCGCGCCTGCCGCGTCGGGCCCGACCGGCCCCGGCTGGGTGGTGCAACTGATCGGCTATCACTACCACAACGAAGATCATCACAAGCCCGACGAGGCGGCGCAGTTCGTGCGGTCGACGATCGTGAAAGGGCTCCTCGGGGAAGGGGACGAGGCGGTCGTGTCGGCCGGTCCGCTGGCCGGCCAGACGGTGCCCGTGAAGGAACTCGGCATCGGCTATCCCGTGATCGTGGCATCCTCTCCGGTGAGGACCGTGCGCGTGCCCAAGGAAGGCGCCGCCCAGCCGGGCGAGCCGGCGGCACAGCGGCCCGACTTGTTTCCAGGGGCCGTCCAGCCGGAAGACCTCGAGTTGACGCTCCGGCGCTTCGACTTCACGCTGCAGTTTTGCTGGCAGCCCGTGTCGCCAGGTGCGCCGAAGCCACCCGCATCGCCTCCCCCGCCGGCTCCCGAAGGCAACTGACAACGGCCCGACGCGGCCACCGGAACCATGGTCCAGATTCCCGACAACGTGCGACCGTATCTCGACGCGGCGCTGAAGCACCACTTCTGGATCCTGCTCGCGCTCGTGCCGGTGGTGGTGCTGCCCGTGGTGTTCCTCGCCCGGGGCAAGCTGGCGGCCGAGATCGCTTCGGCCCGCAGTCAGATCGACAGCCGGCTCTCGGCCGTGCGGAGCGTGACCGGCATCCAGCCGCATCCCAACGACGCGTGGTCGAGCGAGATCGACAAGGCGACGCGCCGCGTGAAGCGCGAGACGCTCACCGAGTGGCAGCGGTTTTGGGAAAGCCAGCAGCCGTTGCGGGTGTGGCCGGCGTCGCTCGGCCCCGATTTCGTGCAGCGCGTCACGGCGTTGAAGCCCGCGACGAAGCTCCCCCGGCCCTTGCTCGAGCGGTATCAAAACAGCGTGCGGGCGCTCGTGCGCACGCTGCCGGCCCGGATGGGAGCCGACGAGATGATGGTCGACGGGGCCGCGGGCGGGCCGCGACAGCCGATGGGGCCGCCACCCGGGATGATCGAGCCGGGCATGGTGCGCGGACGGCCGGGCGTGCCCGAGAAGCCCGCCGCGATCGTGCAGTGGAATCCCGCCGACCAGCAGCGGCTCTACGCGAGCTTCAATTGGGACAGGCCGCCGTCGACCGTGCAGGTGCTGCTGGCCCAGGAAGAGCTCTGGGTGTACGGAGTGCTCGCCGATGCGATCGCCCGGGTGAACAAGTCGGCCGCGGGCGCCTACAACGCGCCGGTTCCGCTCGTGGAGCAACTCGCAGTGGGCTATCCCGCAGCCGAGGACAACCCCGGGGCCGCCGCCGGCGGCCGGATCGCGGTGCCGATGGCGGCCGGCCAGGCGAACCCGATGGGTGAGTTCGCCCCTCCGCCCGAAGCCATGATGGCGGAGGGTGGTCCGGCGGTGCGGCCGGCTCATCCACGGTTTGTCGGCGGCGGGGTGGGAGGACCCGGCGGCCCGCCGTTCGGCCCGGGAGGCGAGGCACCGCCCGAGGGCGCGGTCTCTCCCGACGATCTGCTCCGCAGCTGGATCTACGTCGATTTCACCGGCAAGCCGCTCATGGCTGCGGAGCTCGCCACCTCGCCCGATGCGCAGCTCGTGCATCTCGTGCCGTTCGTGATTCGGGCCATCGTCGACGAGCGGAAGCTCGATGCGTTGCTCGTCGATCTCGCGACGGCGCCGGTGCCGATCGACGTGCGTCAGGTGCGGATCAACGCGGGTGCCACGGGGCCGGGAAGCGGCATGCCGGGCATGGGGCCGGCGGGCGGCGAGTTTGGCGGACCGTCGGCGCAGCCACCGGGCAGCCGGCTGCATGACGTGACGGTGGAATTGCGCGGCACCGTGGGGCTGGCCACCCAGCCCGATCCACAGGTGCTCGGCCTCGAAGCGGCGTCCGACGATGCGGGCGACGCAGCCGCGCCCGAGGCCGACGCACAACCTGCGGCGGAGCCTGAGGCCGCGCCAGCGAACGCGGGAGGCAATCCGGCATGAAGCGGCCCAGCATCAGTTTCGACAAGGATGCGATCGTCGGGTTTCTGCTCGCCCACGGCGAGAAGATCGGCGTGGGGATCGTCGCGGCGATCGCCTGCGGTCTCGTGTGGGCAGGCGTGAGCGCCGCCCGCACGCAGGCCGCGAGTCGTGATCAGCAGCCGGGCGTGATCGAGGAGCAGGCCGGCCGCGCGGCCACCCACATCCTGGCCGTGAAGACGCCTCCGGCCGAGGAGATACGGCGCTCCAACCTCTCGAAGTCGATCGAACCCTGGCGAGCCCCGGAGGTGCAGCAGGCGCCGCCGGTGGCGCTCCTCAACAAGCCGCTCTTCGAGGAGAAGTCGAAGCGCTCGAAGCCGGACGTGTTTCCGATCGAGGAACTGCGGGCCGTGGCCGGGGTCGCTTTCATGCCGGAGCGACCGGCCGATGCCGCGCTCGGCCGCAACCCGGCCGACGTCGATGCACCGGAGGGCGCCGACGGGCAGCCCGGGGGCACGAAGCGGCGGCGCAAGAAAGATCAGAAAGGCCAGGCCGGAATGCCGGCCTTGCCGCCGGGGTTCAGCGAGTTCGGACCCGGCATGATGCCGCCGGACATGATGATGCCCGGAATGGCGGGCGCGCCCGGCGCTCCGGGGGTGCGCGGCCGGCTCGTGCCCTACTGCGTGGTCACGGGCCTCATTCCCTTCGCCAAGCAGATCGGCGACTACCAAGACCGCTACGCCCAGGCGGGCCTGCGCGATCCGCAGCGCGACGTGCCACTCTGGAGCGACTACCTCGTGGAGCGCATGGTGGTGACGCCGAACGGGCGCGAGGACTGGAAGCGGATCGACCTCAAACAGTTTTTCAACGAGGCCGCCAAGCAGTGGGCCGGCGTGCAGGGGGAGCAACTGCCGGCGGGATTCATGCTCTCGGCCGAACAGAACCCCGGCGCGGCATTCGGATACTGCAGCCCGCTGCCCGCGTTGGCGGCTGATCCCTGGGGCCTCGAGGCGATCCATCCGTGGTTCGTGGCCAAGTTCAAGGAGCAGCTCGAAGAGCAGGCACGGCTGGCGGCCGAGCAGGCGGAGCAGGTGGCGCCGATCCTGCCTGGCCAGCAGCCGGGCGCGGGTCCTGGCTTCGGGCCGCCCGGCGGCGAATTCGGTCCCGGAGGCCCGGGTGGGCCCGGGTTTGGCCCAGGCGAATTCGGCATGCAGCCCGGCATGCCCGGAGCGATGCTCGACGCCCAGGGGCGGCCGATCGTCGGCATCGACTACCGGTTGTTTCGCTTCGTCGATACCACGGTGGAGCCCGGCAAGACGTATCGCTACCGCGTGCGGCTCTCGCTCTGGAACCCCAACCGCGATCTCGAGGGCCGGTATCTCACCGACGCCGCGCTCGCGAAGGACGTGAAGCTCCCTTCCGCGCCGAGCAACGTGACGGAGCCCGTGACCGTGCCCGGCACGGAGGCGCTGCTCGTGCGGACGGTGCGCAAGGCCGAATCGAAGCGGTTCAAGCCGGGGTCGGTGGAGGTGCTCGTGCTCGACAAAGGGACCGATACGGGCAACTACGCGTTGCGGAGCCTCGTGACGGAGCCGGGCGGCCTCGTGAACGTCGACAAGCGACTCAACAAGCCCGGCGATCTGCGGACCCGCGGCGAAGATGCCTTCACCGACGCGGTGCTCGTCGATGTGCGCGGCCGCCAGGACGATCGGGCGGAGACCCGCAGCGGTAAGGGCTCGCCGCCGCCCGAGCCTCTCGACATGCTCTTCCTCCGCCCCGATGGCACCTTCACGGTGGCGTCGGCCGCCGACTCGCAGCCGAAGGTGGATCGCTACATCGGCACGCTTCCGATCGCGGACGACCCCAGGGGGGGCAAGGACAAACAGCCGCCGGGTGCGAACCCGGAGAATCCGTTTGGCAGCCCGTTTGGGCGGTGAGAACCATGAACTGCACGTGCCGATTTCCCTCGCGTCCGGTGCTGCTGCTGTGTGTGGCGACGGTGGCCGCCTGCGCGGCCGCCGTGGCCCGTGCCGAGCCGAAATATGTCGGCTGGACGAAGGTGGAGGCCTGCCGTGAGCTGCGCGAGCTCAAGGAAAAGCTCCGCGAGGGCGGGCAGTTCGACGCCACTGCCCGGCAGTTTCTCGAGGAGACGGCGCTGCCGCAGCTCGCACTCGACGAGAACCGGCCGCTCATCGAGCGCACGCGGAAACGCATCCGTGAACTGCTGCTCGGCGACGTGGGCGAGGACAAGGCGTACGGCGACATCTCGCTGCTCGTGGCGGAGTTCATGACGGCGCTGGCTCGCGACGAGCAGGCCGACCCGGTGGTGCGGGTGAACGCGATGCTGCTCGTGAGCGAACTGAAGGCGAAGAACGGCAAGCCGTGGCCTCCCGCGGCGCTGGCGCTGGCCGCCGCCGCGGGCGACAAGGGCCTGCCCGACGCGGTGCGGATCGCGGCGCTCGCGGGGGTCGCGAAGCACGTGGCTGCGGGCGGCGGTGACGAAGCGATCGCGAAGACCTTCGGGCCGCCCGTGTCGGCGATCCTCGGCGAACCCGTGGCGGCCGAACGGACCGTGGAGCAGGAGTGGCTCGTGTCGCGGGCACTCCAGATCGTGCCGCTGCTCGTGCGGCCCGCGCCGCCGAAGCTCGCGGCCACGCTCGCGGGACTCGTCGCCGACGAGACGCGGTCGATCGACCTCAGAGCGCGGGCCGCGGCGGCGCTGGGTGCGACCGTCGACGCCACCTCGGGCGTCGACGCGGCTGCACTCGTGGAGACGATCCGCAAACTCGCGATCACGGCGCTCGAATCGGAGGAGAAGGCCGCCGCCGCGCGGCGGTTCGAGGAGCAATATCGGCGGGGCGGCGCGGCTCCAGGCGGGCCGCCGGGCGCGCCGTTCGGGGCACCGCCCGGATTTGGGTTCGACGGTCAGCCGCTTGCCGTGGCCGATCCCCTGGCGATCTCGGAACAGGCCTGCCGGCGCGCAGCCTGGCGACTCTTCATGCTCGGCACGGCGATCGTGTCGGCGGACGAGAAGCAGGGGCTGGCGACGCTGATGGGCGACGCGGCCGGGCCGGCCAAGGAATTGGCCAAGCAACTGACCGGCGAGGCGTTGACGCTCGACAGCGACCCTGTCGAGGACGCACTGCTCGACGCGCTCGACGTGCTCCGGCCACCGGCGGCCGGCGAAAAGGCGGCGAAGCGGCCCGTTCGGCAGCCGAAGCCCGACGAGCCTGCCGGCGACGAGAAGAAGCCGCCGACCGACCCGAACGCCTCGCCGTTCGACAACCCGTTCCAGTGAGCGTGCGACCGGCGAACCGCCGGCTTCGGGCTACGCCGTGGGGACAGAGCTCCAGCTCTGTCCATCCGACAGGCCTGGAGGCCTGTCGCT
>JBAXUY010000039.1:0-24702 GCA_037129475.1 Planctomycetia bacterium | reverse complement strand
GACAGAGCTGGAGCTCTGTCGCTACGGAGGAGGCTTCGGGCTCCCCGTGTCCCAGTCGCCGGCGTTACTCGGGCACCGATTCGCCGAAGGCGAATTGGTCGACGAAGCCAGGATGGCGCAGCGCCAGTGAGTCCGAGTGAACGGAGCCCAGGAGGGGCGCAGTGAACGTCCAGCGACGGGACATGGGGAGCCCGAAGCCGGCGCACCGTGGACAGTATCGAGGCGCCCCCCGACGCGGTCTTATTCGAAGAGCGCGAGTTCGGCGACGCCGCCTTCGATCTGGAGATGCGAGAGGGGCTCGCCCTCGGGCACGGGCGTGACGCCGTCGCGGCGGGTGAGCGTGAGCTTCGTCTGGCCGGCGAGCAGGGCGTCGAGCTGTGCCTTGAGGTCCTTCTGCTTTTTCTCGTCGAGCTTTCCGAAAGCTTCGCGGCCGCGGCACTTCGGGAAGGCGCGGCAGCCGAGCCATGGGCCGCGCTTGCCTTCGCGCAGGTTCATCAGTTCACCGCACTTCGGGCAGGCGATGTCGGTGACGAGCGGCGGAGGGGAGGGAAACTTGAGGTTGCCCTTCTTGTCGAGGTTGAGGATGAACGGGGGCGGCTCGACGGGCGTGTCGGCGGCCTTGCGGCCCTTCGGCTTGGGCGGGCGGGGCTTGTCCTCGACGAGGAAGTCGCCGAAGCGGCCCGTCCGCTTCACCATCGGCACGCCGGCCGGCGAGAGCAGGTCGATCTGTTCCGGGAGCCGGGGCTTGCCGTCGCGGCCCACGGGCATCGCGAACGAGCAGGCGGGCACCTCCTTCGGCTTGGCGGGCTTCCTCTTCCGGCCCTTGGCCGTGGTCTTCGGCGTCGCCGGCTTCTCCACGATCTTTTCGTTGAAGCCACTGCACGACAGGAAGCGGCCGGAGCGGCCGAGGCGGTATTCGAGCTGCCGGCCGCACTGCGGGCAGGCGTAGGGTGAGGGATCGCCCTTCGCCTTCTCGTGTTGCTCCTGCATGGCCGTGTCGAGCTTCGGCACGAGCTCGTCGTGGAACTCGTGGAGCATGTCGGTCCAGCGCTTCGTGCCCTGGGCCACCTGGTCGAGTTCCCGCTCGATCTCACGGGTGTAGCCGATCTCGATGAATTGGTCGCGGAAGCCGCGTTTCAGGAACCCGGTCACGGCCTCACCGAGGGCGGTCGCGTAGAACCGGCGGTCCTGCTGCTCCACGTAGCCGCGGTTCTCGATCACGTTGATGATGCTCGCATAGGTCGAGGGACGGCCGATCCCCTCCTCCTCCAGCTTCTTCACGAGCGTGGCCTCGGAGTAGCGCGGGGGCGGGGCCTGGAATTTCTGCCGCGGCTCGATGTCGAAGGGGGCGAGTTGCGTGCCCTTCTCGAAGTCGGGGAGAACCTGCTCGCCGTCGTCCTTGGGAGTGCCGCTCACGCGGTAGAAGCCGTCGAACCGCAGCACGCGGCCGTTGGCCTTGAAGACGGCCCCCGTGTCGCGGTCGGAGCGGCGCAACCGCACGGCCGTCGAATCCCACTCGGCGTCGGTGGCCTGGCAGGCCACGAAGCTCTGCCAGATCAGCCGGTAGAGTTTGAACTGTTCGTCGGAGAGCGCCGCGGCGATCGTGTCGGGCTCACGGAAGGCGTCGGTGGGCCGGATCGCCTCGTGGGCCTCCTGCGCGCTCTCGTTGCTGCTCGCATAGAACCGGGGCTTCTCCGGCACGTAGGCCTTGCCGAGCTGCTGGTCGAGATAGCGGCGGGCCATCTCGATCGCCTCGCGGGAGAGGTTCGTGGAGTCGGTGCGCATGTAGGTGATGAGACCCACGCGGCCCTCGCCCGGCACGTCGATGCCTTCGTAGAGCTGCTGGGCGATCCGCATCGTGCGGTCGGTCGACATGCCGAGCCGGCTGCTCGCGGCCTGCTGGAGCGTGCTCGTGATGAACGGCGGATAGGGCCGCGACCGCGTCCGGGTGACGTCGATCGATTCGACGGTGTAGCGGGCCTTCGGGTCGGGGCGGCCGGTGATCCGCACGAGATTTCGGGCCCGCCCTCGGCCCTCGGCGTCGGTGTCGCGCGTGAGTTCGATGTCCACCAGCCCTGCGGCCTCGGCCGCATCCCGGGCCGTCACCGCGAGGTCGACGCTGGCGGTGTTTTCCGCCTCGATCTTGAGCGGTTTTCCCGCCACCTCCACCATGTCGCAGGCCAGCGCCCGGTGCTCGGCCAGCCAGGCCATGCGATCGCGGACGAACGGCGGCCGGCCACGCTCATCGCGGCGGGCCATGAATTCGGTCCAGGCATCGTGCAGATTCGTGGCCCGGGCCACGTCGAAGGCCAGCGCCGCCGTGATCTCCCACGACTCCGACGGGGTGAACTCGCGGATCTCCTGCTCCCGCTCGACGACGATCCGGGTGGCGACGCTCTGCACGCGGCCGGCCGAGAGCCCGCCCGCCACCTTCTTCCAGAGGATCGGCGAGACGCGATAGCCCACGATCCGGTCGACGATGCGGCGGGCCTGCTGGGCTTCGACGCGGGGCATGTTGATCGCCCGCGGTGCCTGAAAGGCCCGTTGCACTTCCGATTTCGTGATCGCGTCGAACGTCACCCGCTTGGCCCGGGTGGGGTCGACGCCGAGCACCTGCGTGAGGTGCCACGCGATGGCCTCGCCCTCGCGGTCCAAGTCGGTGGCGAACCAGATGTCAGACGCGCCCTTCGCGAGCCGCTTCAATTCGTTGACGGTCTTCAGTTTGTCGTCGTCGATCTCGTACGTGGGAGAAAAGTCGTGGTCGAGATCCACGCCCGGCACCGGCTGTTTCGAGCCCTTCGGGGCGCGGCTGGGCAGATCGCGGATATGGCCGATCGACGCCTTCACGACGTAGCCCGACCCAAGGTATTTTTCGATGGTCTTGGCCTTCGCGGGGCTCTCGACGATCACCAGTTGATACGACCCGGAGGGGGCCTTGGCAGCCTCGCCGTGGCCGGAAGCTCGGGTTCGCGGGGGGCGTCGTTTCGTGGTCGAAGGTTTCTTGGCCATGTGGTTCCGGCTGCGGCTGGACCGCGGTTTGGGATTGGCGCACGCGGCCGTGGCGCTACAATCTGCGGCCTGCTGCGATCGAACAGCGTTACCCTCCCCTCTCTTTGCTTGTCAAGCCTCCGGCGGTCGTCACCGTCGGGAAGATTGACCGCAGGCGGTGCCATGGCCGGCTCTTTCGACGTCTTCAGGAAGTACCAGCGGTCGTTGCTGGTCGCGGTTGCCATCCTTGCGATGCTCGCGTTTTTCGTGCTTCCGCCCTTCCTCCAGATGGGCGGCAGCGGCCCGAGTGGCGACCCCGTGGCGGCCCGCTGGAGCGGCGGCGAGATCCGCGAGGGGCAGCTCGAGCGGAGCGTGGCCATGCGGTCGGTCGTCAACCGGTTCCTCGTCGAGGCAGCCGTGGCAGCCGGCCGCGATCCGGCACGGCTGCCCCTGTTTCCGGAATCGGAGGAGGCGGTGGTGCGGACCATGCTCGTCAACGAGGAGGCCCGCACGAACGGACTCGTCGTGAGCGACACCGCGATCAACGACTTCCTGGCCCAGTGGACGAACAACCTCGTGCGGCCGGAGCAGCTGGCAGAAATCATCGGTGGTCTGCGGCTGGGGCCGACGGCGGTCTCGCAGCACGATCTCTTCGAGGCGCTGAGGGCCGAGCTCACGGGGCGGAACATGCTGTTCATGTTCCAGACGGGATTCTCGGGCGACCCGCCAGGCTGGCGTTGGGACTACTACAAGCGGCTGGAGCAAAAAGCGACCGTCGAGGTGGTTGCGGTGCCCGTGGAGTCGGTGGTGGCCGACGTGCCGGTGCCCACGGAGTCGACACTCCGTGCGTTCTTCGAGCGGTACAAGGACGACCTGCCCGACCCGCGCAGCGACGCCCCCGGGTTCCGCAAGCCGCGGCGGGCCAGATACGAATATTTCGTCGCCAAGCGCGAGGCGTTCGAGGCCGCTGCGGCGAAGGACGTGACCGACGAGGAGATCGCCGCCTTCTACGAGAAGAACAAGGCCACGATGTTCCGAGCCGCGGCTGCGGCGAAGGCGGACGGTGCCGCCGCGCAGAAGGCCGGCGACAAGGACGCAGCGAAGCCCGACGGGAATGACAAGCCGGACCAGCAGAAGGAAGCGACCGCTCCGAAGGACGCCGACGGCAAGGAGGCGAAGCCCGCGGCGGCCCCCCAGGGTGCGATTGGCCCCCGACGGCCGATGCAGACCGTCGCGTTCAGGCAGCCCGCCGAGTCGAAGCCTGCCGGCAAGCCGGCTGACGAACCCGCGCAGCCCGCGCCCGACGCGGAGCCCGCCTCCGAAACGGCACTCGACTTCGAGCCGCTCGATGCCGTGAAGGACAAGATTCGCGAGCAGCTGGCGCGCGAAAAGGCGAATGCCCGGATCGATGCGATCTTCTCGGCGATCGCCGGCGACATCGGCCGCTACGCTGAAGACGTGGCGCTCTGGAAGGCGCGGGGCGGCGACGCTGCGCCGCCTGCGCCGCCCGACATCGACCTGATCGCCACGAAGCAGTCGCTCGAGGCAGGGCGGTCGGACCTGGTCACGGCCGAGCAGGCCGTCGCGAGCGGCGGCATCGGCCGGAGTTTCGAGTTCGTCGCCGACCCGGGCAGTCGGTTCGGCATTCGCCAGCAGAACTGGCTCGACTCGATCTTCGGCGAGAACACGATGCCGCTGCGACCGGTGACGTCGCGCGACGTGGCCGGCACGCGCTACCTCTCCTGGAAGACCGAGGATCAGGCCGAGTTCACGCCCACGTTCGACGACGCCCGTGACGACGTCGAGTTTTCGTGGCGGATCGTCGAAGGCCGTGGGCTCGCCCGGAAGAAGGCCGAAGAACTCGCTGCCCGGGTCCGCGCGGAAAAGCAGTCGTTCGAGATGCTTCTCGGCGGCAACACCGCGCTCAAGGCCACGAAGAGCGCACCCTTCACGTGGCTGTCGACCGGGGCGAATGGTCAGACCGTCCTCTCGCAGCCCGACGCCGTGCAGATGCCCGGCGAGGAGTTCATGGAGGCGGTGTTCGGCCTCGAACCCGAACAGACGGCCGTCGCGTTCAACGAGCCGCGAACCGTGTGCTACGCGATCCGCCTCGAATCGCTCGAGCCTCCCGCCACCGAGTTGCGTGAAAAATTTCTCGAGTCCAAGTCGGATCCGCGACGCATCGGCGCCGTCGCCCAGGGTGAGTTCTCCCGCTCGTTCGGCGACTGGCTCGTCGGCCTCGAAAAGCGCTACGGCCTCACGTGGACCCGCCAGCCGCGTCGCTAGGCGTGGCTGGCCCGGTGTCGGTTTCGGGTCCAAGCCGGCTCGGGACTGCCCCTACCGTCTCGCCGGACGTTCGAGGCGTTGGGTTGCTCGCCGGCTTCGGGCTCCCCCGTAGCGACAGAGCTCCAGCTCTGTCGATCGACAGGCCTGGAGGCCTGTCGCTACAGCGCTCGGAACGTTCGGCGGAGTCGGGAAGGTGGGCACGCGCAGACGAAGGGAGTCGTTGAGGACTAACGGCGTCTGAGCAAAACCCACGAGTCCTGTACTCTCAACACGACCGTAGTCGAGCATGCCTACCGCCGGCTCCGAATACGGTTGATTATCTGCTGCCCTGCGCAATGTCTGGCGACGTGACAGGACAGGCGGGACGCCTGTCCTACCGGCGCGGCTTGAGGACGATGGCGGCCAGGGGCGGCAGCGAGAGCGCGAGGCTGTACTCGCGGCCGTGGTGCGGCTGGTCGAGGGCCAGGATGCCGCCGGCGTTGCCCACGTTGCTGCCGCCATACCAGACGGAGTCGCTGTTGAAGACCTCGTCGTAGATGCCGGCGTGCGGCACGCCCACGCGGTAGATCTCCCGCGGCACCGGGGTGAAGTTGCAGCACACGACGAGGAAGTCGGCGGGGTCGGCGGCGCGCCGGAGGAACACGAGCACGCTGTCCTGCCAGTTGTGACAGTCGATCCACTCGAAGCCACGGCTTTCGAAGTCGAGCTCGTGGAGGGCCCGCTCGCGACGGACGAGGTGGTTGAGGTCGGCGACCGACTTCGCGAGACCGCGATGGCTGTCGAACTGGCAGAGGTGCCATTCGAGGCTCTCGTCGAAGTTCCATTCGCGCCACTGCCCGAACTCGCCCCCCATGAAGAGCAGCTTCTTGCCCGGGTGGCACCACATGTAGGCGTAGAGCAGCCGCAGGTTCGCGAACTTCTGCCAGAGGTCGCCGGGCATCTGGTCGAGCAGCGAGCCCTTGCCGTGCACCACCTCGTCGTGCGAGAGCGGCAGGACGAAGTTTTCGTGGAAGGCGTAGATCAGGCTGAACGTGAGCTCGTCGTGGTGGTACTTGCGGTGGACCGGGTCGTGCCGCATGTAGCGCAGCGTGTCGTTCATCCAGCCCATGTTCCACTTGAGGCTGAAGCCGAGGCCGCCGGTGTAGGTGGGCCGCGATACGCCCGGCCAGGCCGTCGATTCCTCGGCGATCGTGAGCACGCCGGGAAAGTGCGTGTGCACCTGGACGTTGAACTGCTTGAGCAGCTCGATCGCCTCGAGGTTTTCCCGGCCACCGAAGCAGTTCGGGGCCCACTCGCCGTCCTTGCGGCTGTAGTCGAGGTAGAGCATCGATGCCACCGCGTCGACCCGGAGGCCGTCGATGTGGTAGTGGTCGAGCCAGAAGAGCGCGCTCGAGATCAGGTAGTTGGCGACCTCGTTGCGGCCGTAGTTGAAGATCAGCGTGCCCCAGTCGGGGTGCTCCCCCTTGCGCGGATCCTCGTGCTCGTAGAGCGCGGTGCCGTCGAAGCAGCGCAGGCCGTGGCCGTCGCGGGGAAAATGGGCCGGCACCCAGTCGATGATCACCCCCACGCCCGCGCGGTGGAGGGCGTCGATGAGCGACATCAGGTCGTGCGGCGAGCCGAACCGGCTGGTCGCGGCGAACATGCCGATCGTCTGGTAGCCCCAGCTCGCCGAGAGCGGATGCTCCGTCGGCGGCAGGAACTCCACGTGCGTGAAGCCCATCTCCACGCAATAGGGCACGAGCTCGCGCTCGAGGTCGGCATAGGAGAGCCAGCGCGTCCGGTCGTCGCCGGGTCGGCGCCAGCTGCCGAGGTGCACTTCGTAGATGTTCACGGGTGCCGACAGGGCCTGGCGGGCGGCGCGAGCCGCCATCCACTCGCCGTCGTGCCACTGGTAGGTCCGCAGGTCGATCACCCGCGATGCGGTCCGCGGCGGGACCTCCGCGCCGAAGCCATAGGGATCGGCACGGTCGGTGAAGGTGCCGTGGGCGTGGATACGATACTTGTAGTGGTCTCCCGCCTTCGCGGCGGGGACGAAGAGCTCCCAGATGCCCGACGGCAGGCGCTTGTGCATCTGGTGCACCCGGCCATCCCAGCCGTTGAAGTCGCCGACCACGCTCACGCTCTCGGCGTTGGGCGCCCAGACCGAGAAGTTCACGCCGGAGACACCGTCGATCGTGTGGAGTTGCGCGCCGAGCTTCTCGTAGCTCTTCCAGTGGCGGCCCTCGCCGAGCAGGTGGAGGTCGAAGTCGGTCAGCATGGCTGGAAAGGCGTAGGGATCGTGGAGATCGTGGCGACCGCCGCGCATCTCGACACGGATCGTGTAGCCGGGAGAAGCATCGGCAGGCGCCGAGTCGACGATCGCCTCGAAGATGCCGGCACGGTGCGTTCGACGCATGGGCACGCTCTGCCTGGTGCCGCCGTCGGCATGGACGAGCCAGGCGCGGGAGGCCGCCGGCTGGAACGTCCGCACGTGCCGCGTGAGCCGGTCGCCGCCTGCGTCCCGGGCCACGACGTGTGGTCCGAGCAGGGAGCCGGGATTGGCGTGCCGCCCTTCCAGGATCGCCCTCCACGCCTGGGGATCATCGGCAGGTCCCTGGGGAGTCGCGGGCATGGCGGCAGTTCGGCGGGGATCGCGGCCACCACGAACGCTCGTGGAGGCCGGAGACGGTATCGTCCGGGACGGTCAACGGTGTGGAACGCTGCCTGATTCATCGCGCCACATGGTATCGTGCGATCCGGCCGGCCGTCGTCCGGCCGCGACCCTGCCGATCGAGCCGGTTGTAAGGCCGTCGGGGCACCGAGGCATGCGATGGATTTCGAGCGGTTTGCCCCCGTACCCCGGCGGATCGAGATCGCCGGGCGGCCTGTCGAGATCTGGCGGCCGCCCGATATGGAGGCCCTCATCGACGTCGCGGCGTTCGAAGCCGACGAACGGATTCCCTACTGGGCCGACGTCTGGGAGTCGGCCATCGTGCTGGCGGAGGATCTGGCGCACTGTGACGGCCGGGGGCTCACGCTCCTGGAACTCGGCTGCGGGCTCGGGCTCCCGGCGCTCGTCGCCGCCCGGGCCGGCTTCGCCGTCACCGCCACCGATTACGAGGAACCGGCGCTCGAGGGCGTGCGGTTCAACGCTGCGAAGCTCGGCCTCACGACGATCGCCACGCGGGTGCTGGACTGGCGCCGGCCGCCGCTCGACCTGGGCCGCTTCGATCGCGTGGTCGCGGCCGACGTGCTCTACGAACCGCATCACGCGACGGCACTCGCCGGCGTGATCGCCGCCACGCTCGCCCCGCACGGCACGGCGCTCGTGGCCGACCCCTGTCGGCTGCGGGCGGCAGGCTTCCCGGAGGCCTGCCGCGCGGTGGGGCTCGCCGTCGAAAAGACGAAGGCCCGGCGGCCGCATGGCGCGACCACCGGGCCTCACGTCGAGATCCATGTCGTCAGGCCACCAGCCGCATCTCGGGGACTTCGCCGGTGATCCCGACGATGAACTCCTCGAAGATCTTCACGTCGAGTGCCGAAGCACTTTCGGCCTCGGGGTGAAACTGCGTGCCGATCGCCACCCAGCCCTCGATAACGCTCTCGATCGCCTCGATGACACCGTCCGGCGCGCGGGCGGTGACCTTGAAACACGACGCGACGTCGTCGATCGCCATGTGGTGCATGCTGTTGACGCGAATCTCGCCCTCGCCATACACGCGCTCCATCGCCGAGCCGGGTTCGACGAGCAGGGCATGGCGGTGCGCCTGGTCGAGCGGGTCCTTGTGCGGGATCGCCTTCGGCATGTCTTCCGGGAGGTGGAGGAAGAGCGTGCCACCCGACGTGATGTTCAAGAGCTGCATGCCGCTGCCGATGGCGAGCACGGGCATGTGGCGTTCGCACAGGTGCTTGACGAGCATCCGGTCGAAGTCCTCGCGGCGGGCGTCCATCGGGCGGACCGCCGGATGGGGCATGTAGCCGTCCCGGCGGGGATCGAGGTCGGCACCGCCGACCAGCACGACGCCGTCGAGCAGGTCGAGCAGACGGACGACGTCGTCCTCATCGGCGAGCGGAGGCAGGATCACCGGAATGCCGCCCGAGGCCGTGATGCCGTCGTAGTAGCCGGCAGCGACGAACGACAGCGCGGCGTGCTCCTTGCGGGTGGGGCGGTAATCCGTGTTGATGCCGATGAGTGGTTTGCCAGCCATGAAATCCTCCCTGAAAGGTCTCGAGTCGACATCCATGCCGACCGTTCGGGGGCTCAAAATATCGACCGAGCGACGCAAGGCAAGCATTTTTCCGATTTTGTGTGGCAGCACGGATGCCACCACAAGATCAAGTGCTAGCACGGGCCGTGCTAGCATCCGGCTTCCGGCTTCGGGCTCCCCGTATCCCGTCGCCGGACGTTCACTGCGGGCCTCCAGCCCTCCGCTCACTCGGATGTGCCTGCGCTCCGGCATCCATGCCTGCGCTGGTCACATACGCCGGCTCCCGGGACACGGGGAGCCCGAAGCCTCCCCCGTAGCGACAGAGTTCCAGCTCTGTCGATCGACAGGCCTGGAGGCCTGTCGCTACAGCTCCAAGGACTTTCGGCGGAGTCGGGAAGGTGGGCACGCGCAGACGAAGGGAGTCGTTGAGGACGAAAGAGCGCCAGGCCTGGAGGGCCGGGTCAGCACCAGCCGACGGAGGTCGGCCAAGGAACGGACGGCAGGACGCCGTGCCGTTCCGTGTCCCTCGAGCATGCCTCCCTTCGGCTCCGAATGTGGGTAGTTATTCAGTGCCCTATCGTGCGACGCTTACCTCACGCCGTGATCCAGACGGCGTTCTTGAAGCTGCGCAGCCATGTCAGCTGCCGCTTCGCGAGTTGCCGCGTGCGGTCTTGCGTGCGGCGGATGGCGTCGGGGACCGAGAGGGTGCCGGCGAGCACGGCGAGGGCCTCGGCGTAGCCGGGGGCTTGGCACGCCGTGGGGCCGATGCCGCCGGGGAGGGCTGCGGCGGCGCTGGTTTCGTCGATGAGTCCGCTGGTGAACATCGCTTCGACGCGACGGTCGATCCGGTCGGAGAGCAGCCGGCGGGGGAGATCGACGACGAGGAGCTGCGACTCGAACACGGGGTGTGGCTGCGGGGCGAAGGCGGCGCTGAGTGGATGGCCGGTGACGTGGGCAACCTCGAGGGCGCGGATGATGCGCTTGGCGTCGTGCGGATGGATGCGGGATGCCGCGGCGGGATCGATCGTCGCGAGCCGCGCGTGGAGGGCCTGGGAGCCGGTGGCCCGTGCCTCGGCCTCGAGCGACTCGCGGAATACCATGTCGCCCGGAGGGAGGGGGGCGAGGCCATCGCGGAGCGCGCGAAGGTAGAGCGGTGTGCCACCCACGAACAGGATGCGCCGCGCCCGCGAACGGATGTCGTCGACCACGGCGCCGGCTGCGGCGAGCCAGCGGGCAACGCTGAAGGGCTCCGCGGGGGGGACGATGTCGATGAGGTGATGGGGCACGGCAGCCTGCTCGGCGGCCGACGGCTTTGCGGTGCCGATGTCGAGGCCGCTGTAGACGGCCATCGAGTCGACGCTCACGATTTCCGCGTCGAGCCGCCGTGCGAGGTGGAGGGCCAGGGCCGTTTTGCCGGCGGCCGTCGGACCCGACAGGAACCAGCAATCGGCGGCGAGCCGCGGGCCACGGAGCGGAGCGACGGCGGCTGCATCGCCGCCGGGGCATGCTACAGTTGAGGAAACTTCAGGAGCCATCGGATGCCGCGTCTGGGAGAAACTCTCGAAAGCCTCGAACGGGTGGTGGAGTCGCGCAAAAACGACCCGCCGGAGCGATCCTACACCAGCCGGCTGCTGGCCGGGGGCGTCGCGAAGATCGGCGCGAAGGTGTCGGAGGAGGCGGGGGAATTGGTGGCCGCGGCCGGTGGCGAGACGGACGAACGCGTCGTCTCGGAGGCCGCCGACCTCGTGTACCACACGCTCGTTCTGCTTGCCTGCCGTGGCCTGTCGCTGTCGATGGTCGAGGACGAACTCGCCCGTCGGTTCGGTGTGTCGGGGCTCGACGAGAAGGCGGCCCGCGCGAAGACCGGAGAACCTGCATGACTCCCGCATCGACCGGACGCCTGCTTCGCATCGGTCTCCCGAGCAAGGGGCGGCTCGCCGACATCTCGGCGCAACTGCTCAACGAGGCCGGGCTCTCGTTTCGGCGAACGGAGCGCAGCCTGTTCGCCCGGTGCCGCGACATGCCGGTCGAGGTGACGTTCCTGCGCACCGACGACATTCCCGTGCTGTGTGCCGAAGGGGCGATCGACCTCGGCGTCACCGGGGCCGATCTCGTCGCGGAGAGCGGCGTGGCGCTCGCGCACCGGCTCGATCTGGGGATCGGGTCGTGCCGCCTCGCCCTGTGCGTGGGTGAAGACTCGGGGATCGGCGACGCCCGCCAGCTCGCCGGCAAGCGGATCGCCACGAGCTTTCCCCGGATCACACGCGACTGGCTGGCCCAGCGTGGCGTGGAGGCGCACTTCGTGGAACTGTCGGGCAGCGTCGAGATCATGATCCAGCTCGAGGTCGCCGACGCCATCGTCGACCTCGTCGAGACGGGCAGCACGCTCGCCGCCAACCGGCTGCGTGTGCTCGACGAGATCGGCCGCTACGAGACGGTGCTCGTGCAAAATCACCGGGTGACCGATGCCACCACCGCCGATCGCATCGTCCGCCGGCTCGAAGGAATCGTGATCGCCCGGAGCTACTCGCTCCTCGAATACAACATTCCTCGGGACAGGCTCGCAGAGGCGGAGACGATCACGCCGGGGTTCAAATCCCCCACCGTGAGCGCACTCGAGGACGCTGCCTGGTGTGCGGTGAGGGCCATGGTGAGGCGCGGCGACGCCCACGGCATCATGGAGCGTCTGGAGGCGATCGGCGCCTCGGCGATCATCGAGACCAAGATCTCGAACTGCCGCCTGTAGGACGGGCCGCAGACCGTCAGTTCCCCAGCTGGCCGTGGATGAGCCGCCCGGCCCGGATCGTCGCCACGACCGTGGTGTCCGGGTCGAGGGCGGCAGCATGCGGATCGGCGAAGGGGCGGGCCGGCCGCAGGATCACGAGGTCGGCGGGGCGGCCTGGTGCGAGCATGCCGGCCTGGCGATCGAAGCCGAGGGCCCAGGCGCCGTCGACCGTCGCCATGTGCAGGGCTTCGGCGGGGCTCGCGAGGCCGCCCTCGACGAGCGCGCGGCATTCGGCCAGCACCGAGAGGTCGGGGGTCGACGCGCGGCTGTCGGTGCCGAGAGCCACACGGATGCCTGCCGCGCGAAACCGGGCCACGGGCGGCAAGGCCCCCGACAGCAGTCGTGTGGTTCGCGGGCAGACCGCGACGGCGAGGCGGTCGCGATGGCGGGCGAATCGGGCGAGGGCGTCGTCGTCGAGAAACGTGCCGTGCACGACGAGCCCCCGCGGTCCCCGGGCGAGCAGCGAAATCCAGTCGGCCGCGGAGAGAAGCCGCGGCGCCGTGGACGGCCAGGCGCCGAGCGATTCGAGCAGCGTCCGAAACGGCCCCGATCCGTGGGCGATGAGTTCCGCCTCGGCCGGGCTTTCAGCCAGATGCATCGCCGCCGGGAGCCGTCGCCGCCGTGCGGTCTCGAGCATCCGACGGCCGAGCGGTGCGCTGACGGAGTAGGGCGCGTGCGGCGACACGCCTGCGAAGGCGCCCGCTGCACCGAGTCGATCGAGGTCGCGTTGCAACGCCGCGAGAGTGGCCTCGATCGCCGTCCCGGAGAGGCCGAGCGCTTCGCGAAACACGCGGATGCGCGGGCCTGCGGGCGCGGAGATACGGACGGCGGTCGCGATCTCGCCGATCGTCGTCACGCCCGAGGCGGCGCATTCGGCGAGGCCGGCGTCGATGGCCGCGGCCACCCGTGCTGCTGCGGCGTCGGCCGGAAGCGTCCGCCGCAGCGCGACGACGCGACCGATCCACTCCGGCAGCCCGCCGTCGCCCGGAAGCGGCGCTTGGAGCGACGAGAATTCGAGGTGCGTGTGGGCATTGACGAGGCCCGGCAGGATCACCGCGTCGCCGAGGTCGATCGAGGCATCGGAGGCCGGGCTCGATCCGACGGTCACGATGCGACCGTGGCGAATGCGCAGCCAGGCGTTCTCGAGCGGCGGGCCTGCGAGCGAGACGACATGCCGGGCCCGCAGCGTCAGCGGCCGTGCGGAACCCACGTTCACGGCCCGACGGCGGCCACGGGCAGCTCGATGGACCGGGCTCGCGACCGTGTCGTGTCGCCCGGGTCGTCCTCGAACAACTCGTAGAACACGTTTCGTCGTCGGGGAATCCACCCGAGTTGCGAGATCGCCGATCGCATCTGGTCGAGCGTGAGATGGTGGACCGTGCCGGCCGCGCTCACTACGTTCTCCTCGATCATCAGGCTGCCCATGTCGTTGGCCCCGTAGAGCAGGGCCAACTGGCCGATCTCGCGGCCCTGGGTCACCCAGCTCGATTGGATGTTGGGAACGTTGTCGAGGTACAGCCGGGCGACGGCCTGCGTCTTCAGGTATTCGAACGGACCGGTCGCGGGGATGTCGGCCATGTCGGTGTTCTCGGGCTGGAACGACCAGCAGATGAACGCCGTGAATCCGCCGGTCTCGTCCTGAAGCTCCCGCAGCCGGTCGAGATGCTCGACGCGTTCGGCCAGCGTCTCGATGTGGCCGTACATCATGGTGGCGGTGCTCTTGCCGCCGAGCCGGTGCCACTCGCGGTGCACTTCCAGCCAGTCGTCGGTAAGCACCTTGCCACGGGTCATCGCCGTGCGAACGCGGTCGACCAGGATCTCGCCGCCGCCGCCCGGCAGCGAACCGAGACCGGCCCGGGCGAGGCGCTCGAGCACTTCCCTGAGCGGCCGCTTCGAGACCTTGGTGATGTGGTGGATCTCGGGCGGCGAGAAACCGTGGACGTTGACCTGCGGAAACCGCGCCTTGATGTCGCGGAGCAGTTCCTCGTACCACTCGAGCGTGAGCGTGGGATGCAGACCACCCTGCATGAGGATCTGGTCGCCACCCAGCGCCACCGTTTCCTCGACCTTCGTAAGCAGCACGTCGCGGTCGAGCACGTAGCCCTCGGGATGTTTGGGCCGACGGTAAAACGCGCAGAAATCGCAGACCGCGGTGCAGACGTTCGTGTAGTTGATGTTGCGGTCGATGTTGTAGGTGCGATAGGGCTCGGGATGGAGCCGCATGGTGACGGCGTGGGCGGCCCGGCCGATCGCCGCCAGGTCGCGGGACTGCAGCAGCACGACCGCGTCGTCGGGCGACAGGCGCCTACCGGACACCGTGTCGTCGAGGATCCGTCTGACGGTCGCGGAGTCGGAGGGTGGGGGCGTGATCATGGAAGGTGGGAACCGTGCCTCAGGCGGACCGCGACGCCGCCGGGCGCATGACGACGTCGCGGGGCACGTCGATTCCGGCGGGGGCCAGGTCGAGCGCGGCCGCATGACCGTAGAACGCGGCGAGGGCCTCGCGTTCCCCGACACCCAGATCATAGTGCAAATTGTCGCGGAGGTACCCGAGGCACTGGGGCACCGTCAGGCCGTGGGCCGAGGCCTCGGCAGAGGCGATGGCGGCGAGGTTTGCCTTCCCGGAGTCGCGAGCCCCGGCGAGGAGCGGCTCGATGCTCTCGAGCGTCGACTGGCTGACGCCGCGATGCGCGGCCCATACCGCGAAGACGAATGGCAGCCCCTGCCACCGCACCCATTCATCACCCAGGTCCCAGACGAGTTGGAACGCGCCGCGATGCGAACCGATCGCACGGTCGCCGATCAGCAGCACCGCGTCGGCACTCGTGTCGTGGAGTCCGGATCCGATCGCCAACGACTCGATGGCCGGCCGCACCCCGAATCGTTCCGCGAGCAGAATGCGGGCCAATGTCGCGCTCGTCCGCGAGCCCTCGTCGACGGCGAGGGAGGCGACCCGACCGGGAGCCGTGCGAAACAAGAGTTTGACGCTCATCACGGCGCCACGGCAGCCGATGCATGCGTCTGACACCACGCGATAGCCGTCGCCCCGGAAGAGTTCGATCGAGGGGATGAGCGCGACGTCGAGATCTCGGCTGGCGAGGCGATCGGCCAGCCTGCTCGGCAGATCGTAGACCACGTCGAGCCCACGCCCCGCCAGTCCGTGGACGAGGGGTTTCGTGTTGAGATATTGCACCGCTCCGATCCGCGGCATCGGACTCGAGCGACGAGAGGCCGGGCGGCTGATCATGTGGTGGGCGGCCGGCGGCGGCCTGGTGTCCTGACGAAACGCGGGGCGTACGGAAGAGAAACCGCACGTGGTGACGGATCGTAACCGGCAGGGGCCCTCCCGCGGCACCCCAGCCCGGGGGCCGTGCTCACGGCTCCAACCGGCGGAACGACCGCAACCCGAGCCACATCGGCAGGGCCGTGGCGATCATCCCCAGGGCCACCACGACCATGAGGCTGGCGGCGACACCCTGTCCGCTGCCCACCCAGGCCAAGACCCCCCGGACGGTTCCCGGGCCGAGGGCGTGGGCGGCCAGGAACAGGTGGGACGGGAGGGCGGCCACGACGACCACCGCCATGATGAACAACGAGCTGATGACGAGGCTCAACGTGCCACCGAAGCCGGAGGAGATCTTCGACGGCGACACCTCGCGAAGGTCCGGCATCCGCGCTCCCAGGCCCACGGCAATGCCCGACAGCCCCATGCACAGGACCACGCAGCAAATTTCGTGCACCAGAATCGTCCGCCTCGGCAGGCCGAGCATCACGTCGCTGAGCAGGACCAGGCCACAGCATGGCAGCACGCCGCCCAAAAACGAGAACAGGAACTTCGACCATACGATCTGATCACGGTGGACCGGCAGCAGGCCCAGGATCCAGAAGCGACGGCCCTCGAGGCTGATCATCGGAAACACGAACCGCGTCGTGAACGTGGAAAGAATGAGCCCGACGACCGCCAGGTTGAGAAACCCGATCATCGAAGCGTAGGCGTTGTTGTAATTGAACGAACGGACGTTCCAGAAGTAGAGCCCGAGGAGTCCGAAGAAGATCAGAAACTGCGACCACTGGGAGATGTCGCGTCGAAACAGACGGATGTCCTTCACGACGAGTAATCGCAGCGGCCGGCCGGCCGCCGACCCTGCGTTCACGAGCATCTCGTCGAACCATCCGATGCGTCGTCGGCGCCGGGCCGGCACCTCGCTGGCGAGCTGGCTGAACCCGAGCCGATAGGCCCGACGGGCCAGCCAGCCGGCGACGAGTTGCAGGAGCATGCCGTTGGCGACGAGCAGGGCCAGGAACTTGATCGCCTCGGCCAGCGCCGCCCAGGCTTCCTGGCGGGTCGCCCCGGTGCGGGCCGCTTCGAGCAGCCCGCTCGAGAGCCACCAACTCGGAAACAGCTTCTGCTCGGTGATCGCCAGCCGCGAGAAGGTCTGCTCGAACCAGGCGGCCGACATGCTGTCGGCCCTCACCGTCGAAAGCGTCGACCACGCCAGCCAGATGGCCCCGACGCAGGCCACCCCCAGGGTGATCGACAAGGCATGCAGCCGCAGCCTCGGCAGCCACGCCACCATCGCCATGCAGCAGATTCCGCCGACGGTCGCGGGGATGACGACGAACGACATCATGAACGGCAGGAGGAGCGCGAAGTATGTCCACGGCGACTCGCGCACCACGCCATACGCCACGAGCATCGGGCTCCCGAGCAGGATGAAGCCCCAGCTCGAGAACCAGACCGCCTCCTGGAACTTGTGGGAAAAGATCGCCTCCTCCCGGGCCGGCAGGGTCATCAGGAGCCGCGCCTCGGGAGAACAATACATGCCGCCGTAGAGCAGGATGCCGGTCGAGAATACGAGCATCACCATCAGCGACGAGAAGAACGCGTTGAAGAGGAGGGAGATGACTTCGGCGTGCAACGCCTCCAGGAACGTGAAGGCCTCGACGAAGATCCCGTAGAGCGAAATCCAGAACATCGCGCTCAAGAGCACCACGAGGCTCAGTCGCAGCCGGGCCGTCGACAGCATCGTGGTGCAGAGCGCCCAGGCGATCCGCGTCCTCAGTCTGAGGAAGAGGGCCGACTCCGCATCCACCGGCAGCAGCCGGCAGCAGGATGCCATCAGGGCGTCCGATGGCGCGATCGACGCCGGGCTGGCCGTGGTGCGGGTCGACATCGTCACTCCCTGCCCTGCCGGCCCGACCGGGGGCTCGTGAGTTCGAGGTAGAGCTGCTCGAGGCTCGTGGTCTCGAGCGCCATCTGGTCCCGCAGTTCCGCGACGGTGCCCAGGAATCGCAGTTGGCCGCGGACCATGATGCCGACGCGATCGGCCATCTCTTCCGCCATCGCGAGCGTGTGGGTCGACATGAACACCGTCATGCCCTCGCGGATGCGGGCGGCGAGCAGGTCCTTGACGATTCGGACGCTGCGTGGATCGAGGCCGACCATCGGTTCATCGAGCACGAGCACGTCCGGTGCATGCAGGAGCGACGCCGCGAACACGAGCCGCTGCTTCATTCCGAGCGAATAGCTTTCCGCCAGGTCGTCGGCAAACTCACCCAGTTCGAAGTGCTCGATCTCCAGTCCGATCCGCTCCGCCGCCAGATGCCTCGGCATGCCGAACATGTCGGCGATGAACCAGAGGAATTCCCGGCCGGTGAGCTTGTCGTAGAGGCAGGGCTCGTCGGGGACGTATCCGATGTGGAGATGGGCGTTGCGGGGATCCTTGACGAGGTCGAATCCACTCACCCTCACGGCGCCGCGCGATGGCTGGAGCAGGCCGACCAACATCTTGATGGTGGTTGTTTTGCCGGCGCCGTTCGGACCCAGGAGGGCGAACAACTCGCCCCGGGGAATGGCGAGCGACAGATCGGAGACGGCCGTCTTGGGGCCGTAGGTTCGGGTGACGTGGTCAAACTCAATCATGGCACAGCCGGGGCCTCGTCGAGGGAGGACGGCTGTTCCGCCCGAAATCCGTGCGCGAGCCCCTCCGCGGCTTCGTCGGAGCGACGCAGGAACGTGAGCATGGAGCCGAGCATGGCGCTTTCCTGCTTGAGCACGCGGCCGGTCCGGTCGACCCAGATGCGACAGCAGGGTTCGTGGTGTCCCGAGGGATCGTCACGGTAGACCACGAGGTCGACCCGCACGAGTCGATCCTCCCAGAACAGCGTCTCCTCGCCGATGACCTCCGCGTGCAGCACCTCGAGGGCCGCCTTTCCACCACGCAACGGGCTGTAGATCGGGACCGTCCAGCGCTTGCCGAGGGACAGCCCCGGCATCGTCGCATGGGGCGACAGTTCGTCGCCGATCATGATGTGGGAGGGCAGATAGCGGCTTGTCTCGTACGACAGTTCGCCGGCCCGGATCACGATCCTCACGTGACCGTCGTCCACGGTTCCGTCGAGCACGACCCGGTCGCCACCGCCCGGCAGGTCGACCGTCGAATGGAACGACTGCAACTGCCCCTGCGGATCGATCAAGAGCGTGCCGCGGGCCTCGAAGTCGACGGCCGCCGTGCGTTCGAGCGCCCTCCCGAGCAGCGGTTTCGTCCAGGCGGGCAGCAGTTCATCGAGCGGAAGTCGCTCGAATCGCAGCACCGTCTCGACGGCGACGCCGCCGTCGTCGTTTCGGCGCGACTCGCTCACCGCCCAGCCGATCGGCTGGTCTTTCCACAGGACCGTCCATGCCACCGGGATCAGGCGGTTGTTCGACGCGTACAGCGCCTGATACCCCGGCGGGGAGCCGGGCAGGAGCGAGGGCAGGATCTTCGCCACCACCAGCCAGGTGGTGGTCAGGCACCAGAACAGGATGATGATCGGTGCCAGCCAGGGTCGGTGCATCGGGCATTCACCGGGGAGCGGGGGCGAGCGGCGGGTCTGTCCCCCGAAACGAAATCAAATCATACCGCATTGTGATGGATGGGACGCGTTTTCGCCACCTTGCGAAACCCTCATGCAATGCGGAATTGCCTGTCAGGGGGGGCGGCCGTACACTGCGTTCCACGGAGGGTCGGACCTCAGCGATTTCAACGGTGAGACCATGACAAAGTTGCAGGGCTTTTCGGTTTCATTCCACCAGGGGTGTCCGGTCTGCGGGCGGCTGTTGAACATCGGCGTCACGTTGCTCGGCAAGCGGGTGTACTGCCAGCACTGTGGCGGCGGCTTCATCGCCGCGGATCAGCCGGCGGGGCCCGCCGTGGGTGAACGGCTGCAGGATCGCCGCGTCGAGGATCTGATCGAACGAGCCGAGGCGGCGTTGCAGCAGGCGGCCGAATCGACCGACTCGGATCCGGGCTGGCTCGCTTCCGAGTGACAGGTGGCCGGCGACGGGGCGATCAGCCTCAGGATGCACGCGGCCATCCGGAGGTGTCGAGCCGTGCGATCTCCGCGAGGCTCGCCCAGTAGCCGGGGAAGGTCTTGCCGACGCACGCCGGATCGAGGATCCGCAGGCCGTGCACCTGCAACCCTGCGAGCGCCAGGCTCATCGCCATCCGGTGATCGTCGTAGGTCGAAACGGTCGCCGGGTGCAGGGGGCAGGGGGTGATTCGCAGCCCGTCGGCACGTTCGGCCACGTCGGCGCCGAGTCGCTGAAGCTCCCGGGCAAGGTCACCGATGCGGTCGGTCTCCTTGTCGCGGATGTGCGCCACGTTGCGGATCGTCGTCGGGCCGTCGGCGAACAGGGCGACGACCGCGAGCGTCGGAACGGTGTCGCTGATCGCATTCATGTCGATGTCGATACCGCGGGCCGCCCGGCCGCGGACCGTCGTCGAGCCGCTGCCTGTCTCATTCCACACCACCTCGCAGCCCATGCGTTCGAGCGCGTCACAGAAGGCCACATCTCCCTGCATGCTGCGCCGTGAGAGGCCTTCCACGGTCACGTCGCCACCGGTGATGGCGGCTGCCGCGAAGAAGTAGCTCGCCGCCGAGGCGTCAGGTTCGACATGAAAATCACAGGCTGAGTAGCCACCGGGCTGAATGCGCCACGTGCGTTCATCGACGACATCGCACGCGGCGCCGAAGGCCGCCATCACAAGGCGGGTCATCTCCAGATATGGCAAGGAGACGAGGCGGCCCGCGAACTCGATCTCGAGGCCGCTCGGGCAGCAAGGGGCCACCATCGCCAGGCCGCTGGCAAACTGGCTCGACGTGCCTCCCGCGACCACGGCCTTGCCGCCCGCGATGCCGTGCGAGTGGATGACCACGGGCGGGCAGCCCCCGGGGCTCTCGGCCACCGCGTCCACGCCGAGGCTGCGGAGGGCTGTGAGCAGGTCGTCGATCGGCCGCTGCCGCATCCGCGGCGTGCCATCGAGCCTGTACGTGCCGCGCCCGAGTGCGCAGACGGCCGACAGGAACCGCATCGTCGTGCCGCTCGCAACGCAGTCGATCGCGGCCTCGGCTGCCGGAATCGATCCTGCGGCGCCTGTCACCTCGACGAGCCCCTGCGGCCAGTCGGCCCGCAGGGGGATGCCCAGGGCCTGCAGACCACCGGCCATGACGCGGGTGTCCTGACTGTCGAGCACGCCGGAAAGCCGGCTCGTGCCGCGGGCGAGTGCCGCACAGACCAGCGCCCGATTGGTGATGCTCTTGGAGCCCGGGGGGCGGATCGCCCCGCGGACAGGACCGGGGCACGGAGGCATGTCGAGGGCGGGAACGGAGGGCTGCATTGGCTACAGTGTAAACGAACGGCAGCCAACGCCGGAGTCCTGCCTGGAGTGAACATGTCGCCCACGCCATCGGAACGAGTCGCGCCGGCCCAGGCGTTGAACTACGATCTGGCCTTCCCGCCGCTCGTGCACTTCGGCATCGGCCGCGTGGTGGACGTGGGCGAAGTGGTGGGCCTGCTGGGACGACGTGCCTGGCTGGTCGGCGGCCGCCGCAGTCTGCTCGAATCGGCCGCCCGGCCGAGTCTCGAGGCGAGCCTTGCCGCCGCCGGCATCGAGCATCGTGTCGTCGCCACGGCCGATGGCGAGCCGACGGTGGAGCACGTCGCCGCGGCGCTCGCCGGATTGCCCGCCGGCGGTCATGACGGGGCCGTGATCGTCGCAGTGGGGGGCGGTTCGGCGATCGACCTCGCCAAGGCCGTGGCCGCACTCGCCACGAATGTCGATCCCACGACGGCCGTCGGGCGCGACGTCGCCGCAGTCGTGACCGACCACCTCGAAGGTGTCGGCAGCCGCACGGTCACCCGCTGGCCATTGCCCGTGGTGGCGATTCCCACGACGGCCGGCACCGGTGCGGAGGCAACCCGCAACGCCGTGATCTCCTGCCCGCGGCGCCGATTCAAGAAGAGCATGCGGAGCCCGCTGATGGTGCCGCGGGCCGTGATCGTGGATCCCGCGCTCGGCGCCGGCTGCGACAGGATGACGACCGCCGCTGCAGGACTCGACGCGATCACGCAACTGATCGAGTCATTCATCTGCAGGTTCGCGCGGCCCGTGCCGCGGGCCCTCGTGCTCGACGCCCTCCCTCGGTCGCTCGCCGCCCTGCCGCGCGTGCTCGCCGACCCGGCCGACCTCGGTGCCCGCGCTGCGCTGAGCCACGCCGCGTTCGTGTCGGGCGTCGCCCTGACCAACTCCGGCCTGGGCATGGCCCACGGGGTGGCGGCGGCGCTCGGGATCGAGTGCGGCACGCCGCACGGCCTCGCGTGCGCCCTCATGCTGCCGGTCGCCATGCGGGTGAATGCCGTCGTGACGCGACGCGACTTCGCCGCGCTCGAGCGCGCGGTCGATCCGACCGCGAACGGTGCCGACGAGACGCTCGCGGCGGCATTCGTCGGCCGGATCGAGCGGCTCTGCCGCGACGCACGCGTTCCGCAGCGGCTGGCGGACGTCGGCCTGGCCCGCGACCGCATCGCATGGCTCGCAGAAAACTCGGGCGGCGCCAGCATGCGCGGCAATCCGGTGGAACTCGACCCCGATCGGCTGCGGCCGATCTTGGAAGCGGCATATTAGGAGAGAAGCGACAGGCCGAAACCCGTCCTACTCGGAGGCTGTCAGAAGCGGATCGTCGAGGAGCGGAAGCAGGAGGGAGGCGTCGGCGCCGCCGGCGTTCGCCTTCTCCCACGACGCCCGGGCCTTGTCGAGGTCCGGCTCCTCCTTCGTGGCGTGGTAGGCGCCGATGAACAGGTCGTTTGCGGGGTTGTCGTCGAACCACGTCGTCACGATCGCCATCAGGATGCCACCGGGGATCCGGCCGCGGGGCGTCGTCCGGTTTTTGCCCGCGAAGCGGTAGACAAACTTTTCGTCGTCGATCTCGACCACGATGATCTTCTTGCCTTCGATGTCGAATTCCACGCCCGGTGTCACGGTGGCCAAGGCCTGGTTGCGGTAGTCGGCGAATCCCTTGGCGAACGTGACCAACTCGGCCCAGCGCTCGGCACGGTCGCGCGAGGCTTTGGTTTGGGAGGACGCTGCCGCCTGCGTGGCCGCCTGCGTGGCCGCCGCGAAGTCGGACGCGCGGAGGAACTCTGGCACCTTGCGTAACGACGCCTCGATGGCGGCGGTATCCTCCGCCGGTGGCTCGGGTGGAGGGCTGGGCTCGGGCGATTTGGCGGGCGTCTCCGGCACGGCCGGGATGGCCGGCGGTTCCTCTGGGGGAGGTGCCTTCACACGCGGTTTCGGCATCGGAGCCGGAGGTTGTGGAGCCGGAGCGATGGCGGGAACGGCGTGAGTGGGTTCGTCGCTTGGTTCCTCACGGCGATCCTTACGGAGGTTGATCTTCGGCTTCGGATTCGCCTCCTTTGACGGTGTGTCGCCCACGGCCACATCACGCGTCGCGGGCCTGGCTGCGATGCGGTTCGGTCGAAATTTGAACCAGTAGAGGCCGCCGGCGGCCGCGGCGAGTCCGGCGATCAGGAGGAGCAGCACGCCGCTGCCGCTCGACTTCTTGCGATAGACGACCGGCCGCCGAATCTCGATGGCCGGAGCGTGTGCATGGTCGTCACCGCCTGCATCTGGCCACGGCGTGGACGACGCAGCCGGCCGAGGCACCGTGGGGACGGGAGGCACTCGCGGCACCGCCGGAACGGTCGCCCGCGGCCCTGGCGAGGCTGCACCACCCGGAGGGGGAGGCATCGAGAGTCGATCACCGGAGGAGTGTGCTGCGCGCGGGGGAGTCGCGATCTCGGCGAGCAGCGCGTCACGGGCCTCCTCGACGCGCTTCACGAGCGCGTTGCGGGCGACTGCGAATGGTCCCGCGTTCACGCCGTGCAGTCTGTCGAGCCGCCGTTGCGCTGCGTGCACGACCTTCGCGGCATCCGTCTCGCGTGGGGAAATCCCGAGCACGCGCCGTGGGTCGACGAGATCGACGGCGTCGATACCGAGCCACTGCTTGCAGGGATCGAAGGGGGTGGGAGGCATCTTCAGGGAGCGTGGAGGGAGGTCGCCGGCCGACCGGGAAATCGTCTCACCGTCTGCACCAGACCGTCAATTCGGCGATCGAGTACTGGTGTTTGCGGGCGGTCTCGCGGATCACGAACGGGACGTCCTCACGGGCGACGAGCATGAACGACGGTTCGAGCGCTCGCGAAAGCCCCGCGAACGTCGAGAGGGGCTCGCCATGTTCGCGTCGGCCGCCGAGCCACTTCGCCTTCGCGGTGTATTCCTCGAGCCAGGTGTAGGGCGACGTGATCGCCAGGCAGCCACCGGCACGGATGCGGGACGTGATGGCCGTGAGGAACAGCGCCGGGTCGTACAGCCGATCAATCAGATTGCCGGCGAAGACGAGGTCGTAGTCGGTGAATAGTGGTTTGAGGTTGCAGGCATCTCCCTGCAGAAAAGCCACGCGGTCCCCGACGTCCGCGAGGGCCAGCCGCTCGAGCGTGATCGCGCGGGAGGCGGTGAGCTCGCCTTCGGTCGGAATCTCGTAGTGCACCTCGTCGCCGTGCTGCAGGCGGACGCCCGCCTGGATGAAGCGGGCTGAGAAGTCGATCGCATCGACATGGGCGAAGTACCGCGCTAGCTCGAAGGCCGAGCGACCGACGGAGCAGCCGATGTCGAGGCAGCGTTCGCGCCGCGCAGTCGGAACGTGTGGAACAATGGCCGCCACGCAGGCCCGCGGAAAATTGGGCACCCCGAGTGGCGCCGACGTGGAGCCGGCCCCGCCCGACGCGGCATCGAAGTAGTGAAAGTCGAGATACTGTGTGACGAGCTGGTCGGTTTCATACAGCCGCGATCCAGCGGTCACGGCCGCGCTGCCGGGCTCCTCGACGATCGTCCGGAAGCCGGCGTGCTGGAAGAAGTGCCGGCGGAATGCATACCGGGCGCTCGCGAGCGCCTCGTTGCCGGTGGAGATCCACGACCCGCCCTTGATGAGGTTGTGGCGGCCATCGAAGGTGGGCACGGAGAAATCGTCGTAGAGCGGATGCACCTCGAAGCCCTTGAACGGCATGATCGGGGTCCGCGTCCATTGCCACACGTTGCCGACGACGTCGCAGAAGTCGCCCTGCGGGAACATCGTCAC
>JBAXUY010000038.1:0-25423 GCA_037129475.1 Planctomycetia bacterium | reverse complement strand
ACAGGCCTGGAGGCCCGTCGCTACGTATTCGACAGGCCTGGAGGCCCGTCGCTACGTATTCGACAGGCCTGGAGGCCCGTCGCTACTGCACTTCGATCGCCCGCACGGGGCCGAGGGTTTCGGCCGGCCCGGCCGGGCTCGCCCCGTGGGCGATGCCCAGGGGCAGAAGCCGCAGCGAGCCGCCGCGGACGATCTGCCGTGGGCGGGACGCGTCGCCCTCGAGCCGCACCCGCCGCGGAATCGCATGCGGTGCCCCTCCTGCCTGCGTGAGCTGCTGTTCGAGCACCTCGCCCGATGCCGGGTCGACGATGTCGAAGGCGACGAGTGCCGGCGGGGTGCCGACCCAGACGGCCAGGCGTTTGCCCGGGGAAAGCGTCCGCAGGTTGATGCTCTCGAGCGTGGAGACCGGCAGCCGGGCTGCGGAGACCGGGTGACCGACCGGGGCGTCGCGGGCCTCGGCGGGGGCTGGTGCTGGCTGGGCGGGTGATACCACGGGCTCCGGATGCGAGGGGCCGGAGGGCGGTGGCCCGCGGTCCGATCCGGGCGCCGGCGGCGCTGCTTCCACGGGCACCGTCGTGGCATTGACGAGCCGCGTGCCGCGTTCGGCGAGGCGGCGCAGGTCGCCGGTCGCGGCGAAGCCGCCCACGATCACCCCGAACGCGGCCAGTTTTGCGAGAAGGGACTGCATCGCCCCAAGTATGCGCCGTGTTTTTGGCCGTGCAGGGCCCGTCGTACCGACAGGCCTCCAGGCCTGTCGAAAGACACCCGTAGCGACAGGCCTCCAGGCCTGTCGAAAGGAAAGGCCTCCAGGCCTGTCCCCACGGTCCGTCCCTACAACCCCTTCAACACCGCCAGCACCTGCTCGTCGTGGCCGTCCACCTTCACGGCCTTGAAGACCTTGACGACGGTGCCGGCCGCGTCGATCACGAACGTGCTGCGGGCGATTCCCATCGACTTCTTGCCGTACATGTTCTTCTCGCGCCAGGCGCCATACTTCTCGGCGACCTTGTGCCCCTCGTCGGCCAGGAGCGTGAACGGGAGCTTGTACTTGGCCCGGAACTTCTCGTGGCTCTCCGGCGAATCGGGGCTGACGCCGAGCACCACGGCCTTGTGCTTGGCGAGTTTCGCCTTCGCGTCTTGGAAGCCGCAGGCCTCGCGGGTGCAGCCGGGCGTGTCGTCCTTGGGGTAGAAATAGAGGACGACCGGCGTGCCCCGCAGGCTCGAGAGCTTCAGCTTCGTGCCGTCGTGCGTGGGCAGCGTGAAATCCGGCGCCTTTTTCCCTTCCTCGATCCAGTCGGCCATGGGTGGGTGCTCCTTGAAAGTCGGTCAGGCTAGCGTTCGTCGGAAGAACGTGATATTTCCTCACCTGGTGTGGGTCGGGGTTGCCCCCGCCGCATCGCCGGACGTTCGCTGCGCCCATCCTGGGCTTCGCTCACTCGGACCTGCCTGCGCTCCGCCATCCATGGCTCCGCTGGTCAGCTACGCCGGCTCTACGGCAGGGGCAACCCCTCGCCGAATCCTGCGATGACAGGATACGAACCTTTCACTTCTATGCGGATAGCCCCCGTTCGAGTAGCCCTGCTTACGCCGCCCGGTCGTGGCGCGCTTGCCGTCGTGGGTGTGGCGGGCAGCGGCGCGCTGGCTGCCGTGGCGCGGCTGTTCTTTCCGCGTGGGGCCGCGCCGCTCGTGGAGAGGGCGGATGGGGCGGTCGTGTTCGGACGTTGGGGTGATGGTGAGCGGGGGGAGGAGCTCGTCGTGGTGCGGCGCTCGGCTGAGCGGCTGGAGGTGCACTGCCACGGCGGGCTCGCGGCGAGCGCGGCCGTGCTTGCGAGCTTCGAGCAGCTCGGGGCCGTGCGGCAGTCGTGGCAGGACTGGCTCACGGCCAGCGGGGCGTCGCTGATCGAGGTGGAGGCTCGCGAGGCGCTCGCGCGGGTTGGCGGGTCGAAGGCGGCGCAGATCCTGGCCCGGCAGCTGGCGGGGGCGCTCGACGCTGAGATCGCTCGGATCGCGGGGCTCGATGCGGCCGCCGACGTCGCAGGGGCTGTCGCTTCACGCGATCGGCTGCGGCGGTCTGCGCGCGTGGGCCTGCGGCTCACGCGGCCGTGGCGGGTGGTCGTAGCGGGGGAAGTGAACGCGGGGAAGAGCAGCCTCGTGAACGCGCTCGTCGGCCACGCCCGGAGCATCGTGTCGGCCGAGCCGGGCACGACCCGCGACGTGCTCGATACGCGGATCGTGCTCGACGGCTGGGAGATCGACCTCGTCGACACGGCCGGTCTGCGGGACGATCCCGCGGGGCCGACGGAGGTCGCGGGGATTGCGAGGGCGCGAGACGCGGCTGCCGATGCCGACCTGGTGCTGCATGTCGTAGCGACAGGCCCCCAGGCCTGTCGGATCCGTAGCGACAGGCCTCCAGGCCTGTCGGATCGACAGAGCTGGAGCTCCGTCGCTACGAACCGAATCCTCGTGTTCTCGAAGTGCGATCTCGCAAGCGGCGACGACGCCATCCCCCTCGACGCCATCCGCACGTCGGCCGTCACGGGTCTCGGCATCGATGCGCTCGCCGCCACGATCGTCCGTCGGCTCGTGCCGGAGGAGCACGACGAGCCTGATCTGCTCCTCGGTGCCGTGCCGTTCACGCAGCGGCAGGTGCGAGCATTGGGGCTGGCGTAGCGACAGGCCTCCAGGCCTGTCGCTACGACAGAGCTGGAGCTCCGTCGCTACGGGGCGGTCAATATCTCGGCACGGCCGGATTGACGTCGGTGCTCCATGCGTCGATGCCGCCCTGCATGCTCTGGGCGAGCGGGAAGCCCTGCTCACGCAGCCACTTCGCCACTCGCAGGCTGCGCATCCCGTGGTGGCAGTGGACGATAATCGGCTTGCCGCGCCAGGCTTCGATCTCGGCCACCCGCTCGGCGATCTCCTGCATCGGCAGGAGCATGGCTCCCGCGATCTTGGCCGTTGCGTGCTCCTCCGGCGTGCGGCAGTCGAGGAGCAGGAGGGCGGCCGAGGGCGGCGTGTCGCGGAGCACCACGGCCGCGTCGGCGGCCGAAATCTCGATGGCGGGGGAGTTGCTCATGAACGAATCGCACCACAAAAGAAGGCGGCCGGCAACTCGCGTTGCCGGCCGCCCGTGAATCATGCCGTCAACCGACGGTCGATCCGGAATCAGTACTCCGGAATCGGCTCGCCGCTGCCGCGGGTGTTGAGAGCCTGGTAGGTGTTGGTGGCAACGTCCGCACCAATGAACTCCACGTGACCGTCGGCAAACAGGTGGCCGATGATCTTGCCCGCGTGGTCGCTCGAAGGACCCCACGAGAAACTTTGGGTATTATCTGCACCGATCGTGTGAGCAACCGCGGTGGGGGGCAGCGTCGTGGTGTTCGTGCCGCTCATCAGCGCGAGACGAGTACCTGTTGCCGACCACGTGCCGCTGGTGAGAGTGCCGGCAGTGATCGATGGCATATGGAACAACTCGCCCAGAATCCAACGGCACGGTGCGCCTGTCGAGGTGCTCGGATTCTCACGGCTTTCCGAGACCATCACCGTCTTGCTCGTACCGTCGGAGAAATCACGGAAGCCAAGTCGCTGCGTGTGCGACAGGCCGCCGAGGCCAGCGGTCGTCGAGGCAGACGTGGGAACCGTGGCCGAGCCGGCGATACCCGCATTCGCACGGTAGTTGCTCACGCCGTCCGCGCTGCCGGTCACGGTCGTGTTGCCAGCAAAGCTCGGGCAGAGCGCGAAGTTCAACTTGGTCGACCCAGGTGAGTTCGCAGCCGCCCGAATCTGTTGGCCCTGCGAGTTATTCCCGCTCGGGAAACTTGCCGTGACCGACGAGCCGTCGATAAACGGCTTGGTAGTATTAGAAGTACCGGTGATCTGGCGCAGCAGGTTCGTCTCTTCCATGCCGCCCAGCGCCTGTGCAAGCCAGCTGAATCCACCGGCCGAACTGCCTCCTGTTCCACCCGTCGTCAGCCACGGAAAGAAATTGTCGCCGCCGCGGGCGTTCGAGTCGGCGTAGACGTGCAGACCGACGCCGATCTGCTTGAGGTTGTTGCTGCAACTCGACCGACGGGCCGCTTCACGGGCAGCCTGCACGGCCGGCAGGAGCAGGCCCACGAGCACGCCGATGATGGCGATCACCACCAACAGTTCGACGAGCGTAAAGCCCCGTCGCTTGGAAAATTTGGAAAAAGTCATGAGTACACCTTTTTGATGCCCAATCGGGCGGGAAATGAAAAAATGAACAAATCGACCGAGAAGGTCGGCCCGGACAGTACGGGTGGAAAGAAGGAAAAGTTCGATGTCCCCGCGGCAGTCCGTTGCAAACTTTCTCGTGTGCCCCTAACCCCTGCATACTATCGGAATTTTTCCCCGGCAGTCAACTGTCCGACCCAGATGTCCAAACCAGTTTCCAACCCCGAGCAGGCCCGGCAGTTTGCTGTCGAGGTCGTCAGCCGCCTGCGGGCCGCGGACTACGACGCGCTGTGGGCAGGCGGGTGTGTGCGGGATGAACTTTTGGGACGGATTCCCGCCGATTACGACGTGGCGACGTCGGCCACGCCCGACGAGGTGCGCCGGGTGTTCGGTCGCGGGCGGACCCTCGCCGTGGGGGCTGCCTTCGGCGTGATCACCGTGCTCGGGCCGAAGGGGGCCGGGCAGATCGAGGTGGCGACATTTAGGACCGACGCCGCCTACACCGATGGCCGGCACCCCGCCGGCGTCACGTTTTCGACGGCGCCTGAGGATGCCCAGCGCCGCGACTTCACGATCAACGGCCTGTTTCTCGATCCCCTGACCGGGGAGGTGCACGACTACGTCGACGGCCGCGCCGACCTGGCGGCGGGCGTGGTGCGGGCGATCGGCATGCCCGCGATGCGGTTTGGCGAAGATCACCTGCGGATGCTCAGGGCCGTGCGGTTTGCGGCGTCGTTTGGCTTCGTCCTCGACGGCGAGACGCGGGCGGCGATCGAGCGGATGACGCACCTCGTGACCACCGTGAGCCCGGAGCGGATCGCGGCCGAACTGCGGGCGATGGTGTCGCGGCCGGGCCGCCGGCGGGCGCTCGAACTGCTCGCCGAGACGGGGCTCGCGCAGGAGGTGCTGCCGGAGGTGGCGGGGCAGGCACGCAGGGCGCCTAGCGCATTGGGTGACGGCGCTGCGGCACGGTGGGGCGAGGCGGCGCGGATCATCGACGCCCTCGACGAGCCGGGGCTGGCGTCGGCACTTGCCGCCCTCTACGAACGGGTGGGGGTCGGGCCGCTGCGGCAGGCGGCGCAGCGACTGCGGCTCTCGAATCGGGAGGTGAAGCTCGCGGTGTGGTTGCAGGAGGCCGTGGCCATGTTCGACGGGCCCGACGTGGCCGTGCGGCCGTGGGCGGAGGTGCAGCCGTGGCTCGCGCACGAGGATGCCTTTCTGCTGGCCGACCTGCTCCGGGCCCGGGCCGACTGCGGGCGTGGGGGCGCCGCGACGGCGGCGTGGGTGACGGCGCAGATCGCGCGGCCCCGCGCCGAGCTCGACCCGCCGCCGCTCGTGACGGGGGCCGATCTGATCGCGGCGGGCGTGGCTGCGGGACCGGCGCTGGGGGCGGCGCTCGCTCGGCTGCGGGCGCTGCAGCTCAACGGGGAGATTGCAACGCGCGACGAGGCGCTCGCGCGGGTCACGTAGCGACGGGCCTCTAGGCCTGTCGAACGACAGAGCTGGAGCTCTGTCGCTACGGGAGGTCGGCCCAGCGACGGTCGGCAGGATGCCGAGCCGTCGCGTGAAGACAGAGCTGGAGCTCTGTCGCTACATGGGCGGGGCGGCCGGGTTGGGCAGGTCGCCGAGCGAGTCGAGCTTGAAGACCGCCAGGAATTTTTCCGTGGTACGGTAGCTCGGCTCGGCCGTTTTATCGGCCGCGGCCACCAGCTCGAGCAGGCCCCGTCGCACGAGCATGCGGAGCGTCGTCGGCGCGGCGTCGCAGCCAAGTTCCACGAGCTTGTCGCGGGCGACCGGCTGGTTCCAGGCCACGATGGCAAGCACGTCGAGGGCCTCGCCGTCGAGCCGAACCATCCGGGCGCGGGCCTCGAGCACCTGCCCGAACCGGGCGTATTCAGGCCTCAGCTGCAGCACCCATCCAGTATCCCGCGACACGATCTCGTATGGGCAGTTGTTGGCGGCGTATTCGCGACGGAGCTCTGCGACGAGTTCGTCGACCTCCTGCGGCCGCACGCCCCGCATCAGGCTTGCGACCTTGCGGCTCGTGAGCGAGATGCCGGCCGGCTGTCCCACGAAGAGCAGGGCCTCGAGGATGTTTCGCGGGCTGACCTTCGCATCGCGGGCATCGTCATCGGAGCCGAGCCCTTCGTCGAGGTCGGGAGACGCGTCGACGCGCACGATGTCGGGGGGGGTGCCCTGTGCCGAGCCCGCGTAGGGATCGGCGGTGCCCATCATCGCGGCGAACGCCTGCGCGAGCCGGTCGATCGACAGGCCGCCGTCGGCGGGCGCGGCAGCGAAGCCGGCGGCAGGCGCGGAGGCGGGTTTTTTGGGAGGCATGGCGTCACCGTAGCGACGGGCCTCCAGGCCTGTCGAGACGAAACGGGCATTCGACAGAGCTGGAGCTCCGTCGCTACTTCCGCACCAGTTTCCGGCCTTTGCCCGTGGCGGGCACGCTTTTGAGCGGTTCGGGCGCGCCGTCGAGCGGGTCGCCCGAGTTGATGCCCGCGAGCCGCTCTTTGATCCGGGCCGCGTATTGCTCGGAGAGCTCGAGGCCGAGGAACGAGCGGCCGAGTTTTTTGGCGACCGCGAGCGTGGTGCCGCTGCCGCCGAACGGGTCGAGCACCACGTCGCCCGCATTGCTGCACGCGCGGATGATCCGGCCGAGGAGCTGCTCGGGCATCTGGCAACCGTGCCACCCCGACCGCTCCTTGAACGTGCCGCACACGCGTGGGAAATACCACGTATCCGCATCGGCGGCAAAACCCTCCGGCAGATCCTGCGGCCGCAGGATCCAGGTGTCGTCGGGCAGCCGGCCCGTGGGGTTGGCCCGCTTGTCGCCGTACACGAGCTCGCGGGCGCTCGGCACGCGGATCGCGTCGACGTTGAACGTGAACGCGGCGGGATCCTTCACGAAGTGGAAGAGATGGGCGTGTGAGCGGCTGAACTTCTGTTTGCAGTTCACGCCGAACGTGTAGTACCAGACCACCCACGACCGGCAGGTGAGGCCGAGCTCGCGAGTGGCGAGCACCTTCAGCTCCGCGGCGTATTCGTCGCCTATCGCCAGCCAAAACGTGCCGTCGTCGCGGAGCACACGGACGATTTCGGCCATCCAGCGCCGCGACCAGGCGAGATAGTCGTCGGCCGTGCGGCGGTCGTCGTAGGCGTCGTAGTCGTAGCCGATGTTGAACGGCGGGTCGGCGAACGCGAGGCTCGCGGTGCCGGCCGGTACGCGGGCCAAGAGGTCGAGGCAGTCGCCCTGGTGGACGCGGTCGAGGGCGAGCGAATGGGCGAGTTCGGTGGAGGCCATGAGGTACTCCTTTCGACAGGCCTGGAGGCCCGTCGCTACGTCCGACAGGCCTGGAGGCCCGTCGCTACGTCGGACAGGCCTGGAGGCCCGTCGCTACTTTCGACAGGCCTGGAGGCCTGTCGCTACGTGGTCTGCCAGGTGAATTCCGTTTCCAGCCGACGCGCAATGTACCGGCTACAATCCCGGCCATGAAACACTCCTCCAAAAAATCCGTTTCGGCCCCGGCTATTCCCGCTCCCGACCTCGCCGCGGCCCGCCGGCTCGTGCTCGAATTGATGGCGATCCGCGGGGGCTCGGGCGACGAGAAACTCGTGGCCGAACGGATCGTGAAGCACCTCCATGCCGCCGGCTGCCCGAAGGACGCGATCGCGTTCGACACGGCCCACACGAAAACGCCGCTGCCCGGCAACGTGGGCAACCTGATCGTGAAGTTGCCCGGCACCGAGCCGGGGCCGCGGCGGCTGCTCATGGCCCACATGGACACGGTGCCCGTGTGCCTCGGCTCGAAGCCCGTGGTCGCCGGGCGATTCGTGAAGAGCGGCGACCCGGCCACCGGACTCGGCGCCGACGATCGCTCGGGCTGCGCCGTAGTGCTCACGACCGCGCTCGAGATCCTGCGCAACAAACTGCCGCACCCGCCGCTCACGTTCCTGTTCGCCATCCAGGAGGAAGTGGGGCTCTACGGCGCCCGGTTCGTGAAGGCGGCCGACCTCGGCCGGCCCAGGCTCGCGTTCAACTTCGATGGCGGGGCCGTGGAGAAGATCACCGTGGGCGCGACGGGCGGCCATCGGCTCGACATCCGCATCAAGGGCACCCCGAGCCATGCGGGCGTGGCGCCGGAAAAGGGCGTGTCGGCGGTGGCGATCGCGTCGCTGGCGATCGCGTCGCTCGTGAACGACGGCTGGCACGGCCTCGTCGAGAAGGGCGGCAAACGCGGCACGAGCAACGTGGGCACGATCCAGGGCGGCTCGGCCACGAACGTGGTCGCCGAGTCGGCGGCGCTCAAGGCGGAAGCCCGCGGGCACGATCCAGCGTTTCGCAACCGGATCGTGAAGGCGATCGAGTCGGCATTCAAAGACGCTGCGAAGCGGATCAAGAGCGTCGACGGCAAGACCGGCACGGTGACGATCGAGGGCCGGCTCGACTACGAGGCCTTCCGGCTCGACGACGACGAGCCCTGCGTGGTGTCGGCCCAGGAGACCGTGAAGGCGATTGGGCTCGTGCCTCGGCTCGAGATCTCGAACGGCGGCCTCGACGCCAACTGGATGGCAGCCAACGGCATTCCGACCGTGACGCTCGGCTGCGGGCAGATGGAGATCCACACGACGCACGAGAAACTCGACCTCGCCGCCTTCGAGAACGCCTGCCGCGTGGCCCTGCGGCTGGCGGTGGGGGCGTAGCGACAGGCCTCCAGGCCTGTCGACGGACAGGGCTGGAGCCCCGTCCCTACGATCGGCGGTCGATCGCGCGGTGGCAGGCCGCGAGCATGAGCGCGGCCGACTCGGGCGTGGCGGGCCACGTTTCGCAGGCCGCTGCCGTGTCGGTGTCGAGCCAGTCGGCCCCCAGACGCCGGGCCGTCTCGGCGTCGGCTGCGACGATCGACTCGGCCGAGCCGAGCGTTGCCGTGACGAGCTCCGCGAGCCTCTGCGAGCCGGCGGCGGCGTCGAGATCTGCAGCGGCGACGTGGACCACCACGGGCACCCCCGTTTCGATCGCGAGGTCGGCGAGGATACCGGCGTGGAGCACGATGATCGCGGCGGGATCGACGGTGTCGACGGCCTCGGCGATCGTCTGCCGCGCCGTCTCGCGGGCCAGGCCGAGCAGGCTCGGTGAGATGCCGCCCGTCGCGGCCAGGAACGCCGCCGGCGAGCCGTCGCGCACCGCGGCGAGGAACCCGCGGTTGGCGGCAGCGATGTCGTGAAAATGAATGCCGTGGAGCCCCGGCGGCTGCTCGGCGAGGCCCGGGATCGAACTCGGGCCGCACGCCACCGCCGCGCCGCCATGGTCGCGGAGCGCCGCCCTCAGCGCATGCACGCGAGTTGCAGGCGGATCACAGCAGCCGTGATCGATGACGAGCAGGCGCATGCGGGCGATTGTCGGTCAGAGCCAGCCGCACCACCGGCAGGCGGCAAGTGCGACTGCCATCCAGGCCGTCGCTCCCCAGTCGTCCGCCATGATACCGAGGCCCGCCGGGAGGTGCTCGAGCCGGCGGCAGGGAAACGGCTTGGTGATGTCGAACAGCCGGTGGAGGGCGAACGCGGCGACGAGGAGTGGCAGGCTGTCGGGCAGCGCAGTTCGGGCCGCGACTGGCACCACGAGGAGCCCCAGCGGCACGCTCGCCATCTCGTCGTAGACGATCGCCCCAGGGTCGGTCCCCCGGCCGAGCCTCCGGGCCGCCGCGGTGCAGATCGGCACGCCGATGACGTTGATGGCCACGACGACGGCCGCCTCGGCCGCGAACGGCAGCCCGAGCCGTCCGAGGATCAGCGTTACTGCCACGCCCAGCGCGGCCCCGAACGTGCCGGGGGCACAGGGCATGCGGCCGATGCCTCCGCAGGTGGCGGCCACCACGGCGGGATCCCTCCAGGCCGGGGGGCCTGAATCGCCGGGCGTCATGGTGTCGAGGGAGGAACCCATGTCTGGATATGGTAAGACTTTTGTCATGAGCCCGCCCGTCGAAACGTCTCGGTTAGGCCGCCTCGAACTCGTCGAGTATCCCCATCCTGCGCTCCTGCGGCGGGCCCGGCCGCTCGTGCGGATCGACGATGCGATCCACGAAATCGTGGAACAGATGTTCGACATCATGTATCAGGCGGGGGGCATCGGTCTGGCGGCCAACCAGGTGGCCCTTCCCTACCGGCTGTTCATCGTGAACCTCGAGGCCCGGCCAGACGCGGGCGAGGAGCTCGTGTTCATCAATCCGTCGCTCAGCCGGCCGCGCGGCAACGCCGTGCAGGAGGAGGGCTGCCTCAGCCTGCCGGGGCTGCGGATGGACGTGCGCCGGCCCGAGCAGATCGTCGTCAAGGCCTGGTCGCTCGAAGGCGAGCCGTTCGAAGAAGACCTCGACGGCCTGCTGGCCCGCGTGGTGCAACACGAGTTCGACCACCTCGAGGGGCGGCTGTTCACCGACCGGCTCCCGGATGCGGCGGCGCTCGAAGCCCGGCGGTCGCTCGACACGTTTCGCGAGGTGTTCACCGGCAGGCAGTCGCGGGGTGAATTGCCCGCGGATGCCGAACTCGTGGCGCGGCTCGACCAGCTCGCAGCGGAGCGGTGCGGGAACGCCTGACGGGCATGACGTCGCTCCAGCCGCTGCGGCTCGTGGTCATGGGCACGGGGCCATTCGCCGTGCCGATGTTCCACGCGCTGCGGCAGTCGCACCACCGGATCGAGGCCGTCGTCACTCGTCCCGACCGGGTGGCGCCCGGCCGGCGACCGCCGCCCAACCCGATGCGCGAGGCGGCGCAGGCGGCGGGTGTGCCGATTCTCGCGCCCGAGCGGATCAACGACGACGACGCGATCGACGCCCTCGCCCGGCTCGCCCCCGACGTGTTCGTCGTCTGCGACTACGGCCAGATCCTGTCGCCCCGCGTGCTCGCGCTGGCGCCGCTCGGGGGCATCAACCTGCACGGCTCGCTGTTGCCCAGGCACCGCGGCGCCGCGCCGATTCAGTGGGCCCTTCTCGAGGGCGACCCGATCACGGGTGTGAGCGTGATCCACATGACGTCCGCGCTCGACGCGGGGGCCGTGATCGTGGCCCGGGCCGCGCCGATCTATCCGGGCGACACGGCGCCGGCCCTCGAAGCGCACCTCGCCGACCTCGGGGCGGGGGCGACGCTCGAGGCGATCGAGCGGCTCGACGCCGCGCGGGCCTTCTGGAAGCCGGGCGAGCCGCTCGAGATCGGCGTGCCGCAGGACGTGGCGAAGGCCACGCGGGCGCCACGGCTCTCGAAGGCCGATGGCCTCGTCGCCTGGACGAGGCCGGCCGTGCAGATCGAGCGCATGCGACGGGCCCTCGAACCGTGGCCGCGGACGACGGCGTTTCTGGCCCGCCCGGCCAGTGAGCCGCTGCGGCTCGTGCTCGAGGACGTCGCGGTGGACACGGACCACGCCGGCGCGGCCGCGCATGCGACCCCTGGCACGATCCTCGCGGCCGGCGACGAGGGGATCGTCGTGGCCTGTGGCGGCGGCACGGCGCTCGTCATCCGCCGCGTGGTGCCGGAGGGCCGTCGTGGCATGTCCGTGGCCGAATTCCTCCGCGGCTCTCCCGTCCTGCCGGGAATGCACTTCGCGATACAATCGGCGCCATGATGAAGCGGCTCTGGATCGAAACGGTCGGCTGCCAGATGAACGTGCTCGACAGCGAGCTCGTGGTGGCCGCCCTGCGCCGCGAGGGCTGGGCGCTGGCCGGCACGCAGGCCGAGGCCGACGCCGTCTTCTACAACACCTGCTCGGTGCGGCAGCACGCCGAAGACAAGATCTATTCCGCGCTCGGCCGCGTGCGGCAGCAGAAGGAAAAGCGGCCCGACCTGATCGTGGGCGTGCTCGGCTGCATGGCTCAGAAGGATCAGGCGCTCGTGCGGACGCGGGCCCCGTGGGTCGACCTCGTCGTCGGCCCAGGACAGCTGCACCAGGTGCCCCGGCTCGTGGCCGCGATCCGGGCCGGCGCCGGGCCACAGCTGGAGGTGAGCTTCGATCGCAAGGGGAAGAGCCGCGACGAGATCGCCCGCAGCTTCGAGAGCTACGACCCCGACCGCGATCCGGGGATGCGGCCCACACCGTTCCAGGCGTTCGTGCGCACGCAGACCGGCTGCGACAAGTTTTGTGCCTTCTGCGTGGTGCCGCACGTGCGGGGCCCCGAGCAGGCCCGCGCTCCCGACACGATTCTCGCCGAGGCCAGGAAGCTCGTGGCCGAGGGCTGCCGTGAGATCACGCTCATCGGCCAGACCGTCAACAGCTACCGCTGGAGCGACGGCGGACGCACCCACCGGCTCTCCGACCTGCTCGCCCGGCTCGACGGCGTCGAGGGCCTCGACCGGATCAAGTTCGTGACGAACTACCCGCGCGACATGACGCCCGACCTGATCGCGGCCGTCCGCGACCTGCCGAAGGTGTGCCACTACCTCCACGTGCCGGCCCAGCACGGCAGCGACGCCGTGCTCGGCCGCATGAAGCGCGGTTACACGATCGGCGAATACCTGGAGATGCTCGGCCGCGTGCGCGAGGAACTGCCGCATGCGGCGGTGACGAGCGATTTCATCGTCGGCTTCTGCGGCGAGAGCGATGCCGAGTTTCAGACCACGCTCGACCTCGTGCGATCGGCCGGCTTCAAGAACAGCTTCATCTTCAAGTACAGCCCGCGGCCGGGGACGAAGGCCTTCGACCGGCTGCCCGACGACGTGCCGGACGACGTGAAGAAGGCCCGCAACCAGGCGCTGCTCGAGGCCCAGGCGGAGGTGAGCCTCGTGGGCAACCGGGCGTTCGTGGGCACGCGGCAGCAGGTGCTGGTGGAGGGGCTCTCGACACGGGACGAGAAGCGCGACGTGCAGCCCGGCCCCGACGGCGTGGCCCAACTCACCGGCCGCACGATGTGCGACCGGATCGTGGTCTTCGACGCGCCCCTGCGGCTCGTGGGCCGGCTCGTCGACGTCGACATCACCTCCGCGGGTGCCTGGTCGCTCGCGGGCATCGTGTCGGACGGTCTTGCCGACGCGGTTCCCCTCGACGACGTGGCAGTGCACCAGATCGCGCCGCCGGTCAAGCCTTCCGCGCCTGCGGGGGTGTGACGTGCCAGCCGCCGACGCGATGGTGCGGCTGCTCGAGGATGCGGAGGCTGCGGCCGACTGGGGCCGCGCCGCCGGCCTCGCCGATCCCGAGGGTGCCCGGCGCACGTTCGCCGCCCTCGCCGCGCTCGGTGTGCCGTTCGACCTGCTCGGAGCGATCGCCGACCAGCTGGCGACGTGGCTGCCGACCGTGGCCGACGCCGACCGTGTGATCGCGTCGGTGGAGCGGTTCTTCGCGGCCGTCCGCAGCCCACTCTCCACCGCCGCCCTGTGCGACCGCGACCCGCAGGCGCTCGCCACGCTCGTGAAAATCTTCGCGGCCAGCCCCTATCTGGCGGAGATCGTGATCGCCGACACCGAGTCGTGGGAGCAGGTTCGGCTCGGCCAGGGCCGGCCGGAAAAGCGCGAGGCAGTGGCTGCCGCGCTGCGGGCCGACGTCGAAGCCGTGTCGGACCCCGACGACGTGATGCGGGCGCTGCGGCGGTTCAAGCGGCGCGAGACGTTGCGGATCGCCTACGGCGACATCATCGGCGGCCAGCGGCTGGAGACGGTCGTCGCGCAGATCTCGCACGTGGCCGACGCCATCGTCGACGCGGCGGTGCGTTCATCCGTCGCCCGGCTCGAGGCCCGGCGTGGCACGCCGCGCGGGCCGGGTGGTGACCGGGCCACGCTCGCGGCCGTCGCCCTCGGAAAGCTCGGCGGTGTCGAGCTCAATTACTCGAGCGACATCGACCTCGTGTTCGTCTACTCGCTCGAGGGCCGGGCCGAGGGGCCGAAGCCCTGCACCAACCAGGAGTTTTTCGAACGGGCCGTGCAGGAGGCGGTGCGGCTCATCGGAGAGGCCACCGACCTCGGGATCGCCTACCGCGTCGACCTCCGGCTTCGGCCGCACGGCGGCGTCGGGCCGGCGGTGATGGGGCTCGCGGCGACGCTCGATCACTACGATCAGTTCGGCCGCACGTGGGAGCGACAGGCGTGGGTGAAGGCCCGGGTCGTCGGCGGGGACGAGGCGCTCGGGGAGCGGCTGCTCGCCGAACTGGAGCCCTGGATCTACCGCCGCTGGCTCACGCGCGCCGACATCAGCGGCATCAAGGCGCTCAAACGCCGGATCGAGCACCGTGCCGAGCGCGAGGGGGCCGACGAACGCAACCTCAAGACCGGCCGTGGCGGCATCCGTGACATCGAGTTCACGATCCAGTTCCTCCAGCTCTTGAGCGGCGGCGACCTGCCGCAGGTTCGCACCGGCAACACGCTCGAGGCGATCCGTCGGCTCGCTGCCGCGGACGCCCTCACCGACCAGGAGCGCGAGATCCTGGAACGCAGCTACACACTTCTCCGCACCGTGGAGCACCGGCTCCAGATTCTCTCCGACCGGCAGACGCACGACGTGCCGGCCGATCCCGTCGAGTTCGCGCGGTTGGCGGCACGGTGCGGCTACGGCACCGGCGCCGAGGCGGCCGAGCGGCTCCGGCACGACCTCGACTCGGCCACCGATCTGAACCGCCGCATTCTCGACCATCTGCTCCACGATGCCTTCCCAGACGACGCCATCCCGGAGCCGGAGGTCGATCTCGTGCTCGATCCAGAGCCGCCGCCGTCGTTCGTCCACGAGGTGCTCGCACGGCACGGCTTCCGCAACGTGCCCGCCGCCCACCGGGCGCTCGTGTCGCTTGGCGAGGAGAAGGCGCGATTTCTTTCCACGCGCCGCTGCCGACACTTTCTCGCCGCCATCGCCCCGCGGCTGCTGGCGGCGATCGGCCGCACGCCCGACCCCGACGCCACGCTCGCGAACCTGTGCAGCGTGAGCGACTCGCTCGGCGGCAAGGGCGTGCTCTGGGAACTGTTCAGCTTCAATCCGGCGTCGCTCGATCTCACCGTGCGGCTCTGCTCGTCGAGCCCGTTCCTCGCGTCGCTGCTCGTGGGCAACCCCGGGATGCTCGACGAACTGCTCGACAGCCTGCTGGTGGAGCGACTGCCCGACGAGGCGACGCTCACCCGCGGTCTCGACGAACTCTGCCGCGGGGCCGCGGACATCGCGCCGATGCTCCACGCGTTCAAGGTGTCGCAGCAACTCCTGATCGGCGTCCGCGACATCCTCGGCAAGCTCGACGCCACGGCGGTGACCGCGGCGCTCACGTCGATCGCCGAGGTGCTCGTGCGCAAGGTCGTGGCCCACGAGGAGAATCGGCTCGTCGACCGACTCGGCGAGCCGATGGCCGGCGAGGGGGACACGGTGGGCATGCGGGCCGGGCCGGTGGTGCTCGCGATGGGAAAATGCGGCGGCCGCGAGATGAACTACGCGAGCGACGTGGACGTGGTGTTCGTGTACGACCACGAGGGGATGACGTTCCCCACGCGGCGTGGCCGGCGGTCGCTCGAAAGCACGACCAACGCCCATTTCTTCAGCGAACTGGCCCAGCGCACGATGAAGGTGTTCAACGCCTCCACGCCCCAGGGAAGGCTGTATGAACTCGACTCACGGCTGCGGCCGAGCGGCAAGAGCGGCCCCGCGGCCCTGTCGCTCGCCGCGCTCGACCGCTACTTCGCGGCAGACGGTCCGGCGGCCGTATGGGAGCGACAGGCGCTCGTGAAGGCGCGGGTCCTGGTGGGCAGCCGCCCCGCCGCCGCAGCGGCCATGCAGATCGTGCACCGCGCCGCCTATGAGCGGCACTGGACCGCCGCCGAGGTGGAGGAGATCCGGGCGATGCGCCTCCGCATGGAGGAGGGCGCGGCCCCGACGAACCTGAAGCGCGGCCCCGGCGGCGTGGTCGACATCGAGTTCACGGCACAAATGCTCCAGCTCGTGCACGGCGGTGCGAATCCGGCCCTGCGCGTCGCGGAGACGCTCGCGGCGCTCGACGCGCTCCATGCCGCGGGGCATCTCGACGCCGAGGACCACGCGTTTCTCACCACCGCGTATCGGACGCTGCGCACGATCGAGGGCCGGCTGCGGCTCCTCGACGCCCGGGCCCGCCACGACTTCCCCGACGATCCGGCCGAGCAGCGGACGCTCGCCCATCTCCTCGGCGCGGCGGGCCCCGAAGCCCTCGCGGCCGACGTGCAGGCGCTCACCGCCCGCATCCGCACGACCTTCGATCGAATCTTCGACCGCACGGTGTCGTCACTGTAGGACAGGCTTCAGTCTGTCACGAGGGCGCCGGCTCGGGGCTGCCCACGCTCCATCGCCGGATGTTCGCTGCGGCCCTCCAGGCCTCCGCTCACTCGACTCCGACTTCGTTGCGCCATCCATGGCTTCGCTCGTCTGCATACGCCGGCTCACGGAGCATGGGCAGCCCCTCGCCTCCCCCGTGGGGACAGAGCTCCGGCTCTGTCCATCCGACAGGCCTGGAGGCCTGTCGCTACATCGTCTGGAGGCCTGTCGCTACATCGTCTGGAGGCCCGTCGCTACAGCGCCCGGAACGTTCGGCGGAGTCGGTCGGTGGGCACGCGCAGCAGGAGGGAGTCGTTGAGGACTATGGGCGCCTGAGCAAAACCCACGAGTCCTGTACTCTCAACACGACCGACTGCGAGCATGCCTACCGCCGGCTCCGAATACGCGTTCTTGCCACCCGCGCTACGGTCCGGCGAGACGGTACGGGGTAACCCCGAGCCGGCGCACCATATGAAGGGCATGACAGCCCGAAGCCCGTCCTGCGTGTCACCTGCGACGTGTGGCCCAGAGTTCGTACGCGACCGGGAGGATGGACATCAGCACGATGCCCACCACCACGAGCTCGAAGTTTTCCTTGACGACCGGCACGTTGCCGAAGAAGTAGCCCGCCAGCGTGCAGAGCACGACCCAAAGGAAGCCGCCGAGCACGTTGAACCAGAGGAATTGCCCGTAGTCCATGCGGCCCACGCCCGCCACGAACGGGGCGAAGGTGCGGATGATCGGCACGAAGCGGGCGAGCACGATCGTCTTACCGCCGTGCTTCTCGTAGAAGGTCTGCGTCTTGACGAGGTTCTCGTGCTTGAGAAACCACGTGTTGATCTGGAAGGCGCGCGGGCCCACCCAGCGGCCGATCCAGTAGTTGAGCGTGTCGCCCAACACGGCGGCCACGAACAGCAGGCCGAGGAGCGTGAGGATGCCGAGATGCTGGGGGAAGAGCGCCGCCATCGCGCCGGCCGCGAACAGGAGGGAGTCGCCGGGAAGGAACGGCGTGACCACGAGGCCGGTTTCGCAGAGGATGATCACGAACAGGAGCACGTAGGTCCACGGTCCCCAGGCCTCGATCACGGCGTGGAGGTGCTCGTCGAGGTGGAGGAAGACGTCGAGCACGTACTTGAGCGCGTCCATGGCGGCGAGAGCATAGCCGATTTGCGGTCAGTCGGCGGTGAGGGTGCGCCGGCGCACCGCCAGCCAGGCGAGCGCCACCGGGATCACGAGCGACCAGACGAGCGCGAGCGGCAGCGAATCGGCCGCTCGGCCGAGGCCGCCGGCCGCCGACCAGAGCAGGGCGATCACGAGATTGCCGCTCGCGGCCGCCGGCAGAAAATCCGCCAGCCGCATGCCCGAGCCACCCGCCACGAGCGCTGCGGCCTCGGCCACGATCGGCAGCGGCCGCGTGAGCACCACGAGCAACGGCCCGAGCCGCTGCTGGCGGCGTTCGAGGTCCAGGCGGTCGGCGGGTTCGAGCCGCGCGAGCGCCCGGGCGCCGGCCGTCTTGCCGAGCCACCAGCCGGCGAGGCTGCCTGCCGTCATGCCGAGGAACGCGCACGCCGTGCCCAGGCCGATGCCGAGCTCCGCCCCGCCGAGCGTCGCCACCATGCTCGAGGGGACGGGAAGCACGAGATCGGCGGCCAGCACGCCCACCTCGAGGAATGCGAGCACGGCCGGGGAGGGCCGCGGCTCGAGCCAGTCGGCAACGAGCTGGTCGAGCCGCGTGCCGAACAGCAGGAACGGGATGACCGGGACGGCGATGGCGGCGAGCGTCAGGATGACGAGGAGGCGAGTCGCGCGGCGCATGAGGGGGGAACGGCTGAGGGTTCGGGCGGACGCTCCTGATCAGTATGCCTCTGCGACCGTAGCAGGTCGATCAGCAGATCGTGCGAGGGCGTGACCACGAGGTAGACCGCGAGCGACAGGATCGCGAGGTCGCGGGCCGAGTGCGCGGGTGCGAGCCACCACCAGGCGACGAGGATCACGCCCCAGGTGGGCACGAGCAACGGCAGGGCCGCGGCGTGGAGCCGCACGAGCGCCTGCCAGAGCGTCGGGCCGTCGTGCGGCTCGACCGTCGTGACGAGCGGGGCGAGCAGCCAGAGATGTCGCCACGCGTGCCAGACGAGGAAGGAAAGGCCGACCGCGAAGAGGGGATCGGTGGCCGCGCCGAGCAGCCCGATCATGCCGACATCGACGGCCGTGTCGAGCGACCTGCGGCGTGCACCGGGCACCCGGCGCGTGGCCCACGCCTCGGCTGCGAGCATGACCACGCCGAGCGCGACGAGCCCGACGCCGACGATGCGGATCGCCTCGGGCGTGAAGGCGGTCTGTGCCCGCTCGGCCTGGCCTGGCGAGCCCACGAGAGCGACGAGTCGGATGACGACGGCCGCCGTCTCGGCAGGCCACGCGGCCAGCGGCACCCCGAGCACGGGGGCTCCCCGGGCAAGTGCCGCACGCATCTGCGCGGGGAACCCCGAGCCGACAGGGGGGGCCTGACCGTCGGCATGCCCCATCCCGAAGTGCCAGACCGAGAGTGCCGCGAAGAGCACGACGAGCGGCACGGGCGCCGCCATGAAGAGCAGGAACACGGCCGCCATGCAGGCGATGTAGATCGAAAACACGCGGGTGGCCGAGCCCCGGCCGATGCGTCGCGTGACCGCGAGATCGGCCGCGCCGTGCGGCAGGCCGACGACGACGAGCGACACGAGCCACGGCAGCGGCGCGAGCCGCGCCGACCAGCCTGGTCCGGCGAGCCAGCCCGCGAGCGCCGCCGTCAGCATCACGCCGAGCGGCGCGAGCCGGAAGCCGATGGCGTGGAACCGGGACGGATGCATCAACGGCCTCGTACTTCCTCACCCAACCCGGCTCCCAGGGCATGGGCAGCCCCCGAGCCTCCATTCCCATGTGAGGGAGGCTCGGGGGTCGGCGAACGCTCGAGGAGCATTGGGCCGCTCTGGCCCACGCGACGAGACTCTTGCCGCCCCCGAGCCGGTGCCTCACCAGCGTCGGTTGTCGTCTGGAAGCACTCTTCAGTACCGAGCCTTCGGCTCCGACGAGTGGCCGTGGCTGATCGCCTGGATGCCGTGGTAGGCGACCAGACCGAAGCCCACTTTATTGATCACGTCGGCGACGTTGTAGAAGATCTCGCGCAACTCGCCGTAGCCCGAGCGGGCCATCAGGAAGCCGATCGGATAGATCGCCCAGCCGATCAGCACGAACAGCCGCATCGTCTCGAGCGACTTGGCCAACGGTGCGGGTGCCTCGGCGATCGCCTGACCGAGCGACATGTAGAGGACGCCCACGATCAGCGCCTCGCACACGCACGACACGAGGAAGAACGTCCACCACCGCTCGGAATTGACCGGCGAGGTTTCGGCGATGAATGCCGTGACGATCATCACGATGTCGAGGAGCACGAGCTGCACGAAGAACTTGGTGCCCCGCTCACCCATCCGCAGAAGCAATGGAAACTTGACGAGCAACAGCGGCGTGGTGAACAGCCAGTCGATGTAGCGCAGGGCCGTCGGGAACTGTCCGCCCGATTCCTGGTAGACGTGGGTCATCTTGTAGTAGTGGAAGCAGGCGATCGCGCAGACGAGCCCGGCCACCACCATCGTGCTGCGGTACACCGGATCGACGTTGTTGCGCAGCAGGAAGAAGTAGAGCGCGCCGGCGCCCATGGCGACGGTGCCCGCGAAGAAGAGATAGAGCGTGATCGACTGCAGCGGCGTGTTCTTGGCGAAGTCGTTCGACAAGGGAATCACACCGTCTGCGACGGCGAACAGCTGGGCCAGAAGGGGACTCATGAAAACCTCCGGAAATGAGCCGCGGCACGACGTGCCGCGGACGGTGAATCGGACTGCGATCCCTGATGGACGCCGCTTCGGCGGCGGCCGTGCAAGAGGCGTGCGTGCCTCCCGGGATGCTCCGGACGACCGGCAGGCGGGAAGAGGGGGCCGGTCTCCGGACGAAGGACTGTGCAGCCGCAGGCTGAACACCCCTTCATCCGGAGGGAATTATGGGCATGGCGCCCCGGCTGGCAACCGCAGTTTCACAAATGCCGGGACCGGCGACACCGATTCGTGTCAGCCGGCCGTGAGACGTGCCTGTCGGGCGACATCCACGCCCACTCGTTCGCTCCAGGCTGCGAGCAGGCGGCGGTACACGTCGCCGGGACGGCCATTGCCGATCGGCCGACCATCGAAGCTGGTGGCCGGCAGCAGGCAGTTGGGCGTGCTCGTGAGCAGGATCTCGTCGGCGGCCGCGAGGTCGTCCGGGAGGAGAGACGCTTCCCGCCAGACGATCCCGAGCGCGGTCGCGAGGTCGTGGGCGTATCCGAGGCTGATGCCGGCGAGGGAATCGGCCGGCGGCGGCGTGAGGATCTCGCCCCGCCGCACGATCGCCACGTTCGCCGTGGAGGTTTCGCTCACCCGGCCGTCGAGATGGCAGAGGACCGCCCGCGCGCCGGGCTCGAGTGCAGCGGCGGCCCGGTCGGCCAGATGGTAGTGCATCCGGCTGCGGCACTTGAGCGCGAGCGGCCACGACGTCGCCGGCACCTGCGTGAACGGCACGCTGCGGAGCGACACGCCCTCGTCATAGGCCCGCGCCCAGAGGGCGAAGGCGAGCGGGAACGTGTGCACGGCGACGCGCGGCTGCGACCGGCGGCCCTCGTGCTGTGCCGGCAGATCGCCGGGCGTGGCGAAGATCACGACACCGAGGTCGCCGTCGGCGCGGCCGAGAGCGTGGTTGTGCGCGGCGACCTCCGCAGCGGCGGCGAAGGCGGCATCGACCAAGGCGTCGGCCTGGATGCCCGCGATCCGAAGCGAGTCGCGAAACCGGGCCGCGTGGCGTGCGGGCAGGAAGAGTCGCCCGGCGAATGTCCGCAGCTGCTCGGTGACCGTGGCGCCGAGGACGAACCCGGCGTCGCCGACCGGGATCGAGAGCTCCCTCCGCGGAATCGTCGCCCCGTCGAGCCAGGCGATTTCGGCCTGGCGGGCGGGAACGGGTGCTGCGGCCGCGTGAGTCATGACAAATGGAGGATAGGGGATTCGAACCCCTGACCTTCTGGCTGCCAGCCAGACGCTCTCCCAATTGAGCTAATCCCCCAGCGATGAATCGTGACTCGAACGCTGGGCAGCAGCACCGAAATTATCGGCCGCTTGCGGGAATGTCAACGCGAAGCGACTGTTGAGGGCGGGAAAAACGCACCTTCGGCCCGAGTTTCCATGCCCGAGCAAACGCCCCCGCCGCCGCTTTCCGACACCGTGCGTGCCGGGCTCACGGTGGCGCTCGCGGTCTATCTCGTCGGGCTCGCGCTCTGCGTGGCGGGCAATTCGGGCAGCGGCAGTTCGGCGCTCGTGCGCACGGTGAAGTCGAAGCTCTTCTCCCCCTGGATGACGCCCCCGTGGCTCGATCTCGGCTACGACACGCGGCTCACCCACGGCCTGGCGGAGGACGGCGACCACCGCTTCGAGATCCGCCGGCTCGACGATCCCGCCGCGCCCGAGCCGGTGATCCTGCCCGGACCGACGATGCGCGGCGAACGCGCGGCCCGGTGGCGCCGGCTGGCGCGGGCCACCGCGGTGAGCGAGGCCGATCCGGAACGCGAGGCGCTTCTCCCCGCGGCCGTCGCCAGGGGCGTGTTCGTGCCCTGGCATACGAACGACGTCTCACTCCGCGTGATGCGCCACCTGCCGCCCGACCGGCGTGACGTGCTCGACGGCCAAGCCGACATCGCCGGGCGCGACGAGCAGGCCTACGCCGCCCGGGTGCGGCTCGTCGACGGCGAGGTGCAGCTGATCACGTCGACGCCGCGCGAGGAGCTCGCGCCGCTCGTCAAGGAGCCGGCACGATGAAGGCCGCGCATCGTGTGCCTGACGCCCCGTCCGTCGTCGACGCGATCGGCGCGACGTGGACGCGGTTTTGGTTCACGCCCGCGGGCGCGTGGCCGCTCGCGGCTGTGCGGATCGTCGGGGGCTTGGTGGCGCTCGCTTTGTGGGCGAGCTACGCGTGGGATCTCGAGACGTGGTTCGGGCCCTCCGGCATGATCTCGCCGGCGCTGCTCGGCGCGTGGCGGTCGCCCTATGCCCTGTCGCTGTTCGATGGCACCACGTCGTCGTCGGCCCTCATGATCGCGTATGGCGTCGGCGGCCTGGCGCTCCTGGCCGTGACGATCGGCCTGGCCACGCCGGTGGCGTCGGTGCTCGGCGCGGTCGCGTTCGCGTCGCTTCTCCACCGCGGGCCGATGCTCGTGGGCCCCGCCGACGACGTCGTGGCGGTGATGCTCTGGTGCCTCGCAATCGGCCGTTCGGGCGACGCGCTTTCCGTCGATCGAGTGCTCGGCACATGGCTCGGCCGCCCCGTTCCGCGGCCGACCGTCCGCACGCGGATCGCCCTCGGCCTCCTCAGGGTGCATGCGGCGGTGATCGCGGGGGCAGCGGCTCTCGCCCAGCTGAAGGGCGACGTATGGTGGAACGGCACGGCCGCCTGGTGGCTCGCGGCGCGGGCCGAGTCGCCGCTCGTCGACCTCACGGGTGTCTTCCTGCAATCGGAATACCTCGTGAACCTGGTCACGCACGCGATCGTGCTCTTCGAGGCGGTGTTCGCCGTGGGCATCTGGTTTCCGGCGATGCGGCGGATCCTCGTGCCCGCGGCCCTCGTCGCCTGGCCGCTGATCGGCCTCGTGGCCGGCGAGCCGTTCTGGGGGCTCGCGCTCGCGGTGCTCTCGGTCGGCTGCTTGCCCACGGCCGTAGAATCGGCCACCTGACCGATCCGGCACGGCCGCCGCCTCCTGCGGAGCCGTGCCATGCCCCACAAACGGATCCTGTTTCGTTCCGACGCCCGTGAGCGGGTGCTCCGGGGCGCAACCACGCTCGCCGATGCCGTCCGCGTGACGCTCGGGCCGAAGAGCAAGTGTGTGCTCATCGAGAAGAAGTGGGGGCCGCCGCTCGTGTGCAACGACGGAGTCACGATCGTCAAGGAGATCGACCTCGAGGATCCCGAGGAAAACCTCGGTGCCCACATGCTCCGCGAGGCGGCCGAGCGCACGGCCGACGTCGTGGGTGACGGCACGACCACGTCGACGCTCCTCGCCCACGCGATCTTCGCCGACGGCCTCAAGAACCTCGCGGCCGGGGCGAGCGCCGTCGACATCAAGCGCGGGCTCGACCGCGGCCTGAAGGCGGCCGTCGAGGCGATCAAAGGCTTGTCGCGGCCCGTTGCAAGCCGGAAGGAGAAGACGCAAGTGGCCACGATCTCGGCGCACAACGACGCCGCGCTCGGGGATTTCGTCGCCGAGGCGATGGAGCGGGTGGGGAGCGAGGGCGTCGTCACCGTCGAGGAGGCGAAGGGCACCGAGACGTCGATCGAGGTGGTCGACGGCATGCAGTTCGACCGCGGCCTGCTCTCGCCCTACTTCGTGACCGACGTGGAGAAGCAGCAGGCGGTGGTCGAGAGCCCGCTCGTGCTTCTCTACGAGGGGAAGATCGCGAGCCTCAAGGACTTTTTGCCGTTCCTGGAGACGATGGTGCCCGTGCGGCGTCCGCTCGTCGTGATCGCCGAGAGCATCGAGGCGGAGGCCCTGGCGACGCTGGTCGTCAACCGGCTGCGCGGAATCCTCGAATGCGTGGCGGTGAAGGCGCCCGGCTACGGCGACAACCGCAAGGAGCTGATGCAGGACATGGCGATCCTCACCGGCGGGAAATTCATCTCGACCGACATCGGCGTGACGCTCGACGCGGTGAAGGCGGCCGACCTCGGCTCGGCGAGCCGCGTCGTCGTCGATCGCGACTCGACGACGATCATCGGCGGCAAGGGCGACAAGGCCGCCATCACGGCCCGGTGCGACGAGATTCGCGGGCGGATCAAGGAAGTGAAGAGCGACTACGACCGCGAAAAACTCGAGGCGCGGCTGGCGAAGCTCGCCGGAGGCGTGGCGATCATCCGCGTGGGGGCCCCCACCGAGGCCGAACTGAAAAGTCGCAAGGAGGCGCTCGCCGACGCGATCAGCGCCACCAAGGCGGCGATCGCCGAGGGGATCGTGCCGGGCGGCGGGCTCTCGCTCCTGCGGGCGATCGACCGGCTCGAAAGTCTCGAGCGGGAGTGCGACGGCGACGAACGCACCGGCGTCCGCATCCTCAAGCACGCGCTCGAAATCCCCACCCGCACGATCGCGGAAAATTCAGCGGCCGATGGCGGCGTGGTGGTGGGCGACCTGCGCCGCGGCACGGGCAACCATGGCTTCGACGCGGCCCGTGGCACGTATTGCGACCTCATCGAGGCGGGCATCGTCGATCCGACGAAGGTGGTGCGCACGGCCCTCGAGAACGCCGTGAGCGTGGCGGGCACGCTCCTGCTCACGGAGGCGACGCTCACCGAGGTGAAGGACGAGCACGCCGAGAAACTGCAGCCCGAGCTCGCCGGGATGTGAGGACGGACGGTCCGAAGGGCATCCGGCCGGGCGAGTGCGCCGGCTCTGGCGGCGGCAAAAGTCTCGTCGCAACGGCAGGAGAGCCGTACGCTCCTCGAGCGTTCGCCGCCCCCCCTCGCCTCCCCGTCTGTTTTGGAGCATTGATGCCACGGCAAGCCAAGAATCGCTCTATACTTCGTCCCATGCGCAAGGCCCCGCGAAACCCGTTCTACGTCGTCCTCGGCGTCGTGGGCTTCCTGTTCACGATCACGGCGGCCAGTTCGTGTCTGACGGTGCTCCGCGGCGTGCGACCGGAGACGGCCCGGGCCGCGAAGTCGCCGCTCGAAGTGTTCATGCACCGGCACGGCACGGCGGTACTCACCGGGCAACTCGTGGTGCTGGCGGTGGCGACGGTGGGGGCCGTGGCCCTCGACGAATACCGTACACGGAAGAAGCAGCCGTGACCGCGTCGGCCGCGAAGCGGATCGAGGCCCTGCGGGACCAGATCCGGCACCACGACCGGAAGTATTACGTCGAGGCGCGGCCCGAGATCAGCGACCGCGACTACGACCGGC
>JBAXUY010000037.1:0-25658 GCA_037129475.1 Planctomycetia bacterium | reverse complement strand
ATGCCGGGTGTTCGCGTGAAGATGGCTTCGCTGGTCAAATACGCCGTCTCAACGGCAGGGGTAACCCCTCGCCTCCCCCAACTCGTAGGCGATGAGCGCTTTCGGCGGAGTCGGTCGGTGGGCACGCGCAGACGAAGGGAGTCGTTGAGGACTATCGGCGTCTGAGCAAAACCCACGAGTCCTGTACTCTCAACACGACCGTAGTCGAGCATGCCTACCGCCGGCTCCGAATGCGGGCAATGAACAAGTGCCTGACCGCCCGGGCGAGACGGTAAGGGGTAACCTCGAGCCGGCGCGCGATCCATCGACAAGCCAAACGCCTTCACCCGCGCGGGTGGAATGTGCCGTGGATGCCCTTCAAGCGGCCGGCGTCGACGTGGGTGTAGCGCTGCGTCGTGGCGATGCTCGAGTGGCCGAGCATCTCCTGGACGTGGCGGAGATCGACGCCGCCGGCGACGAGGTGCGTGGCGAAGCTGTGACGGAGCGTGTGCGGCCCGATGTCGGGTGGCACACCGGCCTTCTCGGCATGCAACCGAACGATTTCCCAGATGCGCATCCGCGAGAGCCGGTTGCCGCGCGACGAGAGCAGCACCCAGGCTGACAGGCCGTCGGCGCGGGCGGCCGCATCGCGGCGCGGGCCGTCGATCCATGCGCGAAGTGCGGCGATCGCACGACGACCCAAGGGCACGACCCGCTCCTTGCCACCTTTGCCGCGGCACGTGCAGAACGTCTCGGCGAGGTGCACGTCGGAGAGTCGCATCGCCGAGACTTCGGATGCCCGGCAGCCGGTGGCGTAGAGCAGTTCGAGGAGGGCCCTGTCGCGGACTCCCGTCGGCGAGGCCGGGTCGGGGCTCGCGAGCAGCCGATCGACCTGCTCGGGCGAGAGCGTACCGGGAATGAAGTCGTCGCGGCGGCCTGCGGAGATCAGTTCCGCAGGGCTCTCCGCCACCACGCCCTCGACCTGCAGGAATGCGTAGAACGTGCGGAGCGTGGCGGCCTGGCGGGCGATACTCGCGCGGGCGAGCCCACGGTCGGCAAGGGCTGCGAGGTAGTCGCCGAGGTCGCGCACGTCGAGCCGGTCGACGCGACGGCTGCCGAGCCATGCGGTGAAGTGCACGAGATCGCGGCGGTAGGCGGCCTGGGTGTTTTCGGAGAGGGCCCGCTCGTGGCGGATCGAGTCGTGGAACCGCTCGACGAGGAGGGCCGTCGACTGCGGCCCCGTCGGCGCGGCCGGCGTGTCGTCGAGCAGAATGCGTCGTGTTCGCGGCCGGCGTTGCATAGGTGCGGAATCCATTCTCGCAAGCCCGTTCGCCCACAGGAGCGGGCGAGGTAGGCGCGGACATCCCGGGCGTTCCCCCCGCCTGCCTTGGCAGGACGGCGTCATGAAAGGCCCGCCCGGCCTGTCGTTAGACGTCGTAGCCGAGATTGGGCGCCAGCCAGCGTTCGATGTCGGCCACCGGCATGCCCTTCCGCGCCGCGTAGGCCTCCACCTGCTCCCGAGTGATCCTATCCACGGCAAAATATCGGCTTTCCGGGTGGGCGAAGTAGAGCCCGCTCACGCTGGCGGCCGGCAGCATCGCGCAACTTTCCGTAAGCGTCATTCCCGCTCCCTTCTCCGCATCCAGCAAGGTGAAGAGCGACCGCTTCTCGGTGTGGTCGGGGCAGGCTGGATAACCGGGGGCCGGGCGGATGCCACGGTATTTTTCCTCGATGAGGTCATCGGTGGTCAGGCTCTCGGCCTTGCCGAAGCCCCACTCGCGGCGAACCTTCGCGTGGAGCCACTCGGCGAACGCTTCCGCGAGCCGGTCGGCCACGGCCTTGGCCATGATCGACGAGTAGTCGTCGTGGTCGCGGTCGTACTTCCGGCAGAGTTCGTCGCAGCCGTGGCCGGCCGTGCAGGCGAAGGCACCGAGGTAGTCCCTGCGGCCGCTCTCCACGGGGGCCACGAAGTCGGCGAGGGCGTGGAACACGTCCTGCCCCTTCCGCTCCCACTGCTGGCGGAGCGTGTGGATTCGGCCCAGTTCGTTGGCTCGAGAGTCGTCGGTGTAGAGGATGATGTCGTCGCCGGAGGCGTTGGCCGGGAAGAAGCCGTACGCGCCCTTCGCGACGAGCGCGTCGGTACGAACGACCTCGTCGAGCATCCGCAGGGCGTCGTCGTGGAGTTTGCGGGCTTCGGTCCCGACGGTCGCATCGGAGAAGATCGCCGGGTATTTGCCCTTGAGTTCCCAGGAAAGGAAGAACGGCGACCAGTCGATGAACGGAATCAGTTCGTCGAGCGGCACCTTGGCGAGCGTTCGCACACCGAGGAACTCCGGCACGTCGATCGTCGTGGTCGCCCAGTCCGTCGTCCAGCGCTTCGCGCGCGCGGCCGCGTAGGAAACGAGCGTCGTTTCCTGCCGCCGGCGGAAGTTTTCCACGTCGCGGGACTGGGCCTCGCGGGTGGCACGCACGAACTCCTCGCGGGCGGTCGGGCTCAGGAGCTTTTCCACGACGCCCGCGGCCCGTGAGGCGTCGTTCACGTGCACCACGGCGCCGGAGTACTTGGGGGCGATCTTCACGGCCGTGTGCCTGGCCGACGTCGTGGCCCCGCCGATCAGGAGCGGCACCTTCAGCCCCGTGTGCTCGAATTCCTGGGCCACCTGCACCATCTCGTCGAGGCTCGGCGTGATCAGGCCGGAAAGCCCAACGATGTCGACCTCGTTGCGAATCGCCTCTTCGATGATCTTCGTACAGGGCACCATCACGCCGAGGTCGACCACCTCGTAGTTGTTGCAGCCGAGCACCACACCCACGATGTTCTTGCCGATGTCGTGGACGTCGCCCTTCACGGTGGCCATGAGCACTTTGCCCCGCTTCGCCTGGGCGGAGCCCGACGCCTTCCGTTCGGCCTCCATGAAGGGGAGCAGGTGATTCACGGCCTTCTTCATCACGCGGGCGCTCTTCACGACCTGCGGCAGGAACATCTTGCCCTCGCCGAAGAGGTCGCCGACCGTCTGCATGCCACGCATCAGCGGTCCCTCGATGATCTCGAGGCTGGTCGCGTAGTGCTGCCGGGCCGCCTCCACGTCCTCGTCGATGTGGTCGACGATCCCCTTCACGAGCGCGTGCGCCAGCCGGGCCTCCACGTCGAGGCTCCGCCACGTGTCGGCCTGGGCGGCCCCGCCCCCCTCCTGCTTCTTGACCGTCTCGGCGAATTCGACGAGCCGCTCCGTGGCGTCGGGCCGCCGGTCGAAGAGCACGTCCTCGATCCGCTCCCTGAGGTCCGGCTCGATCTCCTGGTAGACCGCGAGTTGCCCGGCGTTGACGATCCCCATCTCCATGCCCGCCTGGATGGCGTGGTAGAGGAAGCAGGAATGCATCGCCTCGCGGACCACCTCGTTGCCGCGGAAGGAGAACGAAATGTTGCTCACGCCCCCCGACACCTTCACCAGGGGCATCGCCTGCTTGATCTGCCGGGTGGCCTCGATGAAGTTCAGTGCGTAGCGGTTGTGTTCCTCGATGCCGGTGGCGACGGTGAGAATGTTGGGGTCGAAGATGATGTCTTCCGGCGGAAAGCCGGCCTGTTCCGTGAGCAGCCGGTAGGCCCGCCTGCAGATCGCCACGCGGCGTTCGACATCGGTCGCCTGCCCTTCCTCGTCGAAGGCCATCACGACGACCGCTGCGCCGTGGCTGCGGACGATTCTCGCGTGCTCGAGGAACTTCTCCTCCCCTTCCTTGAGGCTGATCGAGTTGACGATCCCCTTGCCCTGGATGCACTTGAGCCCCGCCTCGAGCACCTCGAATCGCGAGGAGTCGATCATGATCGGCACGCGGGAGATCTCGGGCTCGCTGGAGAGGAGCGTGAGAAACTTCGTCATCACCTTCACGCCGTCGAGCATGCCCTCGTCGACGTTGATGTCGATGATGTTGGCGCCGTTCTCGACCTGCTGCCGGGCGACGCTGAGGGCCTCTTCGTACCGCTCCTCCTTGATGAGCCGGGCGAAGGCCCGCGAGCCCGTGACGTTCGTCCGCTCGCCGACGATCGTGAAACTGCTCTCGGGTCGCAGTTCGAGCATCTCCAGGCCCGAGTACCGCGAACGCCGCGGCGGATCGACCGGCTTTCGAGGCGGGTAGTTCCGCATCACGTCGGCGATCGCCCTGATGTGCGACGGCGTCGTGCCGCAGCAGCCTCCCACGATGTTGAGCCAGCCCTCCTGGGCGAACTGCTCCAGCACCGTGGCCATCATGTCGGGCGTCTCGTCGAAGCCGCCGAGGGCGTTCGGCAGACCCGCGTTGGGATAGCAGCTCACGAGCCGGGGCGTGATCCGGGAGAGGTCTGCGACGTGCGTGCGGAGCTTCTCCGGCCCGAGTGCACAGTTGATGCCGGCGGACAGCAGGTCGATGTGCGAAATGCTCGTCCAGCAGGCCTCGACGGTCTGGGCCGAGAGGGTGCGGCCCCCCTCGAAGATCGTGAACGACGCCATCACCGGCAGCGTCCGGCCGAGGTCGGAGAACACCTGCTCGATGGCATGGAGACAGGCCTTGAGCACGAGCGTGTCGAACGCGGTTTCGGCGAGCAGGAGATCGACGCCGCCGTCGATCAGCGCTTCGATCTGCTCGCGATAGGCGGCCACCATCTGGTCGAACGTGACGTCACGATGACCCGGATCGGCGACGTTGCCGGCGATCGAGAGCTGCTTGTTGGTCGGCCCGATCGAGCCCGCGACGAATCGCGGCCGATCGGGAGTCTTGGCCATGGCCGCGTCGGCCGCGGCCCGCGCCAGCGACGCAGCGACAAGGTTCATTTCCCGCGTGTGATGCTGGAGCCCGAAGTCGGCCAGGGCCACGCTCGTGGCGCCGAAGGTGTTGGTCTCGACGATGTCGGCGCCGGCCTCGAGATACGCCGCATGGATGCCCCGGATCGCGTCCCCCTGGGTCAGCGTCAGGACGTCGATGCAATTTTTCAGGTCGCGGTGATGCTCGGCGAACCGCTCGCCACGGAAGCCCTTCTCGTCGAGGGCCAACTGATGGACCATCGTGCCCATGGCACCGTCGAGGATCGCGATCCGGTCGGCCAAGAGTCTGCGAAGGGCTTCATCGGACGAGGGGCGGGGCGGTTGGGGCATGGCGAAAACTGGGGCATCCGGGTTCCAGGGGCCCCGCGGGCGGGGCCGAGAAGTCCTTCATGATAGGCGACTGGGGGCTTGGGGCATATTACGAAAACGGGTGGGGGAATCTTCAAGCCGATGAAATTCGGCCGTCGATGCACCTGATGAGACGGCGAGCGAGGAGCCCCGATCCACCACGGCATGGACGCGATGGAAGTTCTGGCCACATTTCCCACGATACGGCTCGGCGTTCCGTCGTCGTCCACCGGGGATTCCGCGTCATGCGCGGCCCCCGTGGTCATCCAGCCGGAGTCCCGTCCGCAGCCCCATCCACAGCCACACCGAAGGACCCCGGTGCCGCGGCGCTCGGTGCCACGCCCGCCGTCGCGTTCGGTGACGCTCCTGGCGATCGTGGCGGTGGCGACCTGGGCCGCCGTGTGGTGGATCGAGCGCCAACGCCTGGACGAGCGCACGTCCGCCGTGATGGCGCACGCGGATACGGTGGATGGAGAGGCGGTGACGCGATGACCCTCGACTTCATCGATCGGGCATTTCTGCAACGCATGGCGGAGCCGACGCCATCGCGGGAAGGCGCCGAAGCAGTCGCGCTGGTCGACACCGCTCGCATCGTCGCAGCGACGGTGCCGCAGCCGCCGGAGGATCCCGTCGTGCGTCGGTTGCTGGCATCCTCCCCGGAGCAGTGGGAACGGCTCGCCGAGCGCGTGGAGGCCGCCTGGGCGGCCGGAGATCGTGTCATCGCCGTCGCGGGACGCGCGCGGGGCGAGGGCTGCTCGACGATCGTGCACGGCCTCGTCCATGTCCTGTGCGCGCGGGGTGGGATCGCGACGTGCCGCGTTGGCGACAGGTCGCCTGCGTCCGGGGTGATTCATGCGGACGAGTCCGGCGGGCCCGTACTCGTCGATGCGGGCGTCTGGTTCCCTCCCGGGCCCCTGCACCGAGGCCGACTGGCTCGGGCTGCGATCGGCTGTCACGCCGCCGTGCTCGTGCGCCGTGCCGAACGGCAGCCCTGTCCGGCCCACGAGCGCGCGCTCACGGCTCTCGGCATCCATGTTCTGGGGGAAGTCGTGACGTTCGGCGATCCGCACGACTCGGAAGCCGCGTCGGCATGACACCCATGCAGGTCGAGTCCACCATGTCGCTGACGCTCGCACAGCAGGCCGCCGTGGCCCGGCTCGTCTACGCGCTCGAGTCGCCGGGCGGTGTGGCGATCGTGTGCGGTCCGCGGGGCGTCGGCAAGACGCTCGTGCTCTCGCAGATCGCGGCCGCCCGGGATCACGACGACCGCCCCTGCCTGCGCTGCTCGGCCCGCGACGGCGTGCCGGAGGCGACACCGCATGCGAGGTCCGGCGCAGGAATCCTGCTCGTCGACGACGCGCATCTCGTCACGGCCGGCGAGCTCGCCGCGATCGTCGATACGTGGCGGCGTCGTGCACCATCGGGCGGGCTCGTGTTGGCCGGCGAAGGGCGGTTGCTGACCCTCGTGGCTCGCGACGAGCGGATCGAACAGGCCGTGATGCTCAGGGCCGTGCTGGGCCCCTTCACGCTCGCCGAGTCGAGGCTGGCGGTGGCGTCGCTCGTCGCGACCACCGGCACCCAGGACGAACGCGACGCGCTTGTTCGCACAATTCACGAGATCGCCGCGGGCATCCCCGCCCAGGTCGTCCGCCTGGCTGAATTCGTCCGTGCCGTGGCCGACTCGGCACCGACGGACCGGCTCACGCCCGACGATGTCGAGTCGCTGCATCGCCGGCTCAGCCTTCAGGCCGCCTGAGTCAGGGATTCTCGTCGGCGGCCCGTGCGAGGTAGGCGGCGACCGAGTCGGGGCCGGGAGCGGCGGTGTTGGCGGATCGCCTGCCTGGTGAAAATGGCGCGGGATCGATGGAGGGCGGCGCTCCCGTGACGAGGTCGGCCATCACGACGGCCGTCCCCGTGGATTGGTGGAGCCCCGCCCGGAAATGGCCCGCCGCGATGAACGCATTGTCGAGGCCGGGAATGCGGCCGATCGTGGGGAGGCCGTCGATCGATCCGGGCCTCAGTCCGGCCCAGGCCTGTTCGACGGTGGCGTCACGATCCCCCAGCAATCGGCTGGCCACGCCGAGCAGCCGGTCCACCGCCTCCGGTGTCGTCGTGGCGGCGAACCCTGCATCCTCGATCGTCGAGCCGACGAGCAGCCGACCGTCGTCGCGCGGCACGAGGTAGTCGATGCCGAAGTTGACCACGCGGCCGAGCACCTGGCGTGGCAGCCGCAGGAGCGCGATCTGGCCGCGGATCGGCCGCGTCTCGATCGCCAGACCGACGGATGCGGCGATGTCGCCCGACCAGGCACCCGTGGCGAAGCACGTGGCGGCACCGCGCACCACGCCGGAGGTGGTGACGACTCCCGTGACGACGCCGGCGTGGACCTCGACGGAGCGGACATCGGCGCCGGAGATCGTGACGCCACGGTGCCGGCAGCTGGCGGCGAGCGCTTCGAGATGTCGCGGTGGTCGCAGGCTCGTCTCGTCGGGGAGCAACACACCGCCGCGGACGCCGCCCGTCGACACGGCCGGAGCAAGGGCCGGCTCGTGGTCCGTGATCTCCGCGGTGGTCAGCCAGTCGCACCCCGCTCCCCGTGCACGCCATGCGTCGGCGGCAGCCGCGAGCCGCTCCAGCCCCGCGTCGCTCGCGGCCAGGTGGAGGCCGCCGCACGCCCGCAACTCGGTGTCGATGCCGGTCTCCTCGCGGAGTTCCTCGGCCCAGCGGCGATGGAGCGCGTCGCTCCAGGACGTGAGACGGTCGCCTGCCGACGTGACACCGTCGACGGGCGGCGGTGCCGGCGGAAAAATACCGGCAGCCGCCCACGAGGCCGTGGTGCGGCCGCGTTCACGCGCGAGCACATGGACGCTCATCCCTCTGCCGGCGAGTTCGCGGGCGATCGACAGGCCGATCACGCCGCCGCCGATGATCACGCAGTCGGTCATGGATTCGGCAGGCGGTCGGGTCAGGCGTTGGTGGGAACGGCGGGCGAGTCGGCGATGTTCACCCACACGTGCACGTGGGGTGCGCCGCGGAAGTGCCACACGAAGGCCGGGCCTTCGAGCCTCCAGTTGTCCCAGACGCCGTCGTTGCCGAGGTCTTCGTCGCGGTAGAACGCCAGTCGACAGTGGTCGAGCCCGCCCTGCGCGGCGAGGCAGCGTCGGGCCTCGTCGCGGTCGGACGTCCGGAACGGCTCGAGCAACAGCGCGAGCACGCGATCCAGTTCGGCCCGCTGGTCGGCCGTCAGGTCCTGCACCGGCAACCCCTCGCGACCATCGGCTCCCCGGAACGCGATCGCGTTCTCGCGCGGCGCCTTCGGCACCAATGCCCGGTTCCGCTGCCCACCGTCGAGCATCCGATAGACGCCGTTGGCGGCGACGGCCTGCGGCCAGAACACGTTCCCCGAGTGGTCCTTCTCCTCGTTGAAACTGCCGGCGTCGTGCCCGTAGAAGATCGGCCCTCCGAAGGCGACGTGCTCGGCGGAATCGCCGTCGCAGCGGAGCGTCATGTGGCGGCCCGTGAGGAGAAACTGAAACTGCCCCGACCCCGGTGCGCCGAGGAGCGCGATCGACTGATCGTGGCCGAAGCCGCCGGTGTCGTCCTCGAGCTGCTTGTCGAACCGGGCGAGCCAGTCGGGGGACACGAGTTGCTCGAAGATGTCGCGGACGAGCCGCTGTTGATCGGCGGTGAAGAAGTCGCTCTTCACCGCGGGCGTGGTCGCATTCCAGTTGTTCGCCACGCGGGTGCGCAGGAGGCCGAACTTCGGGTGCCGGTAGTCCCACGGGAAGCAGATCGCCTCCCGTTGGGCGGGCGTGAGCGACGCATGCAGCGATTGGGCGAGCGTCTCGGCCGACGCCACCGGCTCCGCCCCGCGCACGGCTCGCAGCGACGGGAAATCGAGCAAGGGAGTCGCCGCTGCGGTCGCGGCAAGGAGACGTCGTCGGGTGAGTGTTCGATGTGGGTTCGGCATGGCGAAGACTCCGTCGGGGGGCGACCGGGCCGTCGAATCGCGGCTGAAGTCCTCGGCGTATGGTACAGCCGGGGGACCCCCTTGCCCAAGCCGCCGTCACGGGATTTTCCGCGTCGAACGTCGTCGCGGTTGGCACTCTGGGCACAAGAACGTGGCTCGCTGAGCCTGCACGATGCGCACGATGGTCGCACCGCACGCGGAGCATGGCTCGTGCTCGCGGCCGTACACGCGGTGCTCATGTTGGAATCGGCCCGCCCGGTTGTCAGCCGTGCGGTAGGTCTCGTCGCCGATCGAAGAGCCCTCGAGTCGCACCGCCTCCGCGAGCACCTGCCTGGTCGCGGCGGCGATCCGGTCCCACGTGTCGCGCGCGAGCCGGCGGCAGGGCGTCCGCGGGTCGATGCCCACGCGGAACAGGATCTCGGCGGCGTAGATGTTGCCGATGCCGGCCACCGCACGCTGGTCGAGCAGCGCCACCTTCACGGCGCGGTGCGACTTCTTCAGGCGGACGGTGAGATCGGCGCCCGTCACCTCCAGCCCGTCGGGCCCGAGTTTTTCGGGGCCGCAGGCGGCATCGAGCCCGGCGCGGTCATGGAGCCGGATCGTGCCCAGGCCGCGCCGATCCCAGAACAGGACCCGCGCCGGCACTTCACGGCGGGATCGCTCGAGGTGCAGCACGAGCCGCACGTGCTCCGGCGACGGGGGATCGGTGACGAGCATGAGACCCGTCATGCGGGGCTCGATGGCGAGCCAGCAGGGATCGCTCGCTCCGTCGGGAGCCAGTTCGAGCACGATCCGCTTGCCGCGCCGGAGCACGGCCGAGATCGTGCTGCCCACGAGCCGGCGTCCGAGCACGGCGGGCCGGGGCTGAATCGTGAGCGGCCGCACCCGGCTGCGGGGAAAATCGGCCGCGACGATCCGCGCCCCGACCGCGGCAGCAATGCCGCGCCGCATCGTCTCGACCTCGGGGAGTTCGGGCATGACATGCGGGCTGGATGGTGACGTCGAGCCGTCAGGCTACAATCCGGGAGTCGCTTCGTGAACGTCCCGTGCACGATCCCCGCCGAGGATTCGCCCATGCCAGCCGCCCCAGCGCTCTCCAGCGTTCCCGACGCCCTCGGCCGGTTCGGGCGGTTCGGCGGCCGCTACGTGCCCGAAACGCTCTCCGCCGCCCTCGACCAGCTCGAGCGTGAGTATGCCCTGGCGGTGGCCGACCCCACGTTTCAGGCCGAACTCGACGGTCTGCTCTCCGCCTTCGTCGGCCGCCCCACCCCCCTGCTCTTCGCCAAGCGGCTCACCGAATACGCCGGCGGCGCCCAGATCTACTTCAAGCGGGAAGATCTCAGCCACACCGGCGCCCACAAGATCAACAACACGCTCGGACAGGGACTGCTCGCGATCCGGATGGGCAAGCGGCGCATCATCGCCGAGACCGGCGCCGGTCAGCACGGCGTGGCCACGGCCACGGCCTGTGCCCGGTTCGGCCTCGAATGTGTCGTCTACATGGGAGCCGAGGACGTCCGCCGCCAGGCGCCCAACGTCCGCAACATGCGGTTCATGGGGGCCGAGGTGCGGCCCGTCGAGAGCGGCTCCCGCACGCTCCGCGACGCGATCAACGAGGCGATGCGCGACTGGATGGGCTCCGTCGAGACGACCCACTACATCATCGGCTCGGTCGTCGGCCCGCACCCCTTCCCGCGGATCGTGCGTGACTTCCAGAGCGTGATCGGCCGGGAGACCGTCGAGCAGTGCCGCCGCCAGTTCGGCCGGCTGCCCGACACCGTCGTGGCCTGCGTCGGCGGCGGCAGCAACGCGGCCGGCATGTTCTATCCGTTCGTCGATCACCGCGAGGTGCGGCTCGTGGGCGTCGAGGCGGGCGGCCGCTCTGGCAAGCCGGGCGACCACGCGGCCAGCCTCAGTTACGGGAGCCCGGGGATTCTGCACGGATCGCTCAGCTACGTGCTCCAGGATCTGGATGGCCAGACGTCCGACGTGCATTCCGTGTCGGCGGGCCTCGACTATCCGGGCGTGGGCCCGGAGCACAGCTACTGGCGCGACCTCGGCCGGGTGGAATACACGAGCGTGACCGACGGCGATGCGCTCGACGCATTCGACCTGGTCGCCCGCCGCGAAGGCGTGCTGCCTGCGCTCGAGACGTCGCACGCCCTCGCCTGGGCGGCCAAGGAGGCTGCCCGGCGGCCGCCCAGCGAGATCCTCGTGGTCTGTCTGTCTGGCCGCGGCGACAAGGATGCCGCCGAGATCGCCCGGCTTCGTGGCCTCGCCGCCGATGGCAGCGGGGGTTCTCGATGAGCGCGACCACCGCTCCAGCCGCACCGCAGGCACGGCCCATCGAGAAGCTCGAAGCGGTGTTCGCGGCCAATCGGGCCGCGGGCCGCAAGGCGCTCGCGCCATTCGTCACGGCCGGCGATCCCGACGTGGCCACGAGCGTGGCGGTGCTCGAGGCGCTCGACCGCGCCGGCGCGTCGCTCTGCGAACTCGGCGTGCCCTACAGCGATCCGATCGCCGACGGTCCGGTGATCCAGTCGTCGTACACCCGCGCCCTGGCCGCGGGCATCACGCTCGAGGCCGTGTTCGGCATCGCGAAGGAGGCGTCGGCACGCGCGCGGATGCCGATTCTCGCGATGGCGAGCTACTCGCTCATCTTCCGCCGCGGCATCGCGCGGTTCGTGAGCGACTCCGTGGCCGCCGGCCTGGCCGGGCTCGTCGTGCCCGACCTGCCGCTCGAGGAAAGCGACGATCTCGACGCCGCCTGCCGCGCCGCCGGTCTCGCGCTCGTGCGGCTCGTCACGCCGACCACGCCCCCCGACCGCGCCGCGCAGATCGCCCGCAAATCGACCGGCTTCCTCTACTGCGTGTCGGTGGCCGGAGTGACCGGGGCCCGTACGGACCTGCCGCCGGGGCTCATTGACCGGGTCACGTGGCTTCGCACGCAGACCGACGTGCCGATCGTCGTCGGGTTCGGCATCGCGGGGCCCGACCAGGCCCGGGCGGTGGCCGCCGTCGCCGACGGCGTGATCGTCGGCTCCGCGCTCGTGCGGCAGGTGGCCGAGCTCGCGAATCAGCCGCGGGAACAGTTGCTTGACGGCGTCGGCCGGTTCATCGCACCGCTGGCCTCCGCGATGGGTTGACGGGAGGGTTGCCCGTGTCCTCGAGCGGGCTGTGGAAGCAAGCGTCGGCATGGATGCCGAAGCGCAGCGGACACGCAGTGAACGGAGGCCTGGAGGGCCGCAGTGAACGTCCAGCGAGAGGACACGGGCAACCCCGACCTTCGCGCACGCCGTGAACCACGAGAAAGCCGGCCTCGAAGGCCTGACAGGCTGAAGCCTGTCCTCCTCCTGCGGCACGAGCCGTCCCGCAGAGGATTGCGTCCAAGGCCCCGAATCCCCAATGGTATCGGGAGGGAACCACAGACTATAACGACGCGTAGAAACGTTCGCTGCCGCACCTTCATCAGTGCGAGGCCGTCATGTTTTCCGCGCGTGAACCGTCCGACATCGACCGCTTCTTCCGGGGCCTGACGGAATACGCCTTCCACGCCAGGCTGGGGGTCGTCGACCCGCCGCTGGTGGACTACGTCGCCCTGCTCCTCGTGCGGTTTCTCCGGCACGAGGCGCTCGTGACCCCGCCGGCCGGACCCGCCGGGGGTGCCGACGTGACGACGATGCTCGTCGCGGCCCGCGATCATGCTCCCGACGAGGCCCTCGCCGAATACCGCCACATCGGCGACTACACGCTCTTCTGGACAGGCCTCTACCCCGAGGCGGTCGAACGACTGAGCGGCTCGGTCCGAAGCGGACCCGTCGTCGATTTCCGCGCGGCCGGCAAGCAGGCCTACTGGCTCGTGAGCGTGCTCGAGCCCGACGACGCGGCCGAGGAACGCGAGCTGTTCGCACGGTTGAGCCGCGACTACGACCTCTGCGCCGAGGGTCTCGCCGAGGTCCGCCGCGCCTGGGGTGACGCCGCATAAACACGCGTCTCGGATGACAACGCAAGGGGCTGCCCATGCTCCGTGAGCCGGCGTCGCTGACCAGCGAAGCCATGGATGGTGCAGCGCAGGCAGCCCCGAGCGCACGGAGGACGTCATTCGAGCAACTGCGCCGTCCATGCAGGATGAAACCCAGCGGCATCGATCGGGATGCCAGCCGCGACGACAGTGGCCACGAGCCTGGCGGCCGGGGTGACTCCCGGATCGATGGTGGCCTCGGCATGGTCGAGATCGACCGCCCGGGCGTCGTCGGCGAGCCCGTGCATCACGGCTGCAGCGTCGTCCGCCCGGCCTCGGCATGTGATCCGAAACGTGAACCGTCTGCCGGCGGCAAATGTCTCGATCGCACAGCTGCCGGTCGTCGCGACCCGGCCCGCCTGCAGCACCACCAGGTCTGTGAAGCACGGCGGCACGACGGCGTCGTCGATCGCTGCGAGCACCGTGCGGCCCATGAGATGGGCGTCGCTCACGAGGGCCTCCACGCCGGCGCGATCGGCCGGATCGAGGGCGTTGAACGGATCGTCGAGCAGGATCACCTGCGGGTCGTGGAGCAGCGCCCGGGCCAGGAGCAGCCGGCGGCCGCTGCCGTCGGGGAGCACATCGATCGGGTCCGTCGCGCGTCCTGCGAGGCCGGCGAGATCGAGCGCCTTGGCCACCGCGGTGCGCAGCGGCTTGCCCTGGAGGCCGGCAGACGACGCGGCCAGTTCCAGGAACTCCGCGATGCGGCACGGTGGCCACGCCGGCGGACGGGCCGGCACGTATCCCACGAGCCGCCGCACGGCGGCGGCCTCCCGCCGCACCGAATGACCGTGCACCGTGATGTCGCCGGCATCGAGCGGGAGGGCGGTCGCGGCTGCGGCGAGGAGCGACGTTTTCCCTGCACCCGTGCGGCCGATGACGGCGACGGACCGTCCAGCCAGCGCCTCGAACGACACGCCCTCCACCACCGGCCGGTCGCCGAGCGCGAGCGTCGCGTTGCGGAAGAGGATCATGGCCCGGGCGGTGTGCGAGTGAGCCGGTCGGTCGTCATCTCGATCGACACGAGCAGCCCCTTGGCCTTGTTGATCGTTTCCTGGAGCTCGCTGGCGGGTACGCTGTCGGCCACGATGCCCGCGCCTGACTGCACGTGGGCCCTGCCTCCGGCCACGACGATGGTCCGCAGGGCGATGCACGTGTCCATGGCCCCGCCGAAGTCGATGTAGCCGACGGCCCCGGCGTAGGGACCGCGACGCACCGGTTCGAGCTCGTCGATGATCTCCATGGCCCGGATCTTCGGGGCCCCCGAAACCGTGCCCGCCGGGAGGCAGGCCCGGAGGGCGTCGAAGGCGGTCATTCCCGGCGCGAGTCTCCCCGTCACGTTGCTCGTGAGGTGCATGACGTGGCTGTAGCGCTCGATCGACATCACGTCGCTCAACAGCACGGAGCCGATCTGCGCCACGCGGCCGACGTCGTTGCGGCCGAGGTCGATCAGCATCACGTGCTCGGCCCGCTCCTTGGGATCGGCGAGCAACCCTTCGGCGAGCAGGCGGTCTTCCTCGGGTGTCGCGCCCCGCGGCCGTGTGCCGGCGAGCGGCCGCACGGTGATCTCGTCGTCGATCACCCGCACCATGATCTCGGGCGAGCTGCCCACGAGCGTGACGGTGGGCGTGCGCAGGAAAAACATGAACGGGCTCGGGTTGACCACCCGGAGCGTCCGGTAGAGTTCGAGCGGCGGCCCCGTGAACGGGATGTCGAGCCGCCGGCTGAGCACCACCTGGAACACGTCGCCGGCCCGGATGTATTCGATTGCACGTTCGACGGCCGCGGTGAACGCCTCGGGTGGAAACGTCGAAGACGCGGTGCCGTCGGCGAGGCAGCGCGGCTCACGGCGCGGGCCGATGTCGGCGGGATGCGGCCAGTCGTGCGGCTGCGACAACTGTGCGATGGTGGCATCGATGCGGCGACAGGCGTCCGCCCGGGCCCGAGCGACGCCAGCCGGCGACGGGTCGTCGATGCGGGCGAGCACGACCACGTCGAGCGACTTCGTGACGTTGTCGAAGACGAGGAGCCGGTCGTAGAACGCGAAGCTGATGTCGGGCAGTCGCAGGTCGTCCGGCGGAGCGTCGGGCAGGTGTTCGGCGTAGCGAATCGAGTCGTAGGCCGCATAACCCACGACGCCACTGGTGAACGGCGGCAGTTCGGGCAGCCGCACCGGACGGAATTCCTCCATCCGCCGGCGTAACTCCTCGACCGGATCGGCGCTGTCCACGGATTCCGTCGCGCCGTCTCGCGTGATCGTCACCGTCGTCCCGCGGGCTTCGAGAACCATGAAGGGATCGGCGCCGAGGAAACTGTATCGGCCCACCTTCTCCCCCCCCACGACACTTTCGAACAGGCATCCGCAGGCCCCGGCATCGATCCGGGCGAATGCGGAGAGCGGCGTGAGCGCGTCGGCGAACAGACGGCGGTAGACCGGCACGTACCGCCCGGATCGGGACAGGTGGGCGAACCGCTCGGCGTCGGGAAGGTGCGTCATCGGCGAACGCTGACTCGCGGGCCACGCCGGCCAGGAGACGTGGCCGGTCACGAGAGCGTATCCGGCGCCGTGCGAGGCAACAATAATGCCGCCGTGATCGGCTCACCGGAACGCATACGAGGCTGAACGGCACGTCGCCGTCCGGGCGGGCTGCTATGATTCACCGGACCGGTGGGCCCCGTTCGGTCGGGGCTCACGGCCGCCCTGTTCCACGCCGGCGTCACGAGTCCGACGATGAAGTGCCAGCATTGCGACAAACAGGCCGTGTTCCACATCACGGAACTGGAGACCGGTGCCGTCCGCGAACTGCACTTGTGCGAGGATCACGCCCGGACGTACCTCAATCAGTCGGAGTCCGCCGCCGAAGCGTCCGCCGACGACGAGGAGGAGGGCAAGCCTTCGGGCGGAGCGCTGGCCGGCCCGCTCGGCGTGGGGCAGACCGCCGACGAACTCGCCCTGCTCGATCAGCGGGCATGCAGCATGTGCGGCATCACGTTCTTCGAGTTTCGCAACCAGGGACGCCTGGGCTGCCCGCACGATTACGTGCAGTTCGAGAAGGAACTCGAACCGCTGATCGCGAACATTCATGGCGCCACCGAGCACACGGGGCGGCGGCCGTCGCGGACACGGGCGGGACTTCCCGAAGGCACGGAGGACCTCACCGCCGTGATCGGTCTGCGCAAGCAGATGAAGGAATCGATCGCCTGCGAGGATTACGAAAAGGCGAAGGAACAGCGCGACGCGATCCGGGCCATCGAGGATCGATGGCTTGACGACGGTGACGCTCCCAAGGGAACAGCATGAAACTCGAGGCGTTGACCCAGTCGATCGGTGAATGGCTGCGCGGCACCGGCCCGGAGTCGGACATCGTCATGAGCAGCCGCGTGCGTCTGGCACGAAACGTCGCCCACTACCCGTTCGTGAGCCGGGCCTCGGAGCAGGACCGAGCGGACGTGGAGCGGTTCCTCAGGGAGCGGATCGCTGCCAGCCCCGTCGGCCAGGAACTCGAATACATCGACGTCGGGCGGCTCGAGGAGATCGACCGTCAGTTCCTCGTCGAGCGGCAGCTGATAAGCCGCGAGCATGCCGAGGCGCAAGGCGCCCGCGGCGTGGCGATCGACCGCATGGAGCAGGTGAGCCTCATGATCAACGAAGAGGACCACCTCCGGATCCAGTGCATGCACAGCGGCCTCGATCTCAAGGGTGTCTGGGATCAGATCCGGGCCGTGGACGACCAGATCGAGAAGGTCGTGCCCTACGCCTTCCACCCCCGGTTCGGCTACCTCACAGCCTGCCCGACCAACGTCGGCACCGGCATCCGGGTGAGCGTCATGCTCCACCTCCCGGCCCTCGTCATCACGCGGCAGATCGACAAGGTCTTCCGCAGCCTTCACAAGATTTCGCTGGCCGTGCGGGGCCTCTACGGCGAGGGCTCCCAGGCGATGGGCGACTTCTACCAGATCTCCAATCAGACCACGCTCGGCCGCACCGAAGAGGAGCTCGTCGAGCAGGTGGGCGACGTCGTGCCCGTGCTCATCGACTACGAACGGCGGGCCCGCGAGTTCCTCGTGCGTGAAACGCAGCAAAACGTGCACGACCAGGTGAGTCGCGCGTACGGCATCCTGCGGACCGCCCAGACGATCAGCGCCGAGGAGACGATGCAGCTCCTCTCGCGCGTCCGCATGGGGGTGCTCCTCGGGCTGATCGGCGACGTCAAGATCGCCGACATCAACTCCCTGCTCGTGCGCACCCAGCCGGCCCACCTCCAGAAGCTCCGCGGCGTCGAGCTCGACATCAACGACCGCAACATCGAGCGGGCCCGCTACCTCCGCCAGCACTTCGAGGGCGGCGAGGGCTCGCGCGCGAGCGTGAACTAACTTCACGCACCGGCTCGGGGCTGCCCACGCTCCATCGCCGGACGTTCGCTGCGGGCATCCTGCCCTCCGCTCACTCGGATGTGCCTGCGCTGCGCCATCCATGGCTGCGCTGGTCACATACGCCGGCTCACGGAGCATGGGCAGCCCCTCACCTCCCGCTTCAATCAAAGTATCGGCATCGTGACAATCTTTGCTTGGCGAGCCTCTGCCCGCCTCCGCCGGAAGTTCTCGTCGCTGTAGCGACAGGCCTCCAGGCCTGTCGATCGACAGAGCTGGAGCTCTGTCGCCCCGAGCCGGGGTCAGGCCAGCTTCGACCGCAGGGCTTTCACGACGGGCTCCGGGACGAATTTCAGCAGGGCTTCGTCGTCGGCCAGCGGCGTGATCTGCTTCAAAAGCGACGACGAGATGTGGGAGTACTGCGCGTCGGCCATCAGGAACACCGTCTCGACCGAGGCGTCGAGCTTCCGGTTGGCGAGCGTCATCGTGAACTCGGATTCGATGTCGGTGAGCGATCGCACGCCGCGGAGAAGGACGTGGGCACCCTGGGCCTTCACGAAGGCCACGGACAGGCCGCTGAAGAGCTCCACCCGTACGTTGGCGAGGGGGGCGACGGAGGCCCGGACGAGGCCGACGCGTTCTTCGAGCGAGAACATCGGCTGCTTGTCGGGGTTGATGCCCACGCCGACGATCAGCGAGTCGAAGATGCGGCTGGCCCTGCCGATGACGTCGAGGTGACCGAGCGTGATCGGGTCGAACGAGCCGGTGTAGACGGCGGTACGGGCGGTTTGAGGCACGGGTTGGTTCGCTGGTCGGGGGAGGCGGTGTGGTCCGTCGGGCCGGGGTGTGGGCCGTGGGAGGTGGAGGAGAAAAAAACGCGCGGGTGGCGCGGCTCGAAACGTCGATTATGGTATCCGCAGTTGAATTGGGTGCATTTCAGGTACGAAACGCAGAGGACCGGCGGTGTCGAAGGCCATGCCACTCCTGGGGCTGATCCTGTCCGGCCTGATCGGAATCCTGTTCCTGGCCGATCTGGCGGCAGGATTTCCGTTTCGGCGGGTGAGCATCGGCCTCGACGTGTGCTTCGTGGTGGCCAGCGTCATTCTCGCCTATCTCAGTTGGACGCTGCTCGAGAAGGCGCGGGCGTGACCCGGGCTCACGCGGCCTGCCGGAGCACGGAGGCGGCATCCTGCTGTCCCGCCGCCCGGAGCAGGTCGGGGAGGTCGGACAGGCGGGCCGCGTGCACCCTGCCAGCCTGGCGGGCGATCCAGGCTGCCAGCCGTTCGAATCTGGCGAGCTCCGAGCGAGAGCCGGCGGCTGCCGGCTCGAGGTGCACCACCGTCAGCGTGCCCGGCTCGACACGTGGCCCGACGGCCCAGGGAAGGAGTCGGCCGATCGCCGGACGAGGTGGCTCTCGAACGCTCTGCACTTCCCACAGGCCCCAGACCACGCTGCGACATGGCCAGCCAGCGGGAGGCGGACGGCGGTTGCTGCGGGTCGCGGCATCGAAGCCGCCGACCGCGATCGTATGCACGCCCTGCTCGACCAGCAGTGGGCGGTGCTCGAGGGACGGGGTGCCCGCGACGGCGACGCACTCCACGGTCCCGGCGACCGCGCGGGCCGTGGCGATCTCGCGGCGGAGCGTCGGACGCGACTGCAGCTGGCCGGCGTCGAGCGACAGGGCCACTTCGAACGGCGCTGTCTTCAGGGAGAGCACGTCCACCACCGCGGCCATGTCTGCGGGCCGCGCTGCCCACGTGACCGGCATCCGCGACCGCGCGGCAATCTCCGCCCAGCCCGCGAAGTCGCCGCTTGAAACCCCGGAGGGCACGCCGCAGCAGACAACGACGGTCGCCGGCCCACGATCGCTCCGCATGTGCTGAACGCCCCCGATCCCTGATCGGTCTCCCGATTCCCGGCCGACCCTTTGTGCTATCGGCGGGCCGCGGTCCCCGAATCCACCCGATCGCCGGCCTGCGGCGCCCCTGTGCGGGCCGATTCTGCCGACCCTGCGGAGGGCGCAAGGTCGCGGTGCGTCGCCTCCCACCGCGTGATCGCCTCGACGAGTCCTTCGCCCGTCGGCCGGTCCGCCTCCACCGTGGGTGTCACACCCGCGGCGGCGAGTGCCGCCGTCGTGACGGGGCTGATGCTCGCCACCTTCCAAGCTTGGAGGCGGTTGCCGAACAGCCGGCCGGCTGATTCGGCGATGAACGAGCTGGTGATCGTGATCCAGTCGACCTCGCCTGTGAGCGTGGCGAGCGTTTCCGGATCGATCGGATCGGCCGTGTGGCTTGCGTAGGCGGCGACCTCGGTCACGTGGTGCCCGAGTGCCTCGAGGCCGTGCCGCATCACGTCGCGGCCACGGTTGGCGCGGACGAGCAGGAATCTGCCGTGCCGGGCCTCTCCGCCGAGCGTCGTCACGATGCCCTCGGAGCGATGCTCGTCGGGCACGAGGTCGCACTGGATGCCGTGCAATGCCGCCTCTCGCGCCGTGGCCGGACCGATCGCCGCGATTCGCGCGGTGCCCAGATGCCGGACGTCGCGGCCTGCGCCCCGAAGCCGCTCGCACCACGCCCGCACGCCGTTGGCGCTCGCGAACACGATCCAGTCGAACGTGTCCGCCGCGTCGATCGCGTGATCGAGGGGCTCCCACGAGTCGGGCGGCCCGATGCGGATCACCGGCAGGTGAACAGCCGCCCCGCCGTGCCGCGCGATCAGTGCTGCCAGGTCGGCCCCCTGCCCTGCCGGACGCGTGACGAGGATCGTGCGGCCGGCGAGCGCGTGGGTGGGGGCGCACGGCTCGACCACCGGCTGCCCGGCGACGGCACCGACGATCACGATCGCTGGCGCCGTCCAGCGGCAGTGGTCGGTTTCGGAGCCACAGCGGGCGAGCGTCGTGACGCACGTTTGCTGATCGGGCCACGAGCAGCGACTGACGATCGTCACCGGCGTGTCGCCCGATTTTCCGGCCGCCATCAGGCTGCGCGACCACGTTGCGACCTGCTCCACGCCCATGTACACGACGAGCGTGCCGGGGAGCCGCGCGAGGGCCGCGAAATCGAGCGTCGCCTCCTTGGCACAGGCTTCATGGCCGGTGAGGAAGGTCACGCTCGAAGCCGCCGTGCGGCTCGTCAGCGGCACGCCGGCGGCGGCCGCCGCCGCCAGAGCAGCGGTGACACCGGGCACGATCTCCCAGGGAATGGCGGCCTCGCGAAGCGGCTGCTGCTCCTCCGCCAGTCGGGCGAACACGCTGGGATCTCCTCCCTTGAGCCGTACGACCAGGCGGTGCCTCCGCACGAGATCGACGAGCAGCCGTCCGATGGCGATACCGGGATCCTCATCGCCGGTCGCCGCGCGGGCGACGGGGATTCGCTCCGCACGCGTGCCGGCGGCATCCAGCACAGCGGCCGGCACGAGCACGTCGTGCACGACGACGTCGGCAAGGCGGAGGCATTCCACGGCGCGCAGCGTGAGCAGGCCGGGATCGCCCGGGCCGGCTCCGACGAAGATCACCCGTCCCGGATCGGAGACGGTCGCCACTGCCGGGGCGTCGGACACGGTGTTTGTGGGCGGGAGCACGGGCACTACACTCATGGGGCTCGCTTGTCCCTCCATCATACCCGGGCCAATCCCCGCCCCGCGTGCCCCGCCGTGGTCATCCGCCATGCCGAACGAGACTCCAGCGGTCGCGTCCACCTCGGGGGTCACGGCCATGTCGCTCACGACGGCCCAGCTCTCCCCCGCCGAACGGTCGCGGCTTTCGCAGTGCTTCCAGCGGGGAAACCAGAACGCCGCCACGAATCTCGATTACGCGATCGAGATGTTTTCGCAGTGCGTGCTCGGTGATCCCGGCAACGCCGTCTATCTGCAGAGCCTGTTGGCGGTGCTCAAGAAGAAGTACGGGGCGAAAAAAGCGGGAGGGCTTTCCGGTCTGTGGCCGATCTCGAAGGCGGGCGGCCTGAAGAAGTTCGCCGACAAAGCCCAATGGCGCGACGTGATCAGGCAGGGCGTCGAGATCCTCAAGGCGGCTCCGTCGGACCACGCGGTGCATCTGGCCATGGCGGATGCGTGCGGACAGCTTCAATTGCACGACGCCCAGCGCGTGTATCTCAAGAGCGCGCTCGACACCGCCCCGGCCGACCCCGAGGTCAACCGGCAGTGTGCCCGGTTTCTGGCGAACCACGGTGAGTTCGACCAGGCGATCGCGTGCTGGGTGAGGGTGTCGAACGTCAAGGCGCTCGCCGACGAGGCACAGCGCGAGATCGCCCGTCTCCAGGTGGAGAAGACGATCGTCGCCGGCCACGGCATGACGGGTCGAAGCACGGTGGCCGGCGCGAAGGCCGCGGCGCCCGGCCAACAGACGGCCGCGCCCGTCGACCGCATCGCGGCGCTCAAGCAGGCGATCCAGGAAAAGCCGTCCGAGATCGAGCCTTACCTCGAACTCGCCGATTTGTTGGAGCGGGACAGCGGCGTCGAGGAGGCGGAGGCGGTGCTCGTGAAGGCCCTCGCCGCGTCGGGCAACGACCTCAAGGTGCGCGAGCATCTCGAGGACCGGCAGCTGCGGTGGGCCCGGCACCGCGTGCACGTGGCGGAGCAGCGGCTTCAGGCGGAGGACACGTCGGCCAACCGCGAGACGCTCGAGCGGCTCAAGGCGGCCCAGGTCAAGCACGAGGTGGAGATCTATTCCGCCCGCAGCGCCCGGTATCCAGAAAACCTCACGTGGCGCTACGAACTGGCGATGCGGTTGAAGGCGGCCGGCAACCACGTGGAGGCGATCCGGCACTTCCAGGACGTGCTCCAGGATCCGCGCCGCAAGGGGGCCGTCTCGCTCGAACTCGGCGAGTGCTTCCAAAAGATCAAGCAATACCAGCTCGCCATGCGGAACTACGTGACCGCCGTCGAATCGCTCACCGATCGGGAGATGGAATTGCGGAAGCGGGCGCTCTACCGCGCGGGGGTGCTGGCGGCCGGGCTGGACGACAAGGATTCCGCCCAGAAATACCTGGGCACCCTGGCCGGACTCGACTTCGGATACCGCGATGTGGCCCAGCGTCTGGACAAGTTGGCCCCGCCGAAAGATAACAGTCCGGGCGGGTGAGGCCTCGGGCCTCCCCCGCCGCCTGATTCACCCCGCCGTTCACCGTTTTTTACAGCCGAGGATCTGGAATGCCCCATTCGGTCAGTGCCAAGAAGCGACTCCGTCAGAATCTCCGTGCCCGTGAACGGAACCGCGCGATCAAGTCGGAGATCAAGTCGGAGATGAAAAAGGTGCTCCAGGCCCTGACGAGCGGCGACGTCGCTACGGCCCGCGAGCACTTCAAGCTCGTGGCCCAGAAGGCCGACCGTGCCGCGGCCAAGCGGACGATTCATCCCAACCGTGCCGCGCGAATCAAGTCGCGGCTGTCGGCCCGTGTGCGCGGCGCCATGTCGGGCGGTGCGGCAGCCGCACCGAAGGCCAAGACCAAGGCCTGACGAGCCACGGGGGGCTCACGCCTCCCAGACGATCCGTGTCGCGTCGAACACCGGCCCTTCGACGCAGGTGCGGCGGTAGTCCCAGGCCTCACCCTGCCCGTCGCGGACACGGGCGACGCACGTGAAGCAGATGCCGATGCCGCAGGCCATCGGTGCCTCGAGCGAGACATGGCAGCCGATCGCCCGGTCGGCCGTCCACCGCGCGACGGCCGCCATCATTCCATCCGGCCCACAGCAGGCGACGTGGACCCCGTTGGCGGAGGTGCGCAGATCGCCTGCAGCCGCCAGATGGTCGAGCAGGTCGATGACGGTCCCGCGTCGGCCCGTGGAGCCGTCGAGCGTTGCCAGATGCACGTCGATGCCCGCGGCGTGGAAGTCGCCCACGTCGCCGAACATCGCCGCCGTGCGGGCGCCCCAGCAGAGCGTCACCCGCCGCGCAGTCTCGCGGGGACTGGCCGGGCCGTAGGCCGCCCGGCCCAGTCGCTGTCGGCCAAGAGTCAGAAGGGCCGTCTGTCCGATGCCCCCGGCCACGAGCACGAGGTGGTCCACGCTCGGGACGGCTGTGAACCCGTTGCCCAGCGGACCCCAGACGACGATCTCGTCACCCGGCCCGACATGCTGGAGCGCGGTCGTGAACTTGCCGTGCACGAGGTACACGAAGTCGGCGCAGTGGCGGTCCGTCGGGGCACCCTCCGGAGTCTCGTCGGCGGCGTTTCGAAACGTGTCGTAGAAGGCCAGCGGCCGGCCGAGCAGCGGGTCGTGTCGGTCCGGCAGGCGAAGCATGGCAAACTGCCCGGGCAGGGCCGCCGCCGCGAGCGCAGGACACTCCAGGCGAATGCGAAACGTCCTGTCGGCGATCTGGCGATTGAACACCACGCGGGCCGTGAGGTACTCGGCCTCGTCGGCGAACCCGGTGCTGCATGCCGTCGGCACGGCGAGAGGAGGAATCGTGGTCATGGGCGGTCTCGCGAACAACGTCAGCCGCGCGGCTTTCTCCACGACGAGGCCTTGCCCGGCCGCTTACGGGGCCGGGGCGCGGGCCGCGGTGGCCGGCTGCCGCGTTCCTCGTCGCGGCCGTCAGGCCGCCGCCGCGGAGGCTTGCCAGGCCTGTCGCCTCCGCCTTCGTGGCGATCGAACCGACCCGGTCGGCCTGCAGGCGGCCGCCGCCGTTCGCGTCCCTCGTGGCTCGAGGGGCGGGCCGAACCGACGTGGGCCAGCGCGTCGCGCCGCAGGGCGTCGATCTCGCTCCAGGCGAGCAGCCGATGCTGTCCCGGGAGGAGGCCACCGAGCGACAGTGCGCCCACGGCCACCCGCTTCAACTGGTGAACCTTGTGGCCCAGTTGTGCGAGCATCCGGCGAATCTCGCGATTCTTGCCCTCGTCGAGCACCATCTCGAGCACCGCGCTTTGCTTGTGCTGCGATTTGAGCGTCACGTGCTGGGCCCGTGCCGTGCCCTCTGCAAGCTTGATGCCCTTGCGGAGCTTGTCGAGCGTCTCGGTCGACGGCACGCCTGCCACCTGCACGAGATACTTCTTTTCGACGCCATACCTGGGATGAGCGAGCAGGTTGGCGAGTTCACCGTCGTTCGTGACGAGGATCAGCCCCTCGCTCATTCGATCGAGCCGGCCGATCGCGAACAGCCGCTGGTCGCCCGGCACGAGATCGACGACGCGGGGCCGGCCGGACGGATCGTAGTTGGTCGTGACCACGCCGACCGGCTTGTGGAGCATGAACACGACCCGTTTGGGGTCGGGCAGCCGCTCGCCGTCGACACGGATCTCCTGACGCCGTGGATCGATCCGCGTGCCGAGTTGCGAGACGACCTTCCGATCGACCTCGACCCGCCCTGTGGTGATGAGTTCCTCGCAGGCCCGTCGGCTCCCGAGGCCGGCGGCCGCGAGTACTTTTTGGAGCCGTTCGAGCCCGTCGTCAGCCGGCCGAAAACGGCCCGGCACGGCGCCGCGCGAGGGGGCTGGCGGCGCAGGCCGCGGACGGCGCCGCGATGTGATGCGAGACGGCTTGTCGGAGGGGCCGGGGGTGGGCACGGGCGAAAATCCTGGAGGCGCGGACGAAGTCTTCGAGCCCGCGAGCGGCGGTCATCGAAGCCCCGATCATACACGCAGCGCGCCGGTCGGGCGATGAAGGCCGTGCGAGATTCGGCCGGGGAGCCGAGTCACTGCGTCGGCGACCACCAGCGGGCCCGCTTCACCTCGGGCACCGGCTCCAGAAAATCGCGCGGCCGCGACCCGTCCATGATCGAGAGCCGCAGTTGTGACGGCGCGATGTCGTCCTGGAGATATGGGTCGAACCGCACCGCCTTGCGGCGCTGGTTTGCGGCCGGGCCCGGATCGAGCCAGTCGGGCTTCCCGAGCGACGCGCAGCCGCTCGCTGCGGAGACGATCATCACGGCGATGAACATGCGGGCGAACACTCCGGGACTCTAGGACGCCCGGGGCCGGCCGGCCAATGCCGGTTTCCGTGGCGGAAAAGACTGGCGGATGGCGATTTCGTGGTGATCCAGGATCCCCATGCCCAATCCGGCTTCGGGCTCCCCGTATCCCGTCGCCGGACGTTCACTCAGGCCCTCCAGGCCTTCGCTCACTCGGATGCCGACGGCGCTGCGCCATCCATGGCTGCGCTTGTCGTCATACGCCGGCTCCCGGGACACGGGGAGCCCGAAGCCTCCTCCGTAGCGACAGAG
>JBAXUY010000036.1:0-26466 GCA_037129475.1 Planctomycetia bacterium | reverse complement strand
AACACCCGGCATCGTGCCGCTGTTCGCTTGGCGGGCCTCCGCCCGCTGGTGTTCAACCGGGCCTCCGGCCCTGCCGTTCGTGTGGGGAGCCGAGCTTTGCTCGGCTCCCGTAAGCCGGAGCCGACGCCGGGACGGTGGCGACGGCGCGACAGCCAGCCCGTAGCGAACGTCCGGCGACGGGATACGGGGAGCCCGAAGCCGGATTGAGCGCGCTGCGCCATGGCACGCTGAGGCCTGTCTTCCAAGCCTGAGCGCATGTGGGGCGGGGTCGGGCCCCGCCCCACATGCTTGCTCATGCCTTCTGCTTCTTCGGGCGGCACAGGGGGGTCTCGGCGAGTGAGAACACGAGGAGCTCCTCGCCCGTCACCGTCGAGATGTCGTGATGCACGCTCACGAGCTTCACGCCCACCGCCTCCTCCACGATCGACTCGAGGCGGGGGCGGCCGGTGGACACCATGTGCGACCGCACCTGCTTCAGCAGGGAACGGCCATTGCCGTTCTCGTGCCCATTACCATTCCCATTGCCATCGCCGTTGCCTGGCGTCTCCTGCGGTGCGATCAGCTGGCGTTCGGCCGGGGTGAGGACCCCCTGCAAACGCACCACCAGCAGCGTGCCGATCAGGTGCGAATGAATGTCCTTGGGGCCGCGACCGATGAACTCCTGCTGGAATCTCGAGATGCCGTCGCAGACAGCCGCCTCGATTTCGCCTTGAGATTTCATGGTCGTTTCCCCGCTCACGTCACCCGGGGGCCGGCTTCCAGCCCGGTCCCGGCCCGCTGGGCGGCGCCATTACCGTTGCCGTTGCCATCGCCGTTACAGATGCGGTCCCACACCTCGCGGCGGTGGATCGGCATCTTCGTGTCGGCCTCGAAGCCGAGGCGCACGCGGCCTCCCTCGATTTCGAGAATCGTGATCTCGAGCATCACTTCGAGGTCTTCCGACCTCCCGATCACGACACTCTCGCGGTTCTTTCTCGTCAGCACCAACATGGGTCACCTCTTCATGGTTGTGGGTCCCTCCGGAGAACTGCTCAGCTGCGACCGGCTCCAATGCCGGCCGCTCCATTGGCGTGCAGATGGGCGTTCACCGGCACACCGAGTGCCGGCAACGCCTGGCCGAGGAGCACGAGCTCCACGGATGATTCGGTCGTGAACGTCTTGAGGATGCTGCCGGTGGCGGCATCGACGTGCACCAGGCCGGCGTCGAGTTCCACACCCGTGGACCGTCGGACATGGTGCATGAGCGAGTCGCGGGACGACTCGAAGACGTCGTGGTGGAAATCGTCGATGCGGCAGCATCCGCCCGAGTCGGCGGCCAGGCGCCGCTCGAGCGGTGAGAATGCCTCGTGGAGCGTCACCACGAGCCGATCTGGCGTCGCGACGACGGTTACGCTGCGGGGCACGCGGCCCAGCAGGGTGTGTTCGAAGCCGCCGATCGCCCGGGCTACCCGACGGGCCACGTGGTCGCACGCGGTGCCGCCGCGCGCAGGAAGGAGGTGCGTCATCGTGGGGAGTCTCGCTGCAGGGATGGTGTCGCCGCGTTCGTGCATGGCTCGCGTTTGCTTCGTCGCCGGTTTCGTTCCGACTCCTGCGGGCGGATGCCCCGGGGGTCGGACAAAAACAAAAAAAGCCGGCGTGTGAGAACGCCCGAAGGCACTCTCTCGCGCCGGCTTACGCTGCGACGGACCACCCGGACTGTGTGCCGGACTGCCCCTCGACTCGTCTTCCGATATTCGATGTTTTCGCCGAATTTCAGTGGCTTTTCAGGTCGCCACTGCCCCTCGGCGTGCAGGATTATATTGGGCAAGATGGGAAACGCAAGGAAAATTTTCCGGCGGGTGTGTCGAGGTTCACGAACAGCCGCCGCCAGCGACGAATTCACCGCCATGAGGACCCCACCCTGGTGGGGGTGGTCGGTGCGGCGGAAGGAGATCGTCGATGGATGACACGCGAGGTGCGAAGTCGCAGGGAGAAATCGAGGCCGCGGTCTGCGACGTAATCTCGCGTTTCCAGCAGGAGTACATGGGCCGCGGGCCGCGCGACATCCACACGCACCTCATCGACAACAAACTCTTCGTCCATCTCCAAGGCGTGCTCACGGCCGCCGAGCAACGGCTCATCGAGTCGCACGGCAACGGCAACGGCAACGGTCGCGGCGCCGAATTGCTCAAGCAGCTTCGCAGCCACCTCGTGCTTACGGGACGGCCGATGCTCGAGAAGCTCGTCTACGACGTCACGGGTTCGCAGCCGGTGAGCGTGCATCACGACATCAGCACGGCCACCGGCGAGGAAGTGCTCGTGTTCACACTCGCCGCCGTGCCGAGCGTGCGCGACCGCAAGCGCAAGTGAGCCGACCACGACATTGACGCAGGTTCCCAGTCGGTTGCCGAAGGCGTTCGGCAGATCGAACGGCCGGCGGTGCGGGGAAATCCCCGCTCGCCGGCCGTCTTCGTTGTGGCGCGGTCCGGACCCCTTCGAGGCCGTCTGTCGGGGCTGCGACGAAAAAAGTTCACGCCCGCCCCTGGCAGTCCGATACCCCACTAAAGAGGGGTAGGGTTGTGGTGCTGGTGCGTGCTGGCGGTCCTTCCCGGAATCGCCGTGTGGCCTCAAAAAAGCAGGCGGCACGGCCTCGAATGCAAAGGAAGCGTGGGGCATGGAACGAGCGTTACGGGGGCAGGCTGCGGGGCACTGGGACGGCTGGGAGTGGCTGGTGGCCGTGACCATTGCAGTCCTGGTGGCGCTCGGGTTCGTGCGCCGGGTGCAGGCCGACGACGTCGCTCTCGAACCGCTCGTCTTCGACGGGATGCTGGTGAGTGCTGCAGACTGCCCATCGGCCTCCTGCCCGCCCGACTGCTGCCGCGTGCCGCACGTGCTCGATCCACTCGGCGTCGACCCGCTCTGGTCGGGCCGGGCCGAGGCGCTCCTGCTCTGGCGGCAGTCGCCGCAGGGGCTCGTGCTCTTCGAGAATGCATCCGGCGCGACCGCGCTCGATGCCAACCAACTCGGCAGCGGTCTGGCCGCCGGCCCGCGGCTCACGCTCTTCCGCCACACGGGCGACGACGGCGCGATCGAGTTCAACTACCTCCGCGTGCAGACGTTCGAGGCGGTGCGCGAGCTGCCGAGCAGCGTCGACGGCTACTTCCAGACGTCGCACGGCATCTATTGCTGCCCCAGCGACATTCCGGCGAACAACGTGGCGGCAAACATGTCGAGCGCCCTGCAGAGCTTCGAGATCAATCGCCGATTTCCGACCGACGGCGGCTGGCAGTGGCTGACGGGGTTCCGCTGGGTCGAGTGGCGCGAGGCGATCGGGATCGGCACGAGCTTCGCCGACGGCCTCATCCTCGACGGCTACCAGACGTCGACGTTCAACGATCTCTACGGCTGGCAGGCCGGCGCCGATTCGATCCTCTATGGACTGGGCGGTCCGTTCCGGATCGAGGGGCTCGGCAAGGCCGGCGTCTACTACAACAACGCCGTGCAGACGTCGGTGCGCACCACCACGGCCACGCTGCCGCCCACGGCGCTCGGCGTGAGTTCCACGATCGGGCAGGCCGCCTTCGTGGGCGAGGTCGGCCTGACGGCCGTGTACGACATCTACGACTGGCTTTCGGTGCGGGGTGGCTACGCCGCCTTCTGGCTGGGCGGGATCGCCCAGGCCCCGAATCAGTTGCTCGCGCAGGACGTGTGTCCTGGCCAGGAGGAAAAGCTCGCCGGCCGCACCGACACCGGCGGCAGCGTCTGGGTGCAGGGGATCACGATCGGCTTGGAGGCGAGGTATTGAACCGGCTCGGGGCAGCCCCGTGCCGTCTCGCCGGACGTTCACTGCGGCCCTCCAGGCCTCCGCTCACTCGGATGTGCCTGCGCTCCGGCATCCCTGCCTGCGCTGGTCACATACGCCGTCTCAACGGCAGGGGCAGCCCCTCGCCTCCTCAACTGTTTTCCGATGTCCGCGTTTCCGCTTCATGAAGTGAAATCCGATCGTTCCCGAGATTCCGACGGCCGCAAGGAGGAAGCTGCCGGGCTCGGGGGCGGCGAAGTCGACCTGCAGGTAGCGTACGTCCCAGCCTGCATCTTCGGGGCAATTCGAGCCGAGGTTCGCATTGATGAGCCGCACGCGGAAATCGGTGATCACGATCAGCGGGATGTCGAGAACCGCGACGCTCGGCACGAACGTGCCGCCCGTGTTCGAATAGCCTGGTGTCGCCCCGGTGAACGACGCGCCGCCGTTGACGAGGGGAAAGAGATCAGAATAGACGCCGATTGGAGGCGTGAAGCCCGGGACCACCAGCGAGGTCTGGCCGACGTAGTTCGGCCACAGCGGGTTGGGGCCGAAGAGCGGCTCGGGCGTGTTCACGTTGCCTGTGGACCACGCCGACACCGGCAGCCCGACGAACGGCCCGCCGTTGATGCTGTAGACGACCTGGCCGGCTGCCGGGGGCACGCTCGATGAACTCGAGAAGTTGAACTTGTGGGCGACGCTGATGCGGAAGGCATCGACAGGCAGCCCTTGGAGCGGTCCGGCCGGATCGATCAGCGGGCTCGTCAGATAGTTGCCCGTGGCCACGAGCGGGCCGCTCACGGGCGACCAGTTCACCTCCCACTCGCCGTTTGCGTGGGTCCACTGCTTGCCCCCGGTGGCCGGCGGCGTGAGCCCGAGTTTGCCGACGGGCTGCGGGGTCCAGCCGAGCGGCCCGAGCGCGAAGTCGAACTCGTTGTTGACGATCGGCACCGCGCGGGCCTGCGGCAGGGCGATCAAGAGCAGCAGTGCCACGAGAAACACGAGGCACGCCGACCAGATGCTCTGCACGGCCGCCCTGGCGACCCGGGAGCGGGCTTCACGATCGCGGGCAACCGGTAATTGATTCGAATGGTTCATGACGCACCTCCACGAGTCAGGGTGAGTGGCGTGGCGTCCCCTGCCCGATGCGTAGCCGCATGCGTGCGGCCACAGACGACCGTTCAGATGCAGGCGTTCGTGCCGCCGAGCGCCGCATCACGGCGCCGGCGCAGTTGCCACGCGCCGCAGGCGGCGATCCCGACCGTGGCGATCACCAGCGCCCCTGGCTCCGGCACTGCGATGATGCAGTCGGGATTCGTGCCGAATCCGAACACGACGTGCGGCGTCACCTGAGCAAGGTTGAAGCCGCCGAATCCGGCAAACTCGAACATCGCCGCATCCTTGACGAGCAAGGTGTCGTCGAGATTCTGTGTCGTCACGTCGCCCTTGTAGATCCCGAAGTCGAACCCGTCGACGATGTTGCCGTTGAAGTTGTTTGGCGTCAGCGACGAGTTCCCCACGGTGCCCACGCCGAATGCCAAGGGTGGGCCAGTTGCCACGAGCGCGAGCCCGCTCTTGAACTGCCAGGTGTCGTCATTCGCGACGAACGCCTGGAGATTCGAGGGCTGCGGTGGATCCGGGAACGTCACCGTGTTGGGCGGCACATACGACGCGGGCTTGTCGGGCTGGTTCTTTTTCGTCAGATACACTTGCCCGGTGGCGTTTTGGTACGTCAGCGGGGCCGGCGTGCCGGTCGTCGTGCCGGTGAGCACGTTGAAGTAGAAGCTCGTGAGCAGTTCGGCCGGCGACATCGTCGGTGAACTCGAGATGTTCTCGAGGAGAAGCTTGAGCACGTTAGAGCCGCTGGTCGTGAACGTGGCCCGGGCGGCGAGCCCCGCTCCGTTCGAGCCGCTGAACACCACGCTCGAGCCGGTGTAGATGACATCGCCATGCGACGGCGCTGCCGTGAGCAATGCGAGGGCTGGAGCGAGCACGAGGGCCGGCCAGCCGGCCCGGTTCAGGAATCTAAAAACGGCACGCAGGGAAATCGATCTGACCATGGGAAGAAACTCCGCTGGAAACACGGTGAATCCGGCGGCATCCGCTGCACCTTGAAGGGTGCCGACATACCTGGATCGGCGCCACGTAAAGAAGGGCGACCGCGCACGAACGCCCTTGCATTCACACGCGTCGGCCTACGCGGCGCCTCAGTCCCGCGCGAGACGCAGAACTGGGCAACTCGTCTTCCGAGCCACTGTCACCGAGACGTTCGTGCGAGCGGATCGCTCTCACGCCCGTCCCAGCTCTGACCTACCCTTCGCCGGCGCTGGCCGGGAGGCAAGCCCCGGCGGGCCGGCCGCTTCGGCACCCGGGAAATAGGGCAAAAAATCACCGGGACACCCGGACTCACTGACGGGATTGCAAGGGCTTCCCTCGAAGTGTGGAGTGCTGATCGAGGCGGGTCCGTGCGATACTCGGATTTTCCGCCCGCATCCCGCCGGTTCCCGCACCCCGCCAGATGGAAACCACCGACCGCCTCGAGGAGATTCGGCGTGCCATCGAGCGGGCCGCCGGCTATCTGCCGACCCAGGGACCGATCGGCGTCTTCGTCGCGCAGAATATCCTTCAGGGCTTCGAGGGCACGCCGTTCGAGGACGCCGTCGTCGAGGCGGCGGGCCTCTACGGCACCGAGCCCTTCCTGCCGGAGTCGCGGTATCGCGAGGAACTGGCCAGCGGCCGCATCCGCGTGGCCGATCTCGAAGCCGTGCTCGACGACGAACTCGGAGACCGCGGCGACGACCACCTGGCCGGCGGACGCGTACGGCTGCGCACGCTGCTGCTGGCCCTGCTCCAGCATCCGGTGCGGCAGGAGGATGACGTGGCGGTCCGCTGGACGCTCACCGAAAGCGACGCCGTTGAACGCGACGAGATCGAGGATCTCTGGCACTCCTGCGTGGAGGCCGTATCGCTCATCCGGGCACCAGTGTTCGGCCGTCGTCCTCCCGTGCGGTTTCGCGACCTGTTCGTGGCCCTCGACCCGGAAGTCGACACCGACGCCCTGGTGCATGCGTTTCTGATCCGGGTTTGCGCGGCGTTCCTCGACCAGGGCGTGGCGGCATGGCCGATGCCCGGCCGCGAGCGCGGTCTTCTGGCGGCCGTGGTGGATCTGTATTCCGGGCCGATCGGGCCGACCGAGCCTTGGACCGCACGGCTCCCGGCGGCACTGTCCGCCATCCGCGGGAAATCCGCCGGCGACGTGATCCTCGACGAACTCCGGCTGCTCGGCATCCCGCCGGAGCATCAGGAGGAGTTCGTCGTCTCATCGATCCTCGCGCTGCGGGGGTGGGCCGGCATGATCAGACAGTTCGAGCAGCGGCCGGACCGCGCGCCCGTGGAGGCGGTGCCGGCCCGTCTTGAGGACTTTTTGGCGCTGCGGCTGCTGCTCGATCGCCTGGCCGCGCAGTGGATCGCGCCGCGGTTCGGCCGGGCCGACGACCTTGCCGGACTGTGGACGGAACTCCGCGACCGTTTCCCGCCGCGCCGCGGCGCCGGCAGCGTGGCGCGGGCCTACCTGCTCTTCCAGGCGGCGCAGCTCGTCGGCCTCTCGGCGCACGACATCCGCGTGCTCGACGAGAACCAGTTGATGCAGTTCGAGGCCACGATCCATGCGTTCGGCGCCGTCCGGCGGCGCCGGCTCTTCCACCTCGCCTACGAGCGGCGGCATCGCGTCGAAACGCTCGACGCCCTCGCGGCCCACGAACGGCATGCCTGCCCGCCGCCGTCCGACCGGCCGCGGGCGCAGCTGGTGTTCTGCATGGACGAGCGCTGCGAGTCGTTCCGGCGGCACTTCGAGGAGATCGAGCCGGCGTGCGAAACCTTCGGCGCGGCCGGTTTCTTTGCCGTGCCGATGTACTACCGCGGCATCGACGACTGGCATGCGACGCCCCTTTGTCCAATTGTGATGCGGCCGAGCCACACGGTGGTCGAGGTTCCCGAGGCGGCCGCGCTCTCCGACCACGAGTTTCGTCAGCGGGTGCGGCGTCAACTCGGCCAGCTCGTCGGCAGCGTTTCCAGCGGCAGTCGCACGCTGTTTCGCGGCGGGCTGTTCACCGCGGTGGGCGGGGCCCTGGCCGCGGTGCCGCTGGTGGCCCGCGTGGCGTTCCCGCGAGCGACGGCCGCCATCTTCAAGAAGGCCCGGAGCCTGGCCCAGCGCCGGATTCCCACGCGGCTGGCCATCGAGCGCGTGGAGGAGGCGCCGCTGCCGGATGGCACGAGGGCCGGGTTCAGCGTCGACGAGATGGCGGGCATGGTGCGCCGCCTGCTCGAGGACATCGGCCTGACCACGCGGTTCTCGCGGCTGGTCGTCGTCATCGGGCACGCCTCGACGAGCCTCAACAATCCCCACGAGAGCGCCTACGACTGCGGCGCCTGCGGCGGCGGCCGCGGCGGCCCCAACGCCCGCGCCTTCGCCCTGATGGCGAACGACCCACGCGTGCGACGGGTGCTCGCCGGGGCGGGACTCGAGATACCGGCCGACACCGTCTTCGTGGGCGCCATGCAGGACACCTGTTCCGACGCGCTCGAGTTCTTCGACGTGCCGCTCCTGCCCGCCGACAATCGGGCCGAGTTTCAAAGGATCGTAGCCGCCTGCGACGAGGCCAGACGGTGCGACGCCCACGAGCGTTGCCGGCGGTTTGATTCGGTGCCGCTCGACGTGGAGCCACAGGAGGCCCTGGCGCGGGTCGAGGGACGGGCGAGCGACCTCGCGCAGGTGCGTCCGGAATACGGCCACGCCACCAACGCGGTGTGCGTCATCGGCCGGCGCTGGCGCACGCGTGGACTGTTTCTCGACCGCCGGGCCTTTCTCGTCTCGTACGACCCGGCCGCGGATGGCGACGGGGCGATCCTCGCCCGCACGCTCGCGGCCGTCGGCCCCGTCGGCTCCGGTATCAATCTCGCGTACATGTTCTCCTGCATCGATCCGCGCGGCTACGGCTGCGGCACGAAACTCCCGCACAACATCACGGGCCTGATCGGTGTCATGGACGGCCACGCGAGCGACCTGCGCACCGGCCTGCCCTGGCAGACGGTCGAGATCCACGAGCCGGTGCGGCTCCTGATCGTGATCGACGCGCCGCAGGACCGCATTCTCGCCGCGGTCGAGAGCCTGCCGGTCGTGAAGCGCCTGGTGGAAAACCGCTGGGTCCAGGTGGCCGCCTGGCACCCGGACGGCGGCGGGATCGCCGTGTTCGACCGCGGAAAGTTCGTGCCGTTCGAGTGCGGCGTGGACCGAATCGCCATCGTCGAGAATTCGCGTGCCTGGTACTCGGGGCATCGCGGAAACCTTCCTCCAGCCCGTATCCTCGCGGGGCTGGCCACCGCCGATGGCGAGACGGTACCCGCATGAACATCTCTGGAATGCTCTCGGCGTTCGGGATGCCGACATCAGGCGGCGGGACGACGCATGCCCTCGTCTCGCTCCTCGTGGTCGCCCAGGTGGCGGCGCCGTTGGCCACGCTCGTGGCCGTTGGGCTGCCGGCGCTCCTGGGCAGGCCGCTCGCGGAACGGACGACGACTCGGCTCGTCGGTGGCGGCTTCACCGCCGGATTCGTGGCGGGGCTCGTGGTGTTCGTCGTGATCGCGTCGCGGGGCTTCGCCCCGGAGGTCGTCCACCTCGGGACGTGGTTCGGGGTGGGGCACCACGAGGCCACGATCGACCTCGTGGCCGACGGCCTGTCGGTGCCCTACGTGTGTTTCTCAACCGGCCTGTGTGCGCTCGTCAACGCCTTCGCCGGGAAGTATCTCCACCGCGAGCCGGGTTTCACCCGGTTCTTCGTGCTCCTGGCGCTCTTTGGAACGGGCATGAACCTCATGGTGCTCGCCAGCAGCATCGACGTGCTGTTCGCGGGCTGGGAATTCGTCGGCATCTCGTCGACGCTCCTGATCGGCTTCTTCCACGAGCGGGCCAACGCCGTGAAGGCTGCACTGCGGGCCTTCATCACCTACCGGATCTGCGACGTAGGGTTGCTCACCGCCGGCGTGGTCGTGCACCGGGCCGTCGGCTCCGGCGACTTCGAGCGGCTTTTTTCCGGCACCTGGCCGAATGGTGAGAGCCTGGTGCCCCCGGCGACCGCCACGGTGGTGTCGCTGCTGCTCGTCTTCGCCGCGATGGGGAAAAGCGCGCAGGTGCCCTTTTCCAATTGGCTGCCGAGGGCCATGGAGGGGCCGACGCCCTCGAGCGCGATCTTCTACGGTGCCCTGTCGATCCACGCGGGGGCCTACGTGCTCCTGCGGTGCGAGGCGCTGCTCGAGGCGGCCCCGGCGGCGCGGGCGCTGCTCGTCTTCGTGGGCGTCGCCACGGCGCTGCATGCAGCGATGGTCGGCCGCGTGCAGACGGACCTCAAGAGCCTGTTGGCCTACGCGTCGATGACGCAGGCGGGAATCATCTTCGTCGAGATCGGGCTCGGACTGCGCGTGGTCGCGCTCGTGCACATCGTGAGCCATGCGATCCTCCGCAGCCTGCAGATCCTGCGCTCCCCGTCGGCGCTGCACGACCGGCACGAACTCGAGGCCGCCCTCGGCGGTCACCCCGGCCCGGGGGCGTGGTCGCTGCGCCAGATACTGCCCGCCGCTGCGCAGCGTGCGCTCTACCGGATCGCCCTGGAACGCGGCTTCGAGGAGATGGCGGTGACGCGCGTCGTGGTGGGGCCGCTGTGGCGGCTGCTCGAGCGGATGGCCGACGGGGAGCGAGCCTGGGTGAACTGGCTTGCCGACCGCCGCGGACGCGCGACGAACGAGAGGCGGCGCCGATGAGCCTCGAAACCCCCGGTGGAATGATCGTGCTCCTCGTCGCCGTGGCGGTGGTCGCACCTTTGGCTGCCGCCGCCGCCGTCGCCCTCGGCGTGTCGCGGGCGAGCCCGCGCACGCCCGCCGTCGCGTCGCTGGTGCTGGCGTTCCTCGCGAGCAACGGGATCGCCTGGATCATGCAGACCCGGTCCCGCAGCGTCTGGGAATTCGGGGAGCGGCTCGGGGGTGGATCGCTCATCCACGTCGATGGCATCACGGCGGCGCTCCTGCCGTGCATGACGTTCGTCACGCTCTCGATCGTGCTCGTCGCCCCCCGGCGGTATCTCGATCAGGCGGCGACCGTGCGGCTGCTCGCCAACGCCGGCGCCACGTTCGCGCTGTTCACGACGGCCCACCCGGCGGCGCTCGTCGCCCTGTGGGTCCTCACCGCGCTCCCCGCGTGGATCGCCACCCGCGACACCCCGGGGGGGCGGCCTGCGGCGCGCGTGTTCGCGATCGCCATGGTCGCGTCGCTGTGCTGCATGGCGGCTGGAACCCTGCTGATGCTGCTCGACCCACCCTGGGAGCGGAACTGCGGCCTGGTCGGCAACGCCGGCGGCTGGCTCGTGGCCCTGGCCCTGCTCACGCGGGACGGAATCGTGCCCTTCCATTCCTGGTATCCCGCGCTCTTCTCCGGGGCGCCGCTGTCGATGGCCATCGCCGCCACGGTGCCCCAAGTGGGGGCCTACACTGCGGTGCGGCTCCTCATCGGCCACGCCGACCACGGCGACGGCGTGGCCCAGGAACTCGTGGTGGTCTCGCAGCTGGCGCTCGTGACGGCCGTGTACGGCGGGGCGCTCGCCGTCGTGCAGCGCGATCTGCGCGGCCTCATCGGCACGCTCGCGCTGAGCCAGTCGGCCCTGGTGTTGGCAGGCCTCTCCGGCAAGGCGCCCATGGAGCTCAACGGGGCGTTCTGCGTATGGATCTCCAGCAGCCTGACGCTCGCGGGGATCGCGCTGGTCGCCTGGGCCCTCGAAAGCCGCGCCGGTCCGCTCTCCCTGCAGACGCCGCAGGGCCGGTTTCGCGACTCCCCGACGCTCGCCGCCCTGTTTCTGCTCTTCGGGCTGGCGAGCATCGGGCTGCCGGGCACGCTTTCGTTCGTCGCCGACGACCTGATCGTGTCGGGCAGCCTCGCCGACCAGCTGCACGCGGGGCTGATGGTGATCGCCGCGACCGTGCTTTCCGGCATCGCCGTGGTGCGCGGCTGGTTCATGATTTTCGGCGGCCCCGCGGCGGTCGACGGCCCGCGGCATCGCATCCTGCCCCGGGAGCGGGTGGCCCTCACGGGGCTGCTCGTGCCGCTCTTCGTGCTCGGACTCTGCCCAGAACCGCTGGTGGCGTCGCTGGAACGGGCGGCCGAGGAGTTGCTCGGCCGGCCCGCGGAGCACCACGAGGAGACCCCTGCGCCCGAGCGGCTCGAACTGCCCGGTTTGCACGATCCCGAAGCCGGAAGTTGAATGGTCGCCAGGCGCGGCTTCGATGGCCGCCGCCTGCGGGCTCGATCGATCCGGAGGGACCTGTGGCGAAAAAGTCGAAGGCGGACACGCGGCGGCGGGGCGGTGACGATGTCGACATCGAAGGCCTCGGTGTCTTCTACCTCGGCAACAAGGTCGATGCCGCGACAGGCAAGGGCGGTCGCGAGCCGCTGCTCGTCGATGCCAGGCGGTTCACGACCCACGCCGTCTGCGTGGGCATGACAGGCAGCGGCAAGACGGGCCTGCTCATCGATCTCGTCGAGGAGGCGGCGCTCGACGGCATCCCCACGCTCGTCATCGATCCGAAGGGCGACCTCGCCAACATCCTGCTCGCGTTCCCCGATCTCGCGCCGGCCGACTTTCTGCCGTGGCTCGAGGCCGATGCGGCGAAGCGGGAGGGCATCACGCTCGAAGCGCTCGCCGAGCGCACGGCCAAGAAGTGGAAGGATGGCCTCGCCGCGAGCGGGCAAACCCCCGAGCGGATCGCCAGGCTCAAGGCGGCGGTCGACATGGCCGTCTACACGCCTGGCAGCAGCGCGGGCCGGCCGCTGGCGATGCTCGAGAGCCTCGAGGCGCCCCCGGCGGCGGTGCTCGACGATCCGGAAGCGCGGCGGGAGCGGATCGAGTCGCTCGTGTCGGGCATCCTGGCGCTCGCCGGCATCGACGCGGAGCCCGGCCGCAGCAAGGAGCACGTGCTCGTCTCCGCCATCGTCGACGCCCTCTGGAAGAGTGGCCAGAAGATCGACTTCGGGACGCTCGTGCGGGCGATCCCCGCACCGCCGGTGGAGCGGGTCGGATTTCTCGATCTCGAGAACTTCTTTCCCGCGGGCGAACGCTTTCAACTCGCGAGCCGGCTCAACACCGTGGCGGCGGCCCCGGGCTTCGAGGCCTGGCTCGCCGGCGAGCCGCTCGACGTGGGCCGGCTCCTGTGGACGGCCGAGGGCAAGCCGCGGGTGAGCGTCGTCTCGATCGCACACCTGAATGATTCCCAGCGCATGGCGTTCGTCACGCTCCTCGCCGGGCAGACCGTGGCGTGGATGCGGTCGCAGGGGGGCACATCGTCGCTCAAGGCGCTGTTCCTGATGGACGAGGTCTTCGGCTACGTGCCGCCGACGGCGAATCCGCCGAGCAAGGGTCCGATCCTCACGCTCTTGAAGCAGGCGCGGGCGTTCGGCCTCGGCGTCGTGCTCGCGACGCAGAATCCGGTCGACCTCGACTACAAGGGGCTCTCGAACGCCGGCATCTGGTTCCTCGGCCGCCTCCAAACCGCCCGCGACAAGGCCCGCGTGCTCGACGGCCTCGAGGGGGCGGCGTCGTCGGCCGGGCGATCGTTCGACCGCACCCGGCTCGACAAACTCCTCTCGGGCCTCGAGCAGCGGACGTTCCTCATGCACAGCGTGCACGACGACGATGAGACGGTGTTTCAAACGCGGTGGACGCTCGCCTACCTGCGCGGGCCGCTGTTGCGCGAGGAGATTCGCACACTCACCGCCGGAGCGGCGGCCGCCGGCGCTCCGGCAGCGACGATCGTCGAGCGGCCCGACTCCGGCAGTGTGCCCGGCGGCCCGCGGCCGATCCTGCCGCCGGGCGTGCGCGAGGTGTTTCTCGCGCCGCGGCGACCCGTGGGCCCCGACGCCACGGTGTGCTACGAGCCGGCGATCCTCGGCCGGGCCCGTGTTCGCTATGCAAAGGCCGCCGCGCGGATCGACGTCGATCGCGCCGTGATCTGCCTCGCGCCCGCCGGCGACTCCGTGGGAGAGTCGGCCTGGGAGACGGCCGAGACGCTCGCCGAGCCGCCGGAAGTGGAGCCGGCCCCGCGTACCGGATCGTTCGCGAGCCTCCCGGCCCCGCTCGCCGGCCCGAAGGGTTACACCGCGCTCGCGACCGCGCTCAAGGGGCATCTGGCCCGCACCGCCAGACTCGTCGTGCATTCCGCCCCCGCGCTCGACGCCGTCTCGCAGCCGGGAGAATCGGAGGCCGATTTCCGGCTTCGGATCGGCCAGCGGGCGAAGGAATGGCGCGACCGTGCGATCGACGACGTCCGCGCCCGCTATGCGCCGAAGATCGCCGCGCTCAGCGACAAGATCGAGCGTGCCCGGCAGAAGGTGGAGCGCGAGAAGGCCGAGGCCAAGAACCAGTCGCTCCAGACCTACGTGTCGATCGGTTCGGCCGTGCTCGGTGCGCTGCTCGGCCGCAAGATCGCGAGTTCCACCACGATCGGCAAGGCGGCCACGAGCATGCGGTCGGCCAGTCGCGCCGCGCGGCAGCAGGCCGACGTGGCCCACGCCGAGGAGAGCCTCTCCACGCTCGAGGAGCGGCGGCAGACGCTCGAGGACGAGGTGGCCGAGGAGCTCGAGCGGATCAGGGTCGATGCCGATCCCGATCGGATCGCGCTCGAAGCGATCGAGATTCCGGCGCGGAAGACCGACATCGCCGTCGAGGACGTGGTGCTCGCCTGGGTGCCGACATGACGGCGGCCGCCATGATCAAGACGGCCCGCTCGATCGTGCTCGTCGACTGCCCCGACGAGGTGGGCCTGATCCACCGGATCACGGGCGTGCTCCAGACGCGGCGACTCAACATCGAGGCCAACCACGAGTTCGTCGACGCCAATGCGGGGCATTTTTTCTTTCGCGCGGAAGTCGTGCCTGCCGATGGCGCCGTCGCGGCACCGGAACTGGAGCAGGCCCTCGCGGCCGTGCTCCCGGCCGCGGCCACCGTGCGGGTGACGCGCATGGAGCGGCGGCCGATCGTGGTCTGCGCCACCCGCGAGCCCCACTGCCTCGGTGAACTGCTCCTGCTCGACGCCTGCGACGAGTTGCCGGGACGAATCGTGGCGGTGGCGAGCAATCACGACCTGCTCCGCGGGCTCGTGGAGCGGTTTGGCGTGCCGTTTCACCACGTGCCGCACGAGGGCGTCTCGCGCGAGGCCCAGGAGGCGGAACTGCAGCGGGTGATCGACGGCTACGCGCCGGAGTACGTCGTGCTGGCCCGCTACATGCGGGTGCTCTCGGAAAGATTCATCGAGCGGCGGCCGCACCGGATCGTGAACATCCACCACTCGTTCCTGCCCGCCTTCGCCGGGGCGAGCCCCTATCGCCAGGCGTTCGGCCGCGGCGTGAAGCTCATCGGGGCAACGGCCCATTTCGTGACGGCCGAGCTCGACGACGGCCCGATCATCGCCCAGGATGTGACGCCCGTCGATCACACGTTCACGCCCGAGCGGATGGCCCAGGCGGGCCGCGACGTCGAGAAGCTCGTGCTCGCCCGGGCGGTGCGGCTGGTGCTCGAGGAGCGCGTGTTTCTCCACGGCCGTCGCACAGTCGTGTTCGGGTAGGGACAGGGCTCCAGCCCTGTCCGCCTGGCTTGGTCGTAGGGACGGGGCTCCAGCCCTGTCCGCCTGGCTTGGTCGTAGGGACAGGGCTCCAGCCCTGTCCGCCGACAGGCCTGGAGGCCTGTCGCTACGCGAGCAACCGTCGCAGTTCGGTGATCGCCCGTGTGCGGAGGCGTGACACCGTGCCCTCGCACACGCCGAGCACGTGGGCGATCACGGCCTGGCTCTTTCCGTCGAGGAGCAACTGGATCACGGCGCGAGCCCGTGGCTCGAGCATTGCGAGGGCGGCATGCAGTCGAGCGGCACTGGCACAGTCGGCCTCGCCAGTGTCTGACAGGGCTTCATGGTCGGTGCTTACGATCCGCGGCGTGTGGTGTGCAGTCGCGAAGAGCCGGTGGCGCGTCGCCTGTCGCTTTCGCTGCCTGGCCACGTCGATCGCCCGTTCGTGGGCCAGCCATACGAGGTACGCCAGCCCCTGGTCGCCGGAGCCATGGCCTGTGCCACGGCCCGTCTCGAACCGACGCACCGCGCGCTCGCCGGGCGTCGTTGCAGGCAGCCGGCGCAGGTGATCGAACACGAGCGACAAGGCGTCGTCCACCGCCGACCAGTCGCTGATGTGAAGGCGCCGGAGCACGCTTCGCGCCGCGTGCTCCAGCCGTGGCAGCGCCCGCGAGATCAGGTATTCGAGCCACACCTCGTCACCAGACTCCTGCCACGCCTGCAAGGCGTCGGCGATGTCATGCCGCACGGCGTGCGGAGACGGCATTCCATTGCCTCCCATCAAGAGTCCCCCTTTGTCTTCGGGAGCATGACAAGCCCTGGGGCACGGTTGGTCATCGCCTTGCAGTCCGCGTGAAAAAATCCGTACGTGCGCAAGACCCGACGGCGGAGAGCGTATAGTCCATGGGGGGGGGTATGTCGAGTGGTTTCAAAGCAAAGGAGTGAGATGTATGCCCACCTCGATCGCGGACTGCGCCCACCTGCTCGCGGAGCAGGGTCTGCGGCATCATGTCGACTTGGACGACGCGGTGATCCGGCTGGTATTCGTCACGCGGCAGTATCGAAATCTGCGCGGGGAGAAGCTGGTGGTCATGAGCATCGAGGCACCCGACGATGGCCGGCGGGTGCGGGCGAGCATCGCGAGAGCGTTCGCGGTGGGGACCGATCCGGCCGCCGTCTGCCTGGCCGGGTGCCGGCTGGCGGCCGACACACCGCTCGTGGCTGTCGAGTTCGATAGCGACTTCGACGACCTGCGGCTGGTCGTCGAAACGGCCGTCGAAGACGGCGCGCTCTCGCAGATGCAGTTGGTGTCGATGATCGACCGGCTGGTGGAAGCGGCCGAGGCATGGGCACCGTCGATGGCTGCACGGGAGGCATATCCCTCCCGAAGGGGGGCTGCATGATCGAGGATATGTGCTGGTCCGATGACCAAGGGTGCCGAACTGTGGCCGAAAGTTATGGCGGGCCAACGGTTTCGGTTTGGAAAGCCGAGGCGGCTTGCCGAGAAATTCGGTGCCACGCAGACCGCGTGGGGTTCGTCCGCTCTCCGAATCAGCCCGGGAGCCACGTTCCTGTCCTCAAGGAACGAGTCCGCCACCATGCCGCGCAACTTTGCCCGCCACGAACAGTTTCTGCGCATATTCGCCCTCCTCGAGATCCTGGCTGCGGCCCGCCAGCCGCTCGACGATCAGGCGCTCACCGCAGCCCTCAAGGAGCGGCTGGGGCTGATGCGGCTCTCGCCGCGCACGCTGCGTCGCGACTGTGAATTTCTTTGCTCGTGTGGGTATCCAGTCGATCACAAGCCTCTGCCCGACGGCCGGAGATACGGCTGGATGCTCGCCAAGGACTCGATGAACGGCCGAAGGATCCCCTCGGAGCCGCTCACGCTGCTCGAACTCGTGGCGTTCACCGTCGGCCGCGATCTGCTGAAATCATTCGAGGGCACGATCCTGTGGACCGGCATCGAATCGCTCCGCCACAGGCTCGAGCGTGAGATACCAGCCGCCATGCGCGAGCGGCTCGAGCACGCGAAGAACGTGTTTCACGTCAAGGGCTTCGATCCACGCTACGCGTCGCGGCCGCGGCTCATCTCGGCGCTCAGCGGCGCGATCACCGACTGCCGCGAAATCGAGGTCGAGGAGGACGGCGAGCTGGTGCCACCCCGCCGCCTGCATCCTCACCGGATCGTGATCGAGCCGCCGGCGGTGAGCCTGCTCGCGTTTCCGGCCGACGGTGAGGCCGCAGCAACGCCTGTGGTGCTCGACATCGAGCGCATCCGCAAGGTGACAACGCTCGACAGAACGTTCACACCGCGCGAGATCCGCCCCGAGGATCTGCCGATGTAGGGACGGGGCTCCAGCCCTGTCCACCTTGGCTTCGTCGTAGGGACGGGGCTCCAGCCCTGTCCACCTGGCTTCGTCGTAGGGACAGGGCTCCAGCCCTGTCCGCCGACAGGCCTGGAGGCCTGTCGCTACGGGTTCATTCCTTCTGGTCGCGCACGTATTTGTGGCACTGGATGCACTTCATCGTGACTTCCATCCAGGCGAGCGCGGAGCCGTCGAGATTCTTCGCCTTCGCCGCCCCGCGGAGCGAATCGCAGGAGCGGCGGAATTCGGCGCTCTGCCGTGCATACTCCTCCGTCTGGAGCACCTGCCAACTCGATGCCTGACTGGCAAGGGCCAGCTCCTGGGCGCCCCGCGCGATCAGGTCGTAGTCCTCGAGGGCCAGCCCTTCGAGCACCCGCTGCGAGTGGGCGAGCTTGGCCCGCATGAAGTCGGCGACGGCGTCGGCCTTCGGCGCCGGTTCCTGCGCCACAGCCGCCGCCGTGAGCAACGCAGCGCTAATCGAGCAGGCCCAGATCCTCGTTGTAGCCATCCTGGACGACCGCATTCTCGCTCCTCTCGTGGGCCTGCATGGTGGTCGAGAAGTGCTCGAAGTCGCGGCCGGCCCTGGCCCACGTCTCCGCCGAAATATCGCCTCTGGAGAGCGTTTCGATCAAGGCGTCGAGTTCGGCGAGCAGGGCGGGATGCTGCCGCATGATCGCCGTCACAGCCGGAGCGAGCCGCGGCATCCGGGCAATCGACTCCTCCATGAAACCGCCGCTCTCCTCCTGCTCGAAGTGGACCCGCAGGTGCTCGCGCAGGTCGACGAGCGCCGTGCAGATCTCAGCCACGCGGTCGTGCCTCTGCCGGCGGTCCGCAAGCGCCGTGCGTATCGACTGCATCCGCAAGAAAAGTTCACGGTGTTCCGCGATCACGTGTCCGAGGATGACGGGATCGGGACGGTCGGTCATTGCCATTGCATTCCATCCTCCGGGGCAACACGCCCCTGCATGCTGTCCCCGGGAACGATAGAATCGAGGACGCACGTGGACCAGCGACCACGAGGCGTCGCGGCGGACCGATCTGTTCTTTGGCGGACACCTGGACGGAGTCGAATCCCGATGCCCGCCACCGACTCCAATCCGGTTCGGACGCCGCGCGAGTTTCGCGCGCAGGCGATGCTCGTCGGCACGGGCATCGATCTGGCCGCGCTCGGAGCCACCGAGCGCACGGGGGGTGCGCCGCTCGTGGTGGAACTGATCGGCCCGCTCACCGGGGGAAGCCTGCCGGGCAGCGGCGGCGGCGTGGCCGTGCTGTTCCGCTACGGTGCCGTGGTCTTCTTCGATGCCGCGCCGGCCGGCATCGCCGACTACCTGCGCCAGATCGGCCCGCAAATCCGCCAGGCCTTTTCGCCGGTCGACCACGAGTCGGAGCTGCTCGACATCCGTGTCGGGCCGACGAAGGAGCCGGGCCGCGAGTCCATCGAGGGCAACACGCTCGTGCTCGCGGAGGTCACGCTCGAGAAGCTGCAACTCGTCGCCGACATCATGGCCAAGAGCGTGTCGCTGGCACATTACGAGAAGAACATCGAGCGGCAGTTCGAACGGATCGAGCCGTTCGCCGTGAACCTCGACCACTGGGGCCGCGGCAGCCGGGCCGGCCGCGAACTGCTCCAGCACCTTGGCGGGGCCTTGCTCGCCGAGCATCGGGTGGTGGCCGGGGCACGGGTCGACGACTCGCCCGAACTCCTCTGGGATCATCCCGAGCTCGAGCGGCTCTGGGCCCGGCTCCGCGACGAATTCGAGATCCGGGAACGCTTTGCGGCGCTCCATGGCAAACTTGCGCTGATTTCACGCACGGCGGAGACGGCCCTCGATCTCATGCAGCACAGGCGCGCGCTCCGCGTCGAGTGGGCGATCGTGGGGCTGATCGTGTTCGAGATCGTGCTCACACTCGTGCAATGGGCGCTCGGGGTCGGATAGCGGTATAACGCTGCTTCGCACCCTGGAGGGATTCCCTGCCATGCCCAGCTCTGTCCCGCTTCGCGCCATGCTCGGCGCGGCGCTCCTCGCCGCCTGCACCGTCGCGTCCGCCCAGCAGGTGGCCGTCGAGGAGTTTTCCCTGCCCAACGGCATGCAGTTCCTCCTCGTGCCGCGCAGCGACCAGCCCAACGTCGTCAGCGCCGGCTGGGTGGCGAAGGTGGGGAGCGTCGACGAGCGGCCCGGGATCACGGGCATCAGCCACTTCTTCGAGCACATGATGTTCAAGGGCACCGACACGATCGGCACTCGCGACCCGGCGAAAGACGCGACGTATCGCGCCGAGCAGAAGGCCATCCGCGACGAGATCAATCGGCTCGTCTGGACGACGCAGTATGAACGCTTCAACCGCGGCGAGATCGACGACCCGTGGAACCCCGCCAACGACACGCAGGAACTGCGTGTGCTCCGCCGCAAGCTCGACGCCCTCATCAAGGCCCAGCAGGGCCGCGGCGACGGCGGCCCCGCCTCCGGCACGATCGTGAAGGACGAGTTCGACCAGGTCTACACGAAGGCCGGCGGCAGCGGCATGAACGCCTTCACGAGCCACGACCTCACGTGTTACTTCATCACGATGCCGTCCAACAAGCTCGAGCTCTGGGCGTGGATGGAGAGCGACCGCCTCCACGACAGCGTGTTTCGCGAGTTCTACTCCGAGCGCGACGTCGTCCACGAGGAACGCCGGCTCCGCACCGACAGCACGCCCACGGGCCGCTTTCAGGAGCAGTTCGATGCGATGTTCTGGGCGTCGTGCGGCTACTCGTGGCCGGTGATCGGCTGGCCGAGCGACCTGAACAGCTACACGTTCGAGCAGGCCCAGGAATACTGGAACACCTACTACCGCCCCGGCAACCTGGTGGGGATCGTGGTGGGCGACTTCGATCCGGCCGAGGCGAAGGCCTTCATCACGAGGTATTTCTCACGGCTCGACGCTGGCACGCGGAAGCCGCCGCCGGTGGTGACGCTCGAAGTCGAGCAGCTCGCCGAGCAGCGGATGAACGCCGCAGGCGACTTTCCGCCGGCGATCGAGATCCGCTACCACACCGTGCCCGCCGGCCACGTCGACAGTTATCCGCTCGACATGCTCTCGGAGGTGTTGAACGAGCGCACCGGCCGGCTCTATCAGGGGCTCGTGGAGGGCCGCGGCATCGCGTCGAGCGCCCGCACGATGAGCGACACGCGAAAGTACGCCGGGCTCTTCGCGTTCGAGGCCGAGACGCGGGGCGACGCCACGCCGGAGCAGTTGGAGCAGGCCTGGTATGAGGAGCTGGCGAAGCTCCAGGCAGCCGATCTGCCCGAGCGGGAGCTGCGGAAGGTGAAGAACCGCGTGGCCGCGGGCAACTACCGGCGGCTCGAAAACAACATGTCGCTGTTGGTCCAGCTCGCGTTCGCCGAGGCACTCCTCGACTGGCGCGAGATCAACGACGGACCCAAGAAATACGAGGCGGTCACCGCGGCCGACATCCGTCGGGTCGCGAACAAGTACTTCGCCCCGCAGAACCGTAGCGTCGCCACGTACCGCCGCCAGTAGGGTAGGCCTCCAGGCCTGCCATGCATTGCTCCTCTCTGATCCCGGAAACTCCGTCATGAACCTGCGCATCGTCGCCCTCATCCTCGCTCTCGGCGTCGTCGCCGCGCTGCTCTTCTCGCCGCCGAAGCGGTCGTCGGCCCCGCCGGCCTCCGGTCTCACAGCCGGCTCGTCCGCCGCTGCGTCGGTCGGGCTGCCGGCCCGCCCCGAGGCGCTTGAGTTCAAGCCGCTCGAGTTCAAGCCGCCCGACCCCGCGTCGTTCCGCCGTGTCCTGCCCGACGGCACGGCCGTGTATCTCGCGCCGTCGCACGAGTTCCCGCTCGTGACCGTGTCGATCACGTTCAAGGGGGGCGCGTCGCTCGATCCGGCGGACGTGCCCGGCCTGGCGTCGATGACGGCCCGGATGGTCCGGGAAGGGGGCACGAAAGAGCGTGGGCCCGCCGAGTTCGACGAGACGCTCGACTTTCTCGCCACGGAGGTGGGCGTGGCAGCGAGCGAAACGTTCACCACGGCGACGATGAACTGTCTGAAGAGCAATTTCGACGAGAGCCTCGCGCTGTTCGTGGGGATGCTCCGTGGCCCGGCGTTCGACCAGGCCCGGCTCGAGACCGCGAAGGCCCGGGCCGTCGAGGGGCTCAAGCAGCGCAACGACGACGCCTCGTCGATCCTCTCACGCGAGTGGAAGCGGCTCGTGTACGGTGTCGGCCATTTCGAGTCGGCCGAGCCGACCGACAAGACCGTGGCGGCGATCTCGAAGGAGCGGCTCGCCGAGATGCATCGCCGCATCGTCCATCCGGGCAACATGATCGTGGCGGTGTCGGGCGACTTCGACGAGCAGGAAATGCTCGCCAAGCTCGAGAAGGCGTTTGCGGGCTGGGAACGCGGATCAGTCGCCCCCGAACCGCAGGCTCCCACGGCCGTCCTCGAGCCGGGGCTGTATCACGTGCCCAAGGAGATTCCACAGGGGAAGGTGGTGCTCGGCATGCGGTCGATCACCCGCGACGACCCCGACGCGATCCCCCTGCTGCTCTTGAACGACATCCTCGGCGCCGGCGGGTTCACCAGCCGGATCATGCAACAGGTCCGCAGCAACGAGGGGCTCGCCTACTCGGCCCGGTCCACGCTCGTGCCGAAGGTCACCTATCCAGGCGACTTCCGGGCGGGCTTCGAGAGCAAGAACCCCACGGTGGCGCTCGCCACGAAGATCGTGCTCGACCAGATCCGGGGCGTGCGCGACGACCTCGTCACGGAGGAGGAGCTCGAGACCGCGAAGGCGAGCGCGATCGAGACGTTTCCGCGGCAGTTCGAGAGCAAGCCGGCGATGCTCCGCGTGTTCGTCAACGACGAATGGACGAAGCGGCCTCAGGACTTCTGGAAGACGTTCCGCGACAAGGTGCGAGCCACGACCCGCGAGGATCTCCAGCGCGTGGCGAAGAAGCACCTCGACCCCGAGAAGATGGCGATCCTCGTCGTCGGCGACTGGGACGAGATCGCGAAGGGAGATCTCCAGGGCCGCGCCACGATGAAGGAATTTTTCGGTGGCAACGTGAAGCACCTGCCGCTGCGCGATCCGCTCACGCTCGAGCCGCTGCCATGAGCGGTCGGGCTGTGCTCGCCGGAGTCGTCGGCATCGTGATCTGGGCGGCGGCCGCCGCAGCCCAACCGCCGGCCCCGCCAAGCATTCCGCCGCGGAACAGCGGGCCGGAGGCGTGGGCCCATTCGCGCGTCCACCAGCATCGGCGCAAGACGGTGCGGGTGATCCGCCGGACGCCGGCCGTGATGCGGGAGGACGCGGCGCGGGTGAAGCGCGGCGACCTCTTCAGCACGTGGTCGAACGAGTATGTGAAGTAGGGACGGGGCTCCAGCCCTGTCCACCTGGCTTGATCGTAGGGACGGGGCTCCAGCCCTGTCCGTCGACAGGCCTGGAGGCCTGTCGCTACGCCGATGGCCGGACGGCTTCGATCAGGTGGTAGGTCTTCACGGGCTCCTGCGCCACGTCGCGCCACATCTGTGGCAGATGTTCCACGTACCAGCTCGGCTGCTTCGTGACCACGAGCAGCGTGCCCCCCGGGGCGAGCGCCTTCCAGGCCGTGTCGACGAACAGCTGCGCGATGCGGAAGTCGGAGTAGTAGGGCGGGTTGGCGAGGGCGAGATCATACGAGCCCGGGTCGGGCACACGGCCGGCCGCTTCGAGCGCCACCGACACGTTGTCGAGCCCGTTGAGCGTGGCACCGCGGGCGGTGCATTCCACCGCTCGGGACGCCGAGTCGAAGGCGTGCACGTGCACGCTCGGGTCGCGGGCGGCGATCCCGATCGCCACGCAGCCGGAACCACAGCCGATGTCGAGCACGCGGGTGTCGGGAGCCACGTCGACGGCGTTGAGCAGGTGTCGCGCGCCGGGATCGATCCGCCGGTGGGCGAACACGCCGGGCCGGCTCACCGCCTTCAAGAGCCGCTCGCGGTCACGAAACGCGAACTCGCAGGTGAAGTCGCGGACCTTGCGCACCTCGCGGGTTTTCTCCACCACGTAACAGACGGTCTGTGGCTTCTCACCGGGAGCAGGCCGCACCCGCACCGTCTCGCCGGTCTCGGCGAGTTGCTCGTGCAGCCACGTGTCGCGTGGGTTGTCGATCGCCGTGACGAGCCGGCCGCCGATCGCGAGATTCACGAGCGCGGCCTGGAGGATGTCGCGGGAAAGCTCGGCCTCGCCGTCCTTGGCGAGCGGCACGACGGCCAGGTCGTAGGGGCCCGGCGGCATGTCGGCGGCGCACACGGCCGTGAGCCGCTCGGGGCGTGAACCCCACTCGGCGACCGCACGATCGTGCTGGTGCAGATCGAGAAACCAGGCCGTCACGGTTGCGTCGGCTCGTTCGCAGGCGAGCGCCACCGCCGCCTGACCACGCCCGGCGGTCGTGCATGCGATCCGCGTCGCGGGCAGATCGCGGGCCACCTCGAGCGCATGAGCCTCGGCCGGTCGCGCGGGTAGCGGCTCTCCTGGAGTCCGGTTCGTCGTCATCGCGGGCGAGGATACTCCACCGCGAGCGTGCGACGAATGCGTGCCGCTTACTCCGGCCGCCGCGGGCGTTCCGGACGCTCCCCGTCACCTCCCGGAGGCGGACCGCGCCGCCCTTCGCCACCGAAGCCGCCCTCGCCGCCCGGGCCGCGCCTCGGTCCGCCGCCGCGAGAGCCCTCGGGGCCACCCTGCGGGCCACCCTGACCGCCGGGCCCACCGGGTCCACCGCGCATTCGCCGGGCCGCCATTTCTTCGCCGAACTTCATGAGCTCACTGCGATCGAGTTTGCCGTCGCCGTCGGCATCGAACGACATCGCGCGCTCGACGAACTGCTCGGGTGAGGGCGGCCCGCGTCGCTCGCCACCAGGGCCTCCGGGAGGACCACCCTCCGCGGGCTGTGCCATCGCGACCGTTCCGGCGAGCATGGCCACGGCACACACGCCGCAGGCCCGAAGATGTATCCGTCTCATGTGTTCGTCCTCCGCGGAAAAATGATGCCTCTCATTCAACGACCCGGTCCGGGAAAAGTTGCAGGCAGCCCGTTGGTCAGGGAGCCGTGTCCGCGACGCAATACAGAAACTTCCCCGACCGCAAAAACAGGCAGCCGTCGGCGATCGCCGGGGTGCCAATGAAGTCGCTCTCATCGGACTCGAAGCGATTGCAGGCGAGGATCTCGAATCGGGGCTCGGCGGGGAGTACGAACGTGCCGCTCCAGCGGCTCACCACGTAGATACGGCCACCGGCGCGCACCGGCGAGGCGTAGACAGGCCTCCCGCCGGAGGCCATGCCCTCGACGCGGCTCCGGTAGACCTGCGTGCCGTCGCGGGTCGAGGCGCAGAATGCCTGCCCGCGATCGTCGATCCAGGAGAGGTGGCCCTCGTGCACGAGCGGCGTGGCCACGTAGGAACTGGTGCGACTCGTCCACACCATGTGCGACTTCGTGACGTCGCCCTTGCCGCCGGCCCGGATGGCGAACGACCCGGCGGAGCGAAATCCGCCGAACACGTAGACGACGTCGCCGTCCACCACGACGCTCGGCGACACGTTGCCCGTGAGGCCGTGCGTGGCGTGCCACAGGAGTTTGCCGGTCGCCGGATCGAGCCCCCACACCTCCTCGGGCATGGCGACCACGATTTCCTCCGAGCCGTCGGCGAGCGTCACCACGCCGGGCGTTCCGTAGGCCAGTTCGAGCGCGGCGCCCTCGGCCCCCCAGGCCTCGCGACCCGTGCGCAGATCGAGTGCGCGGATCGACTGGCTCTCTTCCGCCGCGTTCACGACGACGGTGTCGCCCACGAGGATCAGGCTCGCCGCCGAGCCCCAGCGCCGGGTGCTCGATTCCTTGCCGACGTCCACCCGCCACTCCTCGGCGCCATCCCTGTCGAACGCGATCACGCCGCTCTTGCCGAAGAACGCGACCACCGTCTCGCCGTCCGTGACGGGCGTGCTGCTGGCGTAGCCGTGTTCGGTCAGGAATCCTTCGTAGGTGTCCTCGGGCATCGTGGCGGCGATCGACCGCTGCCAGCGGATCGTGCCGTCGGCCCGGTTCACGCACACGAGATGCCTCGCGAGCTGGGCCGGGTCGCCGCCGGGCGCGCCCGAGGCACCGTAGCCCGAATAGCAGGTGACGAACACGTCGTCGCCCCACACGACCGGGCTCGACGACCCGGGCCCGGGAAGCGGCGTTTTCCAGCGCACGTTCTTCGTGTCGCTCCATTCGAGCGGCACCGCCGACGCACCGACGCCGCGACCGCCGGGCCCCCGAAATTGCGGCCAGTCTTCGCCGCACGCGCTGCCGCCCGCCAGGAGGCTGCACGCGATCATCGCCCACGCCACCGCCGGCATCGTGCCCGCCGCGACGCTTCGTTCCACCTGTGCACGGTTCATTCGACGACCCCCACCACCGCGTTCCGTTTGACCGCCCGGGTCCGGCCGTCGAGGTCGAATTCGAGGTGGCAGTCGAGCAACACGCCGAGCGCGGCGTCGTCGGGAATCTCGAACTCGGCGGTGACGGTGTTGCCCGCGCGGTCGATGGCGGTCGCCTCGTACGGCCCGATCTGCACCCACGAGGGCTTGCCCGTCGGCACCGGGCCCCGCGTGGCATGCCGGGGATCGAGGACGATCGACACCGT
>JBAXUY010000035.1:0-26720 GCA_037129475.1 Planctomycetia bacterium | reverse complement strand
TACGGAGGAGGCTTCGGGCTCCCCGTGTCCCGCTCGCCGGCGTATTTGACCAGCGCAGCCATGGATGGTGCAGCGCAGGCAAATCCGAGTGAGCCGTAGCCTGGAGGGCGAAGGCGAACGCCCGGCGACGGGATATGGGGAGCCCGAAGCCGGCGCGTCGCCAAACAAACCGACCATCCGGCGCGTGAAGTCAGTACGAGCCAGAGACCGTGCTGCCGTCGAGGATCGCCGCGGCGTCGCCGACGCCGAGCCGCTTGCACCCCATGTCGAGGTACATCACCGCGTCGGCCCAGGTGCGGATGCCGCCCGAGGCCTTCACGCCGAGCCGGCCGCCGACCGTGTCGAGCATGAGCCGCACCGCCTCCGGCGTGGCCCCGGCGGTGCCGAAGCCGGTCGAGGTCTTCACGAAGTCGGCGCCGGCTTCCTCGGAGAGGCGGCAGGCCGTCACGATCTGCGCGGGGGAAAGATAGCAGGTCTCGAAGATCACCTTCACGAGCACGCCGTGCGGCCGCGCTTCGGCCACGACCGCGGCGATGTCGTCACGCACCCGTGAGTCGTCGCCCGAGAGCAGGGGGCCGAGGGCGATCACCATGTCGAGTTCCTTGGCGCCGTCGATGACCGCGAGCCGCGACTCGAGGGCCTTCGTCTCGGAGCGATGGCTGCCGTGCGGAAACCCGATCACGCTCGCCACCACCACGGGGCTGCCCGCCACGTGCCGCACTGCGGCCGCCACGTCGGCCGGCCGCACGCACAGGCAGCCGACGCCGCGCGACACGCACATCGCGGCGTGGGCCGCGAGGTCGGCCGAGGTGAAGGTGGGCTTCAAGACCGCGTGGTCGAGGACGGCGGCGACGTCGCGGACGGTGCGGGTGGGCATGTCAGGCGGTCTCCGCGAGGCGGCGCAGGGCGGCGATGCCACGGTCGAGCGTCGCATCGCTCACCGTGTAGGCGATCCGGAAGTGCGTGTCGGCGGTGCCGAACACGACGCCCGGCACGACGAGCAGCCGCTCATCGGCGACGGCCCGCTCGGCGAAGGCCTTGCCCGATCCGCCGGGCGCCTCCGGATAGAGATAGAACGCGCCGCCGGGCTGCACGAAACGGTAATGGTCGCGGAGGCCGGCCATGAGCACGTCGCGCTTCCGCCGGCATTCGGCGAGGGGCGCCTCCATCGGCGCGTCGAGCGCGGCGAGGGCGGCCCACTGGCCCACCTGCGGCGCGCACACGAACGTGTATTGCTGCAGCATCGTGCAGGCGTCGACGACCGGCTTCGGGCCGTGCACCCAGCCGACCCGCCAGCCCGTCATCGCGTGCGACTTCGAGAAGCCGTCGATCACGACGACGTTCTCCGAGTGGAGGGCAGGGGAGGCGAACGGGGCATCGTAGCAATACGACCGGTAGAGCTCGTCGCTGACGATCGTCACGCCCCGGGCATCGGCGAGCCGGGCGAGGTCGCGCACGGTTTCGGCCGTGGCGACCACGCCGGTGGGATTGGCCGGCGTGTTGAGGAGGATCACCTTCGTGGCGGGCGTGATGGCGGCGGCCACACGGTCGACGTCGATCTGGAACGACGGCGCCGTGTCGAGCACCACGCACCGGCCGCCGAGAAACTCGACGAGCGGTCGATACATCACGAACGCCGGCTCGAACACGATCACCTCGTCGCCGGGGTCGACGAGCGCCATGAGCGCGAGATTGAGCGCGCCGCTCGATCCGCTCGTCACGCACAACGACCGCTGCGGCTGGCCGAGTTCATCGCGCACCCGCGCCTCCAGCCGCTCGCGGAGCACGGCGATTCCCTGGGTGGGCGTGTAGCCGTTCTTGCCGGCGTCGATCGCCTGCTTCGCCGCCTCGCGGGCGGCGGTGGGCATCTCGAAGTCGGGCTGGCCGATCGACAGGTTGATCGGATCCGCGAGCTTCGCCGCGAGGTCGAAGACCTTGCGGATGCCCGAGGAATCGAAGGCGCCGGCGCGCCGGGAAATGAGCCGTGTGTGCACGGTGGGGCGACCCGTCAGCCCTTCGGGTTGAAGAGTTTGTCGAGCGCCTCGCCGAGCTTTTCACCACGGGCATTGAGCGTCACCACGTTGCCGTCGCGACCGATGAGGATCACGGTCGGGATGCCGCTGATGCCGTAGTAGGTGGCGAGCGGATGCCGCCAGCCCTCGCCGCCCGGCTTCTCGTAGAGGATCGGCCAGGGGATCTTCTGCTCGGCGACGAACTTCTCGAGCGTCTCGCGGTCTTCGTCGAGGCTGACGCCGACGACCTCGAACCCCTTGTCGCGGTATTTCTCATACTGCTCGAGGACGTTGGGGATCTCGGCCACGCACGGACCACACCACGTGGCCCAGAAGTCGACGAGCACCACCTTGCCGGCGAGCGACTTCTGGTCGAACGGCGTGCCGTTCAGGAGCGTGCCGGTGATTTCCATCGGGTGGCCGAGAAGCGAGAGCCGCCGGAGCGTGCCTGCGAAACTCTCGCCCATCGACTTCACCTGCTCGTTCGTGCTCTTCGCGAAGAGCGGGCCGAACGACTTGTAGGCTTCCGTCGCGAGCTGTTCGCCACCGGGCAGGTGCTCGAACGCGCCGGCCAGTTGCATGGCGAGCCCCGCCGTCTGCTGATCGTTCGGATCGGCCGCGAGCATCGCGGCGATCTTTTGCACGAGCGCCGGCCCACCGTCGAGCTTGCCGCTGGAGAACATCTGCTGTGCCTCGGCGACGAGCACGAGCCGCTGGGCCTCCTTGGCGAGTTCCTGCGAGGGACTGTTGATGAGCGACTGGGCGTAGGCCGCCATGTCGTCGGCCGCCTTCTTGTCGCCGAGCCGGCCGAGCATCATCAGGCTCTCCAGCTTGAGCGTGGCCGCTTCTTCGTGGAACTTCTGGCCGGGCTTCACCTGGGCGAGGATCTTCTCGGCCGCCTGCACCGATGCGGTCGACACGTCGCGCATGTACGCCATCATCTCCTCGCGAGAGGACGGCCGGGCGTCGGTCTGCTTGAGCCCCTCCACGAACGCGAGGATCTGATCGGGTGTGCCCTCCGGCACCGGGGGCACCTTCGGCATGCCTGCCGCGGGTCGGCCCGGGGGCGCCTGCGCGGCCCCCGGCTGTGCGTTGGACTGCACGGCCCCCGGCTGCGCGAGGAGCCACGTGGCCGGCAGCGACAGGGTGAGGGCGACGAGAAGGGACGAAATGGCCTGCGGCCGGCGGGACGTGCGCATGAGGGCCTCGCGAGGAAAGCGGAACAAATCCGGCCCAAATCGTACCCCTGCGCGGCGCCAGAGGGCAAACAGCGCCTACCGCACGATCGTCCGGAAGCGTACGAAGCCGCCCTCACCGGGCGCGAGCGAGCCCGTGAGCCGCCACGTGACGACGACGGAGCCGTCATCGCCGGTGCCGGTGGAGATGTCGGCCGGCAGGCTCGATGCGGCGCTCTGCGGCACGAGGGTGAGCCGTTTGGGCAGCGCATCGACGAGCACGATGTCGGCGAGCGACCGGTCGCCCGAGTTGAGCACGAAGATCGTGAAGTCGAGCTCCTCGCCGACGCGGGCCGTGTCGCTACCGGCCTGCTTGCAGAGCGTGAGTTCGGACCGGCCTGGCTCCTCGAGCCGGAGCGTGGCCGTGCCCTGATCGGAGGCCACCACCTCCGCCGGCTGGCCGGCGACGATGACCTGCGCTCCCGTCACGCAGGTCCACGCGAGCGGCACGTCGAAGCCGACCTTGATCCGCGGCGTCTGCACGAGGCCGGCGACCGCGGGGTGCACGTCGAGCGCCCGCTCGACCGGCTTCTCGGCGTTGATCGACGCCTCGGGCAGATCGGCCTGGTCGACGGCGAGCACCGGCAGCCGCTCCTCAACCACGAGGCCGACCAGCGCCGTGCGGGCCAGATCCGGGCCGACGCGCTGCGTGCGGGCCACTACCGGGATCCTGTCGATGGCCGCGTCGACGTGCTCGTCGTTCGCAATGCCCTTGGGCCCGACCGGAACCGCCTCTTCGTGAGGCCGGATCAGTTCGCGCACGGAAGAGAACCGCGGCGCGAAAACGCAGGCGCAGTTGGACGTGACGAGCCGGACCTCGGACGTGTCGTCTTCGTCGAGAAGCAGCGCATCGGCGGGACGATACCGGGCCACGGTGTCGCCGGCGGTGAGGTTCTTGAGGCCGAGACGGGCTGCGGGCCGCGCCGGCGCGCCGTGGTCGCCTCCATCGCAGACGAGGCAGGGGCCGATCGTCGGCACGCCCGCCGGTGGCAGACAGATCGCGGTCGGGCAGTTGCCGCCGGCGCACGGGCCGGCGATGCACATCTCGCACGCATTGCAGCGGCCGCCGCGGCACCCGCGCCGGGAGAGGCGGGGCAGGGGAGGGCAGGGCGTTTCGAGGCCGACCGGACGGACCTGATCATCCGTCGTGGCGGGCTCGTCGGTGACGAGGACGGCCGATTCGTCCGCATCGTCGGGCGCTGCGGTGAGCACGGTCGCCGACAGGACCGCCGGGGCGGTGAGCGATCGGCACGACGCGAGGATGATCGCACCGGTGGCGATCGCCACGATCCGCAGCCAGCGGAATGACGCGGGCTCATTCATGGCACGCTCCCCGGCGCAGGCACACGGTTGCCGACGATCAGTTCTGCCACAGGCTCGCCCAGCGTGAGGGCGACGTCGAGCGCGTCGTCACCGGGCCGCACGTCGAACCACGTGGCCGGAACGATGTCGGGGGTGTCGGGATCGCAGGCTGCGTAGACCACGCGGCGCACGAGCGAACCGTCGATCGCTGCGGTGATGTCGGCCTCGTCGATCACCACCTCGACCGGAAACCGCCACGCCTGACCGGGCGGCGTCGCGAGCTTGGCCAGCACGCAGATCGTCGGGTAGAGCTCGCGCTCGGGAGCATCGACGAACCCCGCCAGCCGGAGTCGGTAGGGCTGACCGACGACCAGGCCCATCCGCAACGGACCCGGCCGCAGGGGCGACCAGCCCGCAGCCGTCTCGATCGCGATCGCCAGCCCCTCGGGGCCGCGAATATCGACCGGCTGCACCGCATCGGGCAGCACACCTTCCGGACGGGGACCGGGCTGCAGGCGCCCGCGAGCGCCAATCGCTCCCGGTTGTGAGTCGCCGGCGATGTTTCCCGTCGTGATCGTCTCGGCATCCTCGTGGGCACGGCCCACAGAGGCGATCGAGGCGAGGACGACGGTCGCCAGCAGTCCGCGGGCAACCCGCAGCACGGTCCCTGTCCGGATGGTGGTGGTCGGTGTGTTCATTGCTCCAGGTAGTCGCCCGGTTCCGGCGGGCAGAGGCCGGCGGCAGCGTCGGCGTCGGGGCCGCCGTTGTCGACGAACCGCTTGCGGTCTTCATGCGGTTGCTTGAGCTTGATGTGCGGCACGTCGGCTCGTTCCGCGATGTAGGCGTGGCGGGCCGGCTTCGGATAGCTCAGGCCGGGCGACTGCTGCACGTGCAGGCCCATCTGCCGCGACGGCGGCGGGATGTGCGTCTTCGTGTGGTTCGTGATCGTGTGCTTCTGCAATCCGGCCGGAATCCCGAGCGGGATGTGCGCGGGCCCCGGCAGGCCGATCGGCGTGCCGGTGATCGGCATGCCGTACTCCGGGGCCGTGGCACCGGCGATGAATGCCGGCGGCAGCTGCCCGGGATTGCCGCCGAGAGGCATGCCGAGTGGGGCCGCCACGCCGATCGGGCATGGACCACCACCGCCGCCACCGCCGCTGCCGTCACCCATGCCGGCTCCAGCGGCGGCGTAGCCGCCCGCCTGGCCACCGGCCGACTGCAGATCCTTGTTGCCGATCCGGATGATGGCCAGGATCGAACCGCGACGGTCGGCCTCGACGACCGGATCGACACCCGGATCGAGCCGCGTGCTGACGAGCGTCTCGACGCCGGCGACGGCGAGTTCCTGATAATCGGGATCGGGCAGATAGACGACCTTCGTCACGAAATTGCCCGCCGTGACCTGATCGAGATCCTCCTCGGTGAGCTGGAACGGCACCGCGTTGTGGTCGAGGAAGGCGGCCGTGCGCGGGGCGACCGGCGCGACCTCGATGGTCGGGTAGAGCTCGAGGCCCTCGTGGCCGGGAATGTCGGTGACCTTGAGCCGGAAGATGGCGCCTTGCGGAAAGTCGTAGCGGCCCGGCGTCACGAGCGGCTCGGAGTCGAAGCCGCCGTAGGAACTCACGTCCCACCGCACCTGCATGCCGTCGGGGCCGAGGAAGCCGATCTGCGACGTGGGGCCCATCATGCCGCCAGGCATGCCGCCGTCATCACCACCAGCCATGACGCCTGCGTCGGCCAGGGCGGCCTCGTAGGACGCGGGCACGATCACGCCGGGACCGGGGCCTTCGACGCCGGGGCCCGGATGCTGAAGCATCGCGGCCGGCGGCAGCACGTTGGTATGCGGGGTCGCGACCGGCCGGATCTGGGCCAGCCCGGTGAGCGGCGAGTTCGCCGGAATGTGGCAGCCGGTCAGCGACGCTGCGAGCGACAGCCCCACGAACCCGTGCAGACGCTTCTTCATCACCATGGCATCTCACCTCCAAAGCCAGCGACCAGCCCAGTGATCGCGGTCGTTCTCGTCTTGGGCCGCCCGCGCGGGATGCCGTAGACTCGCGGGACTGCCGCGAATCCGGATGGCATCGGCCACGGCCGACCTTCCGACCCCTTACGTGTCGACGTCCACGAGCCGGTTTCTTTGGCAAAATCCTCAAAGTTTCACCGACCGTGACGAACCGCCACCTGCCCAGATTGCCAGGACGACGCCGGCCTCTGCGTTGGCCCGCGGCTGTCGCGGTCTGCAGCTGCGCGATGGCGGGAATTCTGGGAGGGGCGGCCAGGGGGCAGGGGGGACCGGCGGGCAGCGTCTACCAGCGCGGCGTCGAAGCGGACGAGGCGGGGAAGGGGGAGCGGATCGTCGCGGCCGCGATCGCCGGCCTCGGCAAGGCGGAATCGATCTCCGCGCGTGTCCGCCAGCTCGCCCGCGTGGGCGACACGGTGCTCAAGGGGGCCGGCCGGTACGTGCAGTCGGGCACGGGTCGTGAGCAGCGGTTCCGTCTCGAATCACGACTCAGCTCCGACACCGAGACGTTCGAGCTCCTCGAGGTGTGCGACGGTCTGTTCCTCTGGAACTACCGCAAGCTCGGCATGCAGCCGGCGTCGGTGCAGCGTGTCGACGTGCAGCGGGTGTACGAGCATCTCGAGAAACTGAAGATCGGCCAGCGGCCCTCCGACGGGCCGTATCTCGGAGGCATCCAGCGGATGCTGGCACTCGTGCGGGAATGGTTCCGCTTCACGACGGTGACTGCGGATGACCTCGACGGCATGCCGGTCTGGACCGCGGACGGAACGTGGAACAAACCCCTGCTCGCCGGGATCCTGCCGGAGAAGGCCGAGGCGATCAACGGCACGGCGGGCATCACGGCGGCGGACCTGCCCGAGGGGATGCCGTGGAGCGTGCGACTTTCGATCGGCCGTCGGGAGCTGTTTCCCTTCAGGATCGAATGGCTCGCGATCCCGGGCCCGAGGCCGGTGACAGCGACGACACCGGAGGCGGTGGCGGTCTTCGAACTCTACGATGTCCAGCTCGGCGAACCGATCGACACGACCGCGTTCGTCTACAAGCCGGCGATCGACGGCCTCATCGACGTCACCGACCAGCATCTCAGGGAGCTGGCACCTCCGCGGCCGTGACGGCGGCCGGCGCGACCGCGAGCCGTCGGGCCACGTCGATCGCGGCCAGCATGCTCGCCGAATCGGCGGATCCGGTCCCGACGATGTCGAACGCCGTGCCGTGGGCGACGCTCGTGCGCACCACCGGCAGTCCGAGCGTGATGTTGACGGCGCGGTGCATCCCCAGAAGTTTCACCGGGATGTGCCCTTGGTCGTGGTAGAGGGCGACGACTCCGTCGAACGCCCCGCGGCTCGCCCGCAGGAAGAGCGTGTCGGCGGGCAGGGGGCCGGCCACGTCGAGCCCCCGAGCGGCGAGCGCCCGCACCGCCGGGGCCACGAATCCCGATTCCTCGTCGCCGAACAGGCCGCCTTCGCCACCGTGCGGATTCAGCGCGGCCACGGCCAGCCGCGGCGGCCGGCCGAGCAGGGCGGGGAGCACGCGGGCCAGCCGCAGGCCTGCGTCGACGATGTCTGCGGTCGCAAGCCGCCCGAGTGCACTGCGGAGCGATTCGTGCAACGTGGCGTGCACGACACCGAGACCGTGCGGTCCGCCAGCGGCATCGGGCAGCCACAGCATCATCGAGGCCGCGGCATCGGGCAGGCCGCAGGCCCGCGCGAGCCACTCGGTGTGCCCCGGCACATCGTGGCCCGCCGCGTGGATCGCTTCTTTGTTGAGCGGTCCGGTCACGATCGCATGCGCATGGCCCTCACGGACGAGTGCAAACGCCGCCTCGAGCGCAGCGATCGCGGCCGCGCCGCCCGCAGCTGAGATGCAGCCACGGGGCACCGGTGCGAATCGCGTCGCCGGCGCGACCACGAGCACCGTGTCGGCCCGCGACGGCCGCCGATCGTCCGCGCCGACCGCCTCCACGGCGAGCGGCGGCATGCCGGGGGTCGCCGCGATCGTCGCCGCGACGAGGTCGACCGGCGCGACGACGCGCAGCCGCGCGACGCCGTGGGCGGGAGTCCGCGCCCAGGCGGCGAGCACCACCTCCGGACCGATCCCGGCGGGATCGCCGCACGTGATGGCGAGCGTGGGTGGAGGCGAGGGGTGTGGCATCGGCAGCCATCAGCCTATACCATCGAAACCATGGAACGCGTGTTTTCGCGGGTGGCCACGTTCGCCGTGGCGTTGCTCGTCGCCACCGCCGGCCTCGGCCTCTGGCTTGGCGACCTCCACGGCCAGACCGAGCCGCAGGTGCTCCGTTGGGGCACGGTGCACCGGCTCTCGGGCGTGCTCGCGGCACTCCTCGTGGTGCTCGTCAACAGCATGGCCGTGACCTACTTCATCGGCACCGGCCGCTGGTGCCGCGAGGTCGTCGAAACGTACGGCCTCGACCCCGCGTACATCGACCGCAGCCGCACGCTCAAGCGGCGCGCCTTCCCGTTCGCAGTCCTCGGCATGCTGGCCGTCGTGGCGATCGTGGCCCTGGGCGGCGCCGCCGACCCCGCCTCCGGCCGCCCGGGCACGCAGGACTGGGTGACGCCCCACCTCGTCGGCTCCCTCGCGCTCGTCGGTGTGATCGCCTGGCTCTTCCAGGCGCAGCTCCCGAACATGCGCCGCCAGCACGAGCTCATCGAGACCGTGCTCGCCGACGTCCGTGCGATCCGCAAAGCCCGCGGCCTCGACGTCGACGGGTAGTTCGCGAATTACTCGTGTGCGTGCCCGTGGGCGCCGGCGTGAACGGCATGGGCGTGCGACGATCGCTCCATCACCACGATGCCCCAGGCGATCGCGATCCCGAGCGTGAGGGCGGCCGTGAGCAGGAGGCGATCGTGGCTGTGGAACTCGACCTCGGGAAGCAGGTCGGCCGCGGCGATGCAGAGGAAGGCGCCCGCGGCCATCGCCAGGGCCGCGCCCAAGGCGGCGTTCTGGTTGCCGCCGAAGACGCGCAGGCTGGCGAGAAAGAGCATCGCACCGAGCGGCACGATGAGGGCGTAGGCGATGTTGACGATGCGCCGCGTCCGCGGGGTGGCCCCGGCGTTGGTCATGAGGGTGGCGATGATCGCGGAGTCGAACGGCTTGTGGAGCACGACCGCGAGAAAGGTCGCGAACCCGGCGAGGAGACCCGTGCCGTGATCGCCGTCGGCGCCCACCGAGGCGGCCAGGGCGGCGCCGTCGGCAAGGCTGTGGAGGGCGAGGCCGGCGAAGGCGCCGCACCAGGCCCAGGGGCCCGTCGCTGCGGTGGAACCGTGTGAACCGCCGTGCCCATGGTGATGATCGTGGTCATGAGCATGGTCATGGCCGCAGCCGTGGCTGCCGTCGGCGGAGTGGTGGGCATGGCCGTGGAAGGCCCGTTCCAGCAGGAACATCAGAAAGAAACCGGCGAGCACCCAGGCCATCGTCGTATCCAGCTGACGCGAGAGTTCGAGGTAGGCATGGGGCAGGAGATGGAGCAGGCCCACGCCGAGCATCACGCCGCCGGTGAGCGAGAGCAGCACCTGCATCCGGCGATGGCCGAGCGACAGGAACGCCACTGACGAGCCGCCCGCGTAGGCGGCCGCCGCGATCAGGAGCAGGTAGCCAACGAGGCTGGCGACCGCCGTGGGCTGGAGCGCGATCGTGGCTGGAAGCGTCATGGGCAGCGGCCGGGTGAGGGAACGGCCCATGATGGGCCCGCGCTTCAGCACCGGCAAGGCCCGGCCCGGAACCCGCTACCGGCGGTACTGCCAAGGACCCTGGTAGTTCTGAAACGTCCGCGTGGCCTGCTCCATCTGCTGCCGCATGAGCTGGGTCCGCTCGTTCCAGGCGGCGTCGCCGGCCGCGAGGGCGCCGAGCACGACCACGAGCACGTAGGTCAGGAGGTTCGACCACGCCTCGGAGCCGTAGAACTTGAGCGCCGTGCCGAACGACTTTTTCACCTTCGGGCCGAACAAGCCCATCTTCACGCTCCAGATTTCGTCGAGCACGAGGTGCGTGAGAAACCCGAGCACGACCGCGCTGGCGATGAAGTAGCGCCGCAGCGGTTCCTCCGCACCGAAGGCGAGAAACGCGACCTGTCCGGCGATGAGCGCGGCAGGCAGGCTGTGGAACATGCCGCGATGGACGGAGTGGTTTTGGAGGATCCACGTCATCCCGAACCGAATGGCGAGATAGAGCGCGGCGCCGATGAGGATGATCGCCTCCATCGGGAGGCCCATCTGTTGAAACCGGTGGATCATCAGCAGCGGGACGACGGCGGCAGCGAACGCCACGCTCTCCTTGAGCGGCACCCCGGGGCCACTGTCGAGATCGGGAAGCATGCCCGAGACGGCACACAGCCCGCCTGCCAGCGCGCAGGTCATGGGCGGCATGTCGCCGATCGCCCACGTGGCGGCGGCGTAGCCGGCGCCGACGATCGTGGAGCCGGTGATATGCACGCGGAAACCGGGCACTCTGCTATTCCCCCAGACCGACCTTGTCCGCCCCTCCGGCGTGCCGATGCGCCGGCGCACGACGTCCGGTGCGAGCTGTTCGGCAGGAAAGCCCGCGCAGAGACGATCGTATGTCTTTTTTTCGGCATCCTGGCGGATTGGCGACACCCCAACCGCCGTGCGTGCCCCGCATCGCGGGAACCGCAAAGTCCCCCGCAGTCGCGTGTTACCGACGGCGGTCACGAGCCGACGACGCGCGGGGCATTGGAGATTTTGGGATGCCTGCGGAACATGCGTCGAATGCGTCGACTTTTCGTTCTTCGTGCATAGGTTGCCCAAACGACACAGATTGACCTTCGCCCCGGGAGTTGCGCCGCCTACACTCCCGCCCCCTCACATTCCACCGACCGGAGGCGCACGTGGCTCTCGAAGGATATGACCTCGTCATGCTGGGCATCCTGGCCGTCGCGGCCCTGCTCGGCTACTTCAAGGGCATGGTTTGGCAGCTGGCATGGATCGCCGGCATCGTGGCGAGTTCGTTCGTGGCCCTGCGGTTCTCGAGCCAGCTGGCTCCGTTCTTCGGGCAGCAGGCCCCGTGGAACCGGTTCACCGCGATGCTGGCGCTCTACGCGGCCACGTCGATCGGCGTGTGGCTCGTGTTTCGCGTGATTTCCGGGGCGATCAACGCCATCCATCTGTCGGCGTTCGACCACCAGCTCGGCCTGCTCCTCGGACTCGCCAAGGGCGCCCTGCTCTGCATCGTGATCACCTTCTTCTCCGTGACGCTCGCGCCAGCGTATCGAAACCAAATCGTGGCCAGCAGGAGCGGCCGACTGGTCGCCGAACTCATCGTGCGGGCCGACACGTATCTCCCGAAGGAACTCCATGAAACGGTCGATCCGTTTGTGAAGCAGTTCGAGCAGCAATTCCAGGCGCCGACCGGCGGGATGGCGCCGCCGCCCGCCGCGGGCGCCGTGGCGGGGCAGGTGTCGCCCTTCAAGGCAATCCTCGAAGGCGTGACATCCGCTGCGGCCTGGGCCGGTACGGAACAGGGGGGGCAGGGGGGCGCAATGGCCCAGCAGGCCGGCGGCGCGCTTCCGACCGGATCGAGTTGGTTCGTCCCCCCGGGCGGCCAGCCACCGGCGCCGCCTCAGCCGATGCGACCCGCAGCCAGCTCGTTTTCGGCGCCGCCGCAGCCATTTCCAATCGGCGCCCAGACGCCGCTGCCGGTACGCTGATCGCATGAGCCGCGTTCCTATGCGCGCCAGGGCCGGAGGCCCGGGTGAACACCAGCCGACGGAGGTCGGCCAAGGGAAGGTCGGCACGAGGCCGAGCCTTCCCGTAAAGCAAGAGCAGGGCAGGTGTCGGCCGCGTTTCCCGCGGAAAACAAGATCCCCGAACCGGACATAAGAGACATTATCGGACGTTGGGGAGAGGGGTGGTTTCGCGTCAACATTCGGCCAATTGCCTGGGATTTGGCCGTGGCCGGCCTTCCCTGGATAATTGATTGTGGAGGCGTCGAATGACCATTACTCGCTCACTGCCGCTCACGGCGGCATCGCCGAAACTCGCCGAACTCGTAGCCGGCATGGTGGCCGGTGAGGAACTCGTGCTCACGGCCGACGGCGCGGCCGTCGCCGTCGTCCGGAAAGCCGACGGAGCCAGCTGGCCCAGCGTGCCCGGTGTGGCCAAGGACCGGTCGCTGTGGATGGCTCCCGACTTCGATGCTCCGCTCGAGGACTTCGCGGAATACATGGAATGAAACTGCTGCTAGACACCCACACGATCCTGTGGTTCTGGTGGGATGATTGGAGGATCGCCACTTCGATGTTTTGGTCTCGCTGCCGTTTCACCACCGGGACCCGTTCGACCGGCTCATGATCGCACAGGCGATCGCCGAAGACCTGCCGATTGTCGGCCGAGAGCGAGTTTTCGATTCGTATGGCGTCCGAAGGATCTGGGACTGACGACTCTCGCAGAAGCGACCGCCCGCCGTGAAGAAGCCTGCCAAGCGATCGCGACCGCCCCGTCGGAAAGCGGACACACTGGCTGAACTCACGGCGGCCGTCGCCGCATTCCGGGACGACCGCGACTGGGCACAGTTTCACACGCCGAAGAACCTGGCGGCGGCGATCGCCATCGAGGCGGCCGAACTGCAGGAGCGGTTTCTCTGGAAGACCGACACCGAGGTCGATCAGGATCTGGCCGACGCCGCCAAGAAAGCCGGCGTGGCCGAGGAGATCGCCGACGTCGTGATGTTCGCGATGCTCTTGAGCGACCGGCTGGGCATCGATCTGACCGAGGCCATCGCCGCGAAGCTCGCGGCCAACGAGCAGAAATACCCCGTCAAGCTCGCCCGCGGCAACGCCCGGAAGTACACCGAACTCCAGGATGGCTGAGCCGCTGTCACACAGCCGTTCAGCGGAGCCACGGCTCCAAGAATGCCCGGAGGCTCCGGATCGATTCGAGCCACTTTACACGTTCGCCCTGAGGCACGGGCTCGGGGTTGTCGTAGCGGAACGTCGAACCAAATTGCGTAAGGCGGGCGATTTCGGCGAGTGTCTCGGGCAGCCGAATCCCGTGTTCCTTGAGCATTTCAATCAGCACTCGAAGATTGTGCGTCTTGGGATAATCAACACCGCGCGAGGCCAAGACGGCTTTGAGCATCTTCTCGGCTGCTTGCTGCGCATGAAACCCCAGCGTGTCGTCATCGACTTCACAGTCACTGAGAAGCTTCGCGACGACAAGTTCGTCCTGCTGAGCCTTGCGCAGAAGAACCTCCGGCCGATCAGGCGGCATACAGCACGCGGCCTTCCTTACGGGCGGCACGCTCCACTGTGCCGGGCTGCTCGGCCCGCTCCTCGAACTCGGCCTCGCTCACAAGCAGGATGTCCACCGGCATCAAGATGCCGGCGAGCGAGCGGTCGAGCGCAACGAGCTCCTCGTAGCGGTTCTCCACGCGGGGCTTGATCACGAGCAGGTCCACGTCGCTGCGGTCATCCGCGTCACCGCGGGCCCGGGACCCGAAGAGAATGATCCGCGTCGGCTGCGCCGCCGCCACGAGCCGCTCGATGGCGGCTTGCATCTTTTCCGGCGTCGGTGCCCAGATCGGCAGGTCTGCGGTGGCCATGCTCGTATCGTAATCGCGGGTCAACCGGCACGCCACGCGGATCACGCGGGGGCATAGCCGTCGTCGGGCCTGCGGGCTGGATTTCACACACCCATCTCGAGCAGGGTATGCTCCCGCCCATGATCATTTACGCCGAGACGCGGCGAAATTTTCTCGAAGACGTCGATCTGAACAGGCTGGAGCGACGACTCGTCGAGGGGTTCGAGCGGCAGACCGGCAGCGTGCCGTCGGACCGGACCGTCTGGGCGGACGAGTACGCCCGGTTTTCCAGTGCGCTCCGCCGCGCCAATGTCGATGACGACATGCAGGTCGCCATCGAGTACCACGTTTCGGCGGCCGGTCGATCACGGATCGATGTCCTCCTCGCCGGAAACGATGGCGAACGCGACAACGGCGTCGTACTGGAACTGAAAGCTTGGAGCGAGGCCGACGCCTCCGAGGTCCCGGAACTCGTCTGGTCGCCCTACGGCGGCGGCACACTCGCCCAGCACCCATGCGTGCAAGCCCGCAAGTACAAGGGGCTCATTCTCCGGTTCAACGCCGACATCAGAGACAAGAACGTCGGCATCCATTCCGCCGCGTACCTGTTCAACCTCCAAAGGCGCCATCCCGAACCGCTGGAGGATCCCCGCTACCGGCACATCATCGACGACTCCCGGCTGTTCCTGGCCGACGACGCCGAAGATCTCTCGCGGTACATCGAGTGCTACGTCCGTCATCGCTCGCGGCACGACGTACTGTTCCTCCTCGAGAAGGGCCGTGTCGTGCCCGCGCCCGCGCTCGTGGAGAGCGTGGCACGCATGCTCGATGGCAACGAGGAGTTTGACCTGCTCGACGCCCAGAACGAGGCGTTCCAGGTGATCCGGCACGCGATCGCCGGCGTCGCCACAGCTGCGAAACGACAGGTGTTCATCGTGCATGGCGGCCCGGGCACGGGAAAGTCGGTGATCGCCGTGCGGTTGCTCGCCGAGGTTCTCAAGTCCAAACGGCTCGGCTTTTTCATCGCGCCCAACAAGGCCTTCCGCGACACGCTCGTGGAGCAACTCGCCCGCGGCAGCCGGAACTACCGCGAGGACGGACAGGCGCTCTTTCAGTCATCGTGGAGCTTCCACGCGGCGGATTTCACGAAAGATCGCCTCCACGAGGTGCTCGTCGTCGACGAGGCCCATCGGCTCAAGGATGAGGCGTATCAATACCGCGGCAAGAGCATGGTCGACGACATGGTCCGGGCGGCGCGGATCAGCGTCTTCTTTCTCGATGAGACGCAGCGGGTGCAATGGAACGACTCAGGCAGCGAGCAACGCATCAGGGAGGCGGCCAAAAAGTTCAAGGCTCACGTCCATGCCCCGTTCACCCTCACGGCCCAATTCCGCTGCGGCGGTTCCGACGGGTATCTCAACTGGCTCGACGACGTCCTCCAGATTCGGCCCACCGGCAACTTCGACAATTGGGCCGAGCAGCAATACGACTTCCGCGTGTTCGACCACGCGGCGGAACTGTATCGTGAACTCAAGGCACGAAATGCCGACAACAAGGCCCGGCTCGTCGCCGGCTACTCGTGGGAATGGCCGACCGAGGGCCGCCAGCGACGTGGGCACGTGAAGCACGTGACGATCGACAGCCTGTCCCTGCCCTGGAACTTCATTGGTGAGAACTGGGCCACGGCGGCCGATGGCATCGACCAGGTGGGCTGCGTGCATACCTGCCAGGGCGTGGAGTTCGACTGGCTGGGCGTGCTCATCGGTCCCGACCTCAGGTTCGAAAATGGCCGCATCGTCGGAGACCCGGCACAACGAGCTCGTACCGACAGTTCGCTGAAGGGTTGGAAGACGGCTCTCCTCAAAGCGCAGAACGAGGTCGCCGCCTCGGAAGCGGTGCTCGCCAAGGTGCAGGCCATCATCAAGAACACCTACAAAGTGCTTCTGTCGCGCGGCCGCAAGGGGTGCTTCGTGTGGAGCGCCGATCCTGGGCTGCGCGAATATCTTCGCGACCGTCTCCGGCTTGCTTCGCAGACGTTCGCCTCACAGGCCGGCACGCCGTCAGCCCCCCCTGCTCCGGCACCCCTGATCGTCGCGAGTCCACCCGGCGAACGGTTCACGGACCGGGTGCCTGTGTACGACCTCAACGCGGCAGCGGGCGACTTTGGGCCGTCGTCACCCGCAGATTGCCTCGGATGGATCGAGTCGCCGCCTGACATCCACACGGACGAGCGCCACTTCGCGGCACGGGTACGCGGGCGATCGATGGAGCCACTCATCCCCGATGGCTCACTCTGCCTGTTCCGGTTCGACGTGGCCGGCAGCCGCGGCGGACGCATTCTCCTCGTCCAGCACCACGCGATCAGTGATCCGGAACTGGGCGGTTCATACACCGTCAAAAAGTATCGCTCGCTCAAGGTGCAGGAGGCGGACTCCGACGACCAGGCCTGGACCCATGCCGCCATCCAACTCGTGCCGCTGAACGCAGAGTTCCAGACGATCTGGATCCACCCCGACCAGGTCGACGATCTCCGGGTCGTAGCGGAATTCCTCCGCGTGTTGCCGTGAAGGCGACGTCGCTCGTCACCGGAGGGCCATTTCCGGAGGCGGCGGGCACGCGGGATTGACCCACTGGATCACGGCGGCCCAGTTCGCGCTGTCGGGGTCGTGCTGCAGGTAGCCCTGGATCGGCCGCACCACGCTCCAACCGTCTTTCAAGTGGGCCGAGAGCACCGGATCGGTGCGCTCACCCGCCACGACCGCGCGCACGTAGTCGTCGGCAGGCACCGCGCCGGCGACGGCGCCATACCCCGGCAGCCGGCTGGCGCCCACCATGCGCCACAGGCGCTCTTCCACCACGAGGCCGCGGGTGGCGTCGGTGAGCGCGTGGGCCAGGCCGTGATGCTGGTGCTCGGGGCTCACGAACACGTCGGCGCCGTAGAGCGTGGGGCCGCGCGGATCGTGGTCCCCGAACGTGCCCCGGGCGGTGAGCACGTCCCAGGTGTCGTCGACGTGGTAATCCGCCATCCGCAGCCGGAGCGTGAAATGCACGCCCACCGCCGCGCCCGTCGGCACGTGCTCAGCCACGAACTGCCCCTGCGGAAACACGGCGTGGTGCTCGGCCAACTCCGCGGGCGTGTACGGCATCTCGTGGGGATAGACGACCCGGCAGATCTCGCCGATCCGCCCGTAGTCTGCCGGCTGCATGAGCCGGATGGCATAGTCTCGAGGCAGCATCAAGGTCGTTCCTGAGCGGGAATAAAGGAACCGGTCGGAAATCGGGGGTGCGTGGCACCCAATGGTACTGTACAGTTCGAGGATCGGTTCCGGACATGTGCGAGGCTCGTCTGTGCGTTCGCTGGTCAGCGTCGTGGTGATGATCGCCACGGTGATGCACTTCACGTTTGGCTGCTGCCTGCACGCGTCTCACTTCTGCGCGCACGACCACGATTGCTGCGCCGAGCATGACGCCGCCCCCACCGGCGACGCCCACCATGACTGCAGCGGATGCACGTGCGCGGCGACGGTCGAAGGGAATCCGGACGACCTGCCGCAGTCCCCTGCCCTGCCGCCCATGACGTTGTGGGTGACGGAGCCGCTGCCTGCAACGGGGCACGGCAAGGGCAGGCCGAAGGATCGCGGCGGCCCCCCGCTGTCGCACGCCAGTCACCCGCTGCACGAGCGACTGCTCGTTTGAATCGCTGCGCGCGGCCCTCTGGCCGTGATGTCGTGACGTGGCCACCGCCCGGTTCGGACGGTGTCGCCGCAGCCCCTGCCCGCCCGCGGCCCCCTGCACCGATCCGTTTCATCTCCCGCACAGGTCCACCCATGACTCCTCCTTCCTCATCGAAGTCCAGGCAGCCCGCCGCTGCCGTACTGATCATGGTCCTCGGCATGAGCCTGACGGCGATCGTGGCAGCCGCTGCGCTCCATCGCCAGTGGCCGCAGCCCGTGCGCGACTGGGTGATCGGCCAGCTCCAGGGTCCGGCAACCGCCGACGCCTCGGCCGACGCGCACGACAGCGGCCACGATCACGACCACGCCGCAGACGCACGGCACGCCGACCACACCGAGGAAAACTCCCTGACCTTGAGCGACCAGGCGCGGCGGACGATCGGGCTCACTGAGGGCGACGTGACGCTGCGCACGTTCGAGCGCACGATCGGCGTGCCCGGCATGGTCGTCGAGCGCAAGGGGCGCTCGCGGTTCACGATCATCGCACCGCTCACCGGCTTCCTCACGAAGATCGAGATCACGGAGGGCGCAGCGGTGGCCCCCGGCCAGCCGCTGTTCGAACTGCGGCTCACGCACGAGGAGCTCGTGCAGCTCCAGGCGGATCTCCTCAAGACCACCGCGGAGGTCGACGTCGTCCGCCGCGAGATCGCCCGGCTCCGAGGGATCGGCCCCGAGGGGCTGATTCCCACGAAGATGATCCTCGAACGCCAATACGAGGTCGAAAAACTGGAGGCCGTGCTCGAATCGCAGCGACAGGCCCTCCTGCTGCACGGGCTCTCGAATGAGCAGGTGGAAGGCATCCTCACCAGCCGCACGCTCCTCCACACGATCGCCGTGCGGGCGCCGAGCCGCGATGCGCTCCCAGCGGACGAAACCGCCAATGCCACGCTCCTCTTGCAGGAGCTGCTCGTCGAACAGGGGCAGCATGTGAACGCCGGCGACACGCTCGCCATCCTCGTCGATCACGAAACGCTCCTCATCGAGGGCGCGGCGTTCGAGCAGGACCTGCCGCAGATCGTCGAGGCCGCCAAGGCGAAGCGGCCCGTGACCGCGGTCCTGGAGACGAAGTCCAGCCAGGCCACGCAACTCGACGGGCTGGCGATCGCCTCCGTCTCGAGCCGCGTGGATCCGGAGTCCCGTGCGCTCCGCTTCTACGTGACGCTGCCAAACGAGCGGGTGATTACGAGCCCGGGTGACGGCCGGTTCGTGACGTGGCGCTACAAGCCCGGCCAACGGATGCAGATTCGCGTGCCCGTGGAGACGTGGCCCGACCGGATCGTGCTGCCCGCGCAGGCCGTGGCCCAGGATGGCGTGGAGAACTACGTGTTCCGGGCCAACGGCGATCACTTCGACCGTGAGCCCGTCCACGTCGAGCACCGCGATCCGGAGTGGGTCGTGATCGCCAACGACGGCACGCTCTTCGAGGGCGACCGCGTCGCGATGACGGCCGCGCAGCAACTCCAGCTGACGATCAAGAACAAATCAGGCGGGGCCGTCGATCCCCACGCCGGCCACAACCACTGAGCACGCCCCTCGCGACCTCCCGGACCACCGCCCATGCTCGACGCTGTCATTCGAAACGCCCTGCGCTACCGCCTGGTCACGATCGTGCTGGCACTGGTCGTGCTCGTGTACGGCGGCCTCACGCTCTGGCGCCTGCCGATCGACGTCTTCCCCGACCTGAATCGACCGCGCGTGACCGTGATGACGGAGGCACCGGGCCTGGCGCCGGAGGAGGTGGAGACGCTCGTCACGTTTCCGCTCGAGAGCGTGCTCAACGGGGCCACTGGCGTGCAGGCTGTCCGCAGCGCGTCGGGGGTCGGGCTGTCGGTGATCCAGGTCGAGTTCGCCTGGGGCACCGACATCTACGTCGATCGGCAGATCGTCGCTGAGAAGGTCGCCGTGGCCCTCGATCGCCTGCCCAAGGGCATTCGCCCGCAGCTCGCCCCGATCTCCTCGATCATGGGCCAGGTGATGCACGTGGGAATGTGGAGCGCAGGAGACGCGACGCCGCCCATGGAGGTGCGCACGCTCGCCGACTGGGTCGTGCGGCAACGGCTGCTCACGATTCCCGGCGTCGCGCAGGTGGTGACGATGGGGGGCGGCCGCAAGCAGTTTCAGGTGCTGGTGAACCCCGAATCGCTCGTCAAATACGGCCTCACGCTCCACGAGGTGGAGCAGGCCGTGCAGGCCAGCAACTCCAACGCCACCGGCGGCTATCTCAACCAAGCGGGCAACGAACTGCTCGTGCGGTCGCTGGGCCGCATCCAGACCCTGGGCGACCTCCAGTCGGTCGTCGTGAAATCCACCGGCGACCGGCCCGTGGTGCTTGCCCAGGTGGCCCGCGTGGCCGAAGGGGCGCAGGTCAAGCGCGGCGACGCGGCGGTCAACGGCCACCCTGCCGTGATCCTCGTGATCTCGAAGCAGCCCGGGGCCGACACCCGCCGGCTCACAGACGAAGTCACGCGAGCCCTCGAGGGGCTGAAGTCGTCGCTGCCCGCTGACGTCCGCCTCAACGCCGAACTCTACCAGCAGAAGACGTTCATCGACCTCTCCATCCAGAATGTCGTGGAGGCCCTCCGAGACGGCGGCATCCTCGTGGTCGTGGTGCTGTTCCTGTTCCTCCTCAACCTCCGCACCACGTTCATCACGCTCACGGCGATCCCGCTGTCGATCGTGATCACCGGGCTGGTCTTCAAGTGGCTCGGGATGTCGATCAACACGATGACCCTCGGTGGCCTGGCCGTCGCCATCGGCGAGCTCGTGGACGACGCGATCGTGGACGTGGAAAACATCTTCCGCCGGCTCCGTGAAAACGCCCACTCGGCCGAGCCCAAGCCGGCGCTCCGCGTCGTCTACGAGGCCTCGAGTGAGGTGCGCAACTCGATCGTCTTCAGCACCATCCTCGTGGTGCTCGTGTTCGTGCCGCTGTTCGCCCTGGGCGGCATGGAAGGCAGGCTGTTCACGCCCCTGGGAACCGCCTACATCGTGTCGATCCTGGCGTCGCTCGTGGTCTCGCTGACCGTCACGCCGGTGCTCTCCTTCTGGCTCCTTCCCAACGCGCGCTTCATGGCACACGAGCAGGATGGGCTGCTGTTGCGCGTCCTCAAGGCGCTCGCCGGCTGGGCGATCCGGCTCTCCGTCCGCCATCCCGTGCCGATCCTCGCCGCGGTGGCCGTCGCCGTGGGGGCGAGCGTGGCCGTCGTCGCGGGGCTGGGCCGCGATTTCCTGCCGCCTTTCAACGAGGGCTGCGTGCAGGTCAACGTGCTACTGCCGCCGGGCACGTCGCTGGAGACCTCGAACACGATCGCATCGATGGTGGACGAGAAGATCGGCGGCATCCGGGGCGTCGCCAACTTCAGCCGCCGCACGGGCCGGGCCGAACTCGACGAGCACGCCGAGGGCGTCAACGCCTCCGAGATCATCGTCAGCTTCGATCCGCAGGCGGGTCGCGACCGCGAGGAGGTGCTCGAGGAACTCCGCGAGGAGCTCACGCAGGTTCCAGGCGTCGTGATCGCCGTCGAACAGCCGCTCGCCCACCTCATCAGCCACATGCTCTCGGGCGTGAAAGCACAGGTCGGCATCAAGCTCTACGGTGACGACCTCGGCGTCCTCCGCCGCACCGCCGAGCGTATGAAGGGGGCGATGGCCGATGTCCGCGGCGTGAAGGACCTGATGGTCGAGCAGCAGGTGGAGATTCCGCAACTCCAGATTCGCCTGCGGCGCGACAAACTCGTGCAGTATGGCCTCACGGCCGACGCCGTCAACGAATTCATCGAGACCGCCATGAACGGCCGAACGGTGTCGGAGATCGTCGAGGGGGAGCGCAAGTTCGACCTCGTCGTCCGGCTCGACGAGCCCTACCGGGTCGATCTCGACACGCTCCGCCGGATCCCGATCACCCTGCCGGTGGGCGGCCGCGTGCCGCTCGAGACCGTGGCCGACATCGCCCTGGGGAGCGGCCCCAACACGATCAATCGGGAGAACGTCCGCCGCCGAATCATCATCCAGTGCAACACTGCGGGCCGCGATCTCGGCGGTGTCGTCACCGACGTCCAGGCGCGGCTCGCGCCGCTGCTCGCCGAACTCCCCACCGGGTATTTCGTGGAGTATGGCGGCCAGTTCGAGAGCCAGCGGCAGGCCACGCGGATGATCGGGGCCTTGAGCCTCGTGTCGCTCGCCGGCATGTTCCTCGCCCTCTACACGCTCTTCCGCTCCACGAACCTCGCCCTCCAGGTGCTCTCCGCCCTGCCGATGGCGGCGATCGGTTCGGTGGCGGCCCTCGTGCTCACCAGGCAGTCGCTTACGGTCGCGAGCATGGTCGGCTTCATCTCCCTCTCCGGGATCGCCTCCCGCAACGGCATCCTCCTCATCGCCCATTACCTGCACCTCGTGCGGCACGAGGGAGAACGATTCACACCCGAGATGGTGGAACGGGCCGGCCGGGAGCGGGTGGCCCCGATGCTGATGACGGCGCTCACGGCCGGCATCGCGCTCGTGCCGCTGGTGATGGCGGCCGGCGAGCCGGGCAAGGAAATCCTCTATCCCGTCGCCACGGTGATCCTGGGCGGCCTGATCAGTTCCACCCTGCTCGACTTCTTCGTGCACCCGGCATTGTTCTGGTGCTTCGGTCGCGGGCAGGCCGAGCGGGCGATGGTGGAAGCCGAGTGCGATTGATTTCCCTCACAGCAAGGAGACGACGATGCGAATGATGCAGCAGATTCTGGCGGTGGCACTGATGTGCTGGCAGGTCCATGTTCACCCGACCGAGGGCCCGCACCACGGCGCGCTCATCGAACTCGGCAAGGAGGACTATCACGCGGAACTGGTGCATGACGACGCCACCGACACTGTCACCATCCACATCCTCGACGCATCCGCCACGAAGGCGGTGCCGATCACGGCCAAGCACGTGATCCTCAACATGCGGGTCGGCGGCAAGCCGCGACAGTTCCCCCTGCCCGCCCGGGCACAGACGGGCGAAGCCGCGGGCTCGTCGTCGGCCTTCGCCGCCACCGACAAGGAACTCTGCACCGTGCTCGACTCGCACGGCGCCTCCGGTCGACTCAACGTGGAGATCGGCGGCAAGGTCTACGTCGGCAAGATCGGCGGCCACTCACACGCCCACAAGCACTGAGCGGCGAACGGGCTCAGGCCGTCTCGGCCTCGAGGAACACGCCCATGCGGCGGAATTTGTCGTAGCGTGCGGCAACGAGTGCATCCGCCGGCTGGGCCACGAGCTCGCGGAGCGTCCGCAGGAGAAACATCTTGAGCTTCGTCGCCATCTGCCGCGGATCGCGGTGGGCGCCTCCCGGCGGCTCCTCGATCACGGCGTCGACGATCCCGAATTCCTTGAGATCACCCGACCGCATGCGAAGCGCCTGCGCGGCCTTCGCCTTGTGCTCGGCGCTCTTCCAGAGGATGCCGGCGCAGCCCTCGGGGCTGATCACGCTGTAGTAGGCATGCTCGAGGATCGCCACGCGGTCGCCCACGCCGATGCCGAGCGCGCCGCCCGAGCCCCCCTCCCCGATCACCACGCACACCACCGGCACCGGCAGCTGCGCCATCAGAAACATGCTCTCGGCAATCACCTGCGCCTGGCCGCGCTCCTCGGCGCCCACGCCCGGGTATGCCCCCGGCGTGTCGATCAGGCAGATCACCGGCAGGCCATACTTCGCCGCCAGCCGCATCTTGCCCATCGCCTTGCGGTAGCCCTCGGGATGGGCACAGCCGAAGTGGCAGGCCTGCCGCTCGGCCAGCGTCTTCCCCTTCTGGTGGCCGACCACGAGCACCTTGTGGCGGTCGAGCTTCGCGAATCCCGTCAGCATCGCCGGATCGTCGCCGTAGGCCTTGTCGCCGTGAAGCTCCACGAACTCGTCGAACACGAGTTGGAGATAGTCGCTCGTCTTCGGCCGGTCCGGATGGCGGGCCACCTCGACGGTCTGCCAGGGATCGAGGCTGGCGAAGATCGTTTTCTGGAGCTCCACCACCTCGCGCTTGAGCCGCCGCAGCTCCTCCTGCTGTTGAGCGCCCAGCGGCGCCGTCTCGAGCTTCGCGATCCTGTCCTCGAGCTCGTAGATCGGCTTTTCGAGGGCGAGTCGATGGAGTCCGCGCGACATGCTAGGCACCTGGCCGGGGAACTTGACGTGAATCCCGATTTTCTCAGCCCGGAATCACGGGAGTCAATTCGGATTCCGGGGGGCCTTCAGCCCGGAGCCCGTTCGAGAAACCGGATCGACCGCAACTGCGTGAGCACGTCCTGCATGCTCCCGGGCCGGTCGGACGGCTTCTTCGCGAGCATCTGCCGGATCAGTTTCGACACGCTCGTGGTGGCGTTGGGGTTGAGCGACTCGATCGCCGGCGGCGTGGCCGACACCTGCTTGTTGAGCAGGTCGTTGGCATTGGGCGACGCGAACGGCGGCTTGCCGGCGAGGAGCTCGAAGAGCACGCAGCCGAGCGAGTAGATGTCGGCGCGGGCGTCGAGCGGCTCGCCGCGAATCTGCTCCGGGCTCATGTAGCTCGGCGACCCCTGCACCGGCCCCTTGTCGCCCATCAGTCGTCCGAGCAGGCCCGGCTTGCGCTTGGCGATCGCCAGGTCGATCAGCTTCACCTGCCCGTCGGGCGCGGCGAGGATGTTGTCGGGCTTTACGTCGCGATGCACCCAGCCGTGGCCGTGCAGGTGATCGAGAGCGAGCGCCGTCTCCGTCACGATCCGCTGCAGGCGCGGCGCGAGGGCCTCGACGCCGGCCGCGATCTGCTTCTTGAGGTTCGGGTGCGGGAACAGCTCCATCACGAGGTGTGGCAGGCCGCCCTCGTCGGAGAGCCGGTCGATGCGGATGATCGTCGGATGCGACACCGACTTGGCCACCTTCAACTCGTGCTCGAGCAGCTGCCGCTGCCCCGCGTCGCGGGCCTTCTCCGGCACGATCACCTTCACGGCCACGCGGGTGCGCGAGCCGGTATCGACCGCCTCCCAGATCTGGCAGTGGCGGCCCAGGCCGAGCTGGGTCTCGAGCTTCAGTGGGCCGAGTCGGTCGGGAAGTTTTGCCATGGAAAGTCGGGGCTCAGTGTCGTCTCGAGAAGCACGAGGCCTTCCGGGGGCGCGGTCGGCCCGGCCGCCGGCCGGCTCCGGGCGGCGAGCGCGCCCGCCAGCCAGTCCTTCGTCCGGCGGCCGCTGCCGATCATCGCGAGCGACCCCGCGATGATCCGCACCATGTTGTAAAGGAAACCATTGCCCTCGACCTCGATCCAGACCTCGGCGCCGGGGGCGTCGTCGACGAGGTGCGGCCGGAAGGCCGTGAGCGCATGGATTGTGCGCACTTTCGAGAGGCGTGTGGAGGGGGTGGTTTCGAAGCTGGTGAAGTCGTGCTCCCCCACGAGCACCGCCGCCGCCGCCTGCATCGCCGCCGCGTCGAGCCGGGATTTCCAGCGCCACACGAGGTGCCGGTCGAGCACCGGCCGCCACGGAGCGTCATGGATCCGGTAGCGGTAGCGCTTCTTCACCGCCGCCCGCGTGGGGTCGGAGCCGGGAGCCGCCTCGCGGCCGTCGAGCACGGTGATGTCGGGGGGCAGTTTGGCATTGAGGGCCCGCACCCAGACGCCGGCCGTGAGATCCTTCTCGCTCGAAAAGGCCACGACCTGATCGAGTGCGTGCACGCCCGAGTCGGTGCGGCTCGAACCGCGCGGCACGATCTCCTCGCCGCTGATCGCCTTGATCGCCGCCGCGAGCGTGCCCTGCACCGTCGCCTGCCCCGGCTGAAACTGCCACCCCGAGTAGCGCGTGCCCTCGTAGGCCAGCCGCAGGCAGATCGTCCGCGTCATGCCTTCACGGGCCGGCTGCCGCCGGCCTTGTCGCTCCCCTTGCGCCCCGTCCAGTGCTTCGCGAGATGCTCGGCGATCTGCACGGCGTTGGTGGCGGCCCCCTTCCGCAGGTTGTCCGACACGCACCACAGCGCGATGCCGTTGGGGCAGGAAATATCCTCGCGGATCCGCCCCACGAACACCTCGTCACGCCCGCTGGCATCGCGCGGCATCGGATACCGCTTCGCGCCGAGGTCGTCGTCGACCACGATCCCGGGGAATCCGGCGAGCAGCCTGCGGGCCTCGGCAGCCGAGAGCTTTTTCTCGGTCTCGATGAGGATCGATTCGCTGTGGCCGTTGGCCACCGGCACGCGCACGCAGGTGGCACTCACGGCGATCGACTCGTCACCGAGGATCTTCCGCGTCTCGAGCACCATCTTCATCTCCTCACTCGTAAAGCCGTTGGGCCGCGGCGAACCGATCTGCGGAATCAGGTTGGCTGCGATCGGGTGCGGAAAGATGGCGGGCTTCGGCGCGTGGCCAGCGAGCCATGCGGCCGCCCCCTGCTCCAGTTCCTTCGTGGCCGGCAGCCCCGCGCCGCTCACGGCCTGGTAGGTGCTGACGATCACGCGCCGCACGCGGGCCGCGTCGTGCAGCGGCTTCATCACCATCACCATCTGCGTGGTCGAACAGTTGGGGCTGGCGATGATGCCCTTGTGGGACGCGAGCGCCTCGGGGTTCACCTCCGGGATCACGAGCGGCACGTCGGGGTTCATCCGGTAATACGCGCTCTCGTCCACCACGACGGTGCCCCGCTCCACGGCCCACGGCACGAACTCCGCGGCCACCTCGTCGGGCGTGCTGCCGATCGCGATGTCGACGTCGGCGAACGACTCGGGCTTCAGTTCCTCGACGGCGAGCGACCGGCCCGCGACCTCGAACGGCTTGCCGGCGGAGCGGGCCGAGGCGAGCAGCTTGATGCGCTTCGCCGGGAACTGTCGCTCGAGCAGCATCGTGACGATGATTCGGCCCACGGCGCCGGTGGCGCCGACGACTGCCAGCG
>JBAXUY010000034.1:0-27280 GCA_037129475.1 Planctomycetia bacterium | reverse complement strand
CGACAGGCCTCCAGGCCTGTCGATCGACAGAGCTGGAGCTCTGTCGCTACGGAGAAGGCTTCGGGCTCCCCGTACTCCGGGAGCCGGCGCGTTCAACCAGACGAACGTCCGGCGATGGGGTATGGGGAGCCCGAAGCCGGTGCAGGTGCTCAGCGGCGAGTGGGCTTGCGGGATTCCTTCGCGATCCACGCGGAGAAGAGGGCCGGCGCGGGGCTCTTGAAGACTTCCACGAAGGCCGTGTCGAACGAGTCGCCGCCGTCGAGGCGGGCCACGAGGGCTTGGAGTTTGGCAGGGGAGGGGGCGAGGGCCGACACGAAGCCGCCGCCGATGGCTGCTTGAGCGACCGGCCCGGCGTGACCTCCGAAGAAGTCCTCCGGTGCGGCCAGCCGTGCCAGGGCCTCCGCTGCCTCGCCCTTCCAGGCTTTCGTCACGGCCGCCTTCGGGGCGACCTTTGCCGCGACCGCGCGGCCGGCGCCTTGCGCGAACCACGCGGGCGCTCCTCGCCCCACGAACGCGGCCGCCGCGACCTGCTCGGCGGCCAGTGCCGCAAGATCGTTCGCGGAATCATCGTCGGACCGCGACGGAACGATCAGTGCTCCGTAGGCCACGTCGCCAGACACGCCGGCGTTGCCCGTGAGCCCCTTGGGCCGCTCCTCACCGAGGATCGTCTGCCGGAAATTCGAGTAATCGTACGCCTTCGCGAACAGGAGGCAGGCTACGCCCCCCTTGAGCAGCGGGCCGTCGCCGTCGATCAACTGCTTCCGGGCGACTGAGGCCGCCGATTCGATCGTGCCGGCCGCCTCGTCGAGCCTCGACTGCGGAAGGTTGCCGATCACGATCACGTCGTCGAGCGCCACCGTCGCGGGCGCCTCGTCGGCGAGCGCCCGGCGCCAGAGTTTCTCCGCCGCGGCGAATCTCGCCCGCTTGAGGTCGTCGTGCGAGAGGCTGCGGGCCCTCCCGGCAGCGGCGAGATCGGCGAGCGTCGCGTTCGGCCCGAGCATGTCGAGACGGCCGCCCTGGTCGATCCACTTTTCAACAAGCGCGATCACGTCGGCCGGAAGCGGCGGTCTGCCGATCGGCATCCGCTGCCCCTCGATGCCGCTCGCGCCCTTGATCTTGCGAACGAGCAGACTGTCGGCACCGCGACCGGCGACGAACGCCGCGCCACTCTCGCCGCCGCGGGCGAATCGTGCGAACGTGTGCATCGAGAGCCGGGCTTCCGGATCGTCGTCGTCGTGGCAGCCCGCGCAGTTCTTGAGCAGCACCGGGGCGACGTCGAAGGCGAACGACACGTCGCCGGGCTTCAAGACGACGGGTGCCGAGGCGACGGGTGCCGTCATGCCAGCGGTTGCAGCCGGGGCCGCCCCGGGAGTTTGACCCAGAGGAGCGAGGGGATCGGGGCCGTCGAACGACGCCCCGGTGTTGATCCACGCCACGAGCAGCGCCAGGTCTTGCGGCGCCACCTTGCCACCGCCACGCGGCATGTCGCCGGTCTCGATCACCTCGACGAGCCGGCTCGAATCGCCGACGCCTCGCTGGACGACGCCCGTTTTCATGAGCGCGTCGTACGACGCCATCTGGAAGCCGCCCTTGCGGCCCGTGACGTGGCACCCGCCGCAGTGCGTGACCAGCAACGGAGCGACCTGTCGGGTGAAGCTGATGCCGGGCGCCGGGCGGACCGGCGGCTTCGCGGCAGTGGCAGGCGGCTTCGCGGCGTCGGGCCGCGCGGTCTTCAGGTGCGGGATCTCGATGCCCGACACGTCGACGCCTTCGAGGTCGAGATCGTCCTTGAGCCGCGTGCACAGGTCGACCAGCGGCCGCACCCCCGAAGGCACCCGTTCGAGGCCGGCCAGGGCCGCAAGGTCGGCGCACGCCGCAACGAGGAGGTGCCTGGCCTTGCCCGGCTTCCCGCCGTCGACCAACTGCCTGGCCTCGTCGAGCGTTCGACGGACATCGGCGGGCGAAGCCGGCTCGGCTGCGAGCGCGGGCGGGCCTGCGGAGACGAGGGCCGCGACGAGGATGGCCGTACCGACGGAGCGGAGGCGAAGCGTCATGGGCGGGGCTGCACGTCGTTGTCCGCGGAAGGATGACGGTCGTCGAGCAGCGCGGCCCCGCTCGCCACCGCCGTGGTGATGATCGCCACGAGCCAGCACACGCCAACGACCAGCGCCGCGCGACCGCACACGCGGCCGCCGGCGACGTCGCCCACCGCCTGCAGGAGCACACCCAGCCCGATCACCACCGCCAGCACGATTGGCAGCAGCACCGAACCGGCGACGCCCGTCAGCAGCAGGCGCCTGATGATTCCGCGGGTGGCTACCACAATATTCCAGACTCGACCGGAGGGCGTGAGATCGTGCTGAATTCTCGATTCGGGCCTGCGCCCCGTCAAGAAACGATCCGCGGGGCCGGCGCAGTCTGCTGTGGTCCGGCAGCCCCGTGCCGTCCTACACTCGCCTGTCTATGGACCGGGCCCGGCCATCACCGCGAATCCTCGTCCTGCTGTGCGCGCTGCTCGAGGCAGCCCTGCAGCCGGGCCGGCCCTCGTGCGGAGACACCGTGGAGCTCGCCGACGGACGGGTGCTCGAAGGCCGGTTCGCCATCCTCACCGGGGTCGCCGTCGATCCGGCCACCGCGGAGTTTCGGGGGGAAACCGGCGGCCCGGTGCTGATGTGCGACGATGAACTCACCCGCACGATGGTCTCCAAGCGTCGCGTCGTGAAGGTGGAGCCGGGGGCCGTGGGCACGGGACAGGAAACCGTCAAGGTGCCGCAGCGCGTGCCGGAAGCCGGTCGCCGCGTCGCTGCAGTCGGAGGCATCGTCGAGGCCACGCCGTTCGACGAGTTCGGTCGGCGGATCATCTCGCTGGCCACCGCATCCGGCCGGATCGACGTCGTGCAGGGAATCACCCGGATCACGCCGCGCTGGACCAGCCTCGAAGGCATCCTCACCGAGCAGCCTGTCCTCCTCGACCAGCGGGTCGCCACGTCGTCGATTCCACGCGACGTGCTCCGCCGGGTGATCGACCAGCAGATCGACCGCACGAATCCCGACGAGCGCCTGCGGATCGTGCGGCTCCTCCTGCAGTCGGAGCGGTACGACGAGGCCCGGCAGGAACTCGACGAGGTGCTGGCCGATTTTCCGAATCTGGCCGACCTCGCCGAGGAGCGCCGCCGGCTCGGTGAACTGGCCGCCACGCGGCTGCTCGACGAAATCCTCCTCCGCGGCGGTGCAGGACAGGATCGGTTCGCCATGCGACTGCTCGAGCAGTTTCCGACGGAGAACGCCGGCGGCGAAGTGCTGGAGCGGGTGCGTGAGGCACGCGACTCCTATCGCGACCGTCAGGCCCGGGCCGGCCGGCTGGTGGAGGCGCTGCGGAGCAAGGCTCGCGCGATCAGTGACGAGCAGGAGGCGACGGCCGTCGGTCGGATGCTCGACGAACTCACCGCTGAGCTGTCGTTCGCCACGCTCGAGCGGCTGTCGACGTTCGAACGGCTCGGCACCGACCCAGAGACACCCGCCGACAGGGCGGTCGCCCTCGGCGTCAGCAGCTGGCTCCTGGGCGCCGCCGCCGCCACCGACAACCTCAAGCTCGCGCTCTCGGCCGCCCGCGTCCGCGACCTCCTGCGCGACTACCTGCGGGCCGACGATCAGGGCGGGCGGGGGCGGATTCGGGCGGCGCTCCGATCCGAGGAAGCCTTCGACGCAGCCACCGTGGCCGGACTCGCCCGACAGATGCGGCCGCCGCTCGATCCGCCCCCCGCACAGGCAGCGGGGTATCACGTCGTCACGGTGCCCGGGCTCGATGGTGAGCCACCGTTCGAGTGCCATGTCCAACTGCCGCCGGAATACGATCCCCTCCGCACCTACCCGGCCGTCGTTTCGCTGCACGCGGCCTGGACGACGCCGCTCCAACAGATCGACTGGTGGGCAGGGCTGCCCGGCCCCGACGGCGTCCGCCAGGGGCAGGCGGCACGGCACGGCACGATCGTGATCGCCCCCGCCTGGCTCCGGCCGGGCCAGACGGCCTACGAGTATTCCGCCCGCGAGCATGCCGCGGTGCTGAACTCGCTTCGCGAGGTGATGGGCCGGTTCGCGATCGACAGCGACCGCGTGTTTCTCTCGGGCCATTCCCTCGGCGGCGACGCGGCCTGGGACATCGCGCTTGCGCACCCCGATCTGTGGGCGGGGCTCGTGGCGGTCGCGCCCGCCGCGGGGAAGTACGTGAACCACTCCTGGCGGAACGCCCGGACCCTCCCGATCTACGTCGTGGGCGGCGAACTCGACGGAGCGAGCATCGCCCGCAACGGGATGGACCTCGATCGCTACTTCGCCAAGGGGTTCGACACCACGTACGTCGAATACCGTGGCCGCGGCCACGAGCACTTTTCCGACGAGATCCTGCGCATCTTCGCCTGGATGCGGACACGGCAACGCGACTTTTTCCCACGCTCGATCGAGGCGGTGTCGATGCGCCCCTGGGATCGGTTCTTCTGGTGGATCGAGATGGCCGGCGCTCCGAGCCGCACGATCGTCCTGCCGAGCCAGTGGCCACCGCCGAAGGACATCCGACCCTTCATGATCGAGGGGAAGGCGGCCGGAAACTCGCTCGCCGTCCGCTGCGGGGCAGAGCAGGTGACCGTCTGGCTCTCGCCCGAACTCGTCGATTTCACCATCCCGCTCGTGATCACGCTCGATGGCCGCAAAATCGCGGCCGACGTGCCCACGGCCGACGTCGACGTGCTGCTCGAAGATCTCCGACGGCGCGGCGACCGTCGGCACCCCTTTTGGGCGGTCGTCCAGTGGCCGCGGAAATGACGCCGACCGATTGACCGGCGCCGGACCGTGGAGGGTACGCTTGCCTCCGTGAAGACACCGCCCCCCATCCTGATCGCGGGCACGTGGCGGCCAGCCACGGCGGCCGATTCGTTCCGGGCATTCGACCCGTCCACGGGTCGTCCGCACGACACGGCATGGCCCGTGAGCGGCTGGGCCGACGTGGATGCGGCACTCGACGCGGCCGTGGTCGCCGCCCGTGAACTCGCCGCGCTGCCGGACGGCCAGAGGGCCGATTTTCTGGAACGGTATGCAGCGCGGCTCGAACGGCAGGCCGACGCACTCGTCGCGGCGGCCCACGCCGAAACCGGGCTCGCCGTGAAGCCGCGGCTCACCGACGTCGAACTGCCCCGGATGCTCGATCAGTTGCGACAAGCGGCGCACGCCGCCCGTGAGGGCACATGGCGGATGGCGATGCTCGACACGCAGCGCAACATCCGCTCGGCTGCATTCGGCCTCGGACCGGTGGTCGTGTTTCCACCGGGCAATTTTCCGTTCGCCTACGGCGCCGTCACCGGCGGCGACTTCGCCGCGGCGATCGCCGCGGGCAACCCCGTGATCGCGAAGGCTCATCCCGGCTGTCCGACCGTGTCGCTGATCGCGGCCCGCGAGGCGGCCGCAGCGCTCGCCGAAGCAGGACTGCCGCCCGCGACGATACAACTGCTCCACGGCATCGCGCCGGCCGATGGCGAACGGCTGGTGGCCGATCCGCGGGTCGGCGTCACGGGCTTCACGGGTGGCCACGAGGCGGGAAGAAAACTCTTCGCCGCGGCCTCGTCCGCCGGCCGCGTGATCTGGGTCGAAATGGGCAGCCTCAACCCCGTCGTGCTCCTGCCGGGCGCCCTCGCCGAGCGGGGCCCGGCGATCGCCGGCGAACTCACGGCGAGTGTCACCGGGTCTGCGGGACAGTTCTGCACGAAGCCGGGGCTCGTGTTCCTCATCGACGACGCCGCGGGGCGGGTGTTCGTCGCGGCGCTCGTCGAGAAATTTTCAGCCGTCGGCCAGCAGGTGCTCCTCGGCCCCCTCGGGCTCGCCCGCCTCTCGGACGGCGTTGCACGGCTCCGCACCGCCGGGGCTCGCCTCGTCGCGGGTGAGGCACCACCTGCGGAGGGCTGCCGTCATCCCGCGACGCTGCTCGAAGTGTCCGCGGCGGACGTGCTCGCGCGGCCCGATCGACTGTTCGTCGAGGCGTTTGGCAACGCGACGCTCGTGGTGCGGGCCGCCACGCTCGCCGAACTCGCGCAGGCTCTCGCCCTCGTGCCGGGCGCCCTCGGCGCGAGCCTCTATCTCGCGCAGGACGGCTGCGACGACGACGCCGCCACCGCGATTCAGCCCCTGCTCGAGGCGCGCACCGGCCGGATCATCGAGAACCGGATGCCGACGGGCCTCGCCGTCACGCCGCCGATGCAGCACGGCGGCCCATGGCCGTCGGCCGCGCCGCCGTTCTTTTCGGCCGTGGGCATGCCGTGGTCGATCCTGCGGTTCGCCCGCCGACTCTGCTTCGACGGCGTTTCCGCCGCGCGGCTGCCCGAGTGCCTGCGCGACGCACCGCCGCAGGGCCGCCCCTGGCGGTATGTCGATCACGAGTGGACGCGGTGCCGACCATGAGCTCGACCACGCGATCGCGCCAGCACCTGATGCGCGTGCAACCGCTGCTCGAGCAGGGCCTCTTCGACGCCGCGCTGGCTGAAGCGCGCCTGGCCCTGACCCTCGCGCCGTACAGCCCCAGGGCGCTGGCAGTCTTCGAGACGCTGCTGGCACAGACGCAACGTGCCGCCGCGCGACCGTTGACACTCATCATCAGCTGCGAGAAGCACTTCGGCCGTGCGGTGCGTGTGAGCGACCGCTTGACGCGGCTCGCCGGCATCGACCACCGGATCGTGGTCGGCCAGACCGCGCAGGTGCCAGACCACCCGCGTTTGATGCGGGTCGCCGCGGCCGACGACTACGAGTCGCTGCCGCACAAAGTCGCCGCCGCGTTCATGGCCGTCTATTCGTCGTTCAAGCCGGGCACGAGCGTCTTCAAGATCGACGACGATGTGGACATCCGCGACGCCACCGCCTTCGCTCGGGCCTGCGCCGAGATCGTCGCCGGCTCCAGCGACTACGCCGGATTTGTGATCGGCGTCCCGTCCCATGACCGCACGTGGCACTGGCAAAAGTGCCGCACCGAAGCGCTCAACCAGCAGGTGTACGGCAAGCGCTACGTGGGCACATGGGCCAACGGACCTTTCTACTACCTCTCATCGCGCGCTCTGCGGGCCTTCGCGCTCGCGCAGATCCGGTTTCCGGCCGAAATCGCCGGCGAGTTGTACGAAGACAAGTTCGTCGGCGACACCCTGCGCCGCGAAGGCATCACCGCCACCGCGCTCGATCCAGCCACGGTCGGGATCGCTGCCGACAACATCGAGCCAAGCGACGCTGCAAGCCCAACGACCTCACCATCCCGACGTCCGGCCCCGAATACGGAGATCGCATCGATCGCCCGGCGTATCCTCGACGCCAGCGACTCGGGCCACCCGACCGAGGCGCGCGCACTGCTGAAGAACGCCTTGGCGGCTCATCCGCGCGCTCCCGAGCTCGTGGCATTGACGCACTCGATCCCCACCATGTACGGACACGATTTCTACGCCGCACAGCAGGCGGGCTCAGTGGCATCCGCCCGCCGCATCCTTTCGATCCTGCGCGAGCATTACGATTTCGAAACCGTGTGCGACGTCGGCACCGGGATCGGCACCTGGCTGAGGGCCGCCCACGAACTCGGCAAGGTCGCACTGGTGGGATTCGATGGCCCGTGGGCAGTCGAGCACCCGGCGCGATGTCCCGCGGCCGCCTTCTTCCCGGTCGATCTGAACGAGAAGATCACGGTCACCGACCGCTTCGACCTGGTGATCAGCGTCGAGGTCGCCGAACATCTGGACCCCGCACGCGGCCCGGGGTTCGTCCATGATCTCTGCCGTGCCGGCGACGTGGTGCTCTTCAGCGCCGCGCTTCCGCGTCAACCGGGCGATGGCCACGTCAACTGTCGTTCGCATGCCTACTGGGTCGACCTGTTTCGACAGCAGGGCTACGTCTGCCTCGATCTGTTTCGCCCTCGGGTCTGGCACGATCCGGCCGTCGAGCCGTGGTATGCGCAGAACTGCTTCCTGTTCGTCAATGCAACGCAGCGCGAGCGATTCGGCGATGTACCCGTGGCCGCGCTGTTCGACGTGTACCATCCCTTGATGGTGACGACGCTCGTGCAGCAGGACCATCGCACCGGCCGCATCGATCCGGCGGCAGACAACCGCAGCTGAGGCCTACCGGCCCACGGGCGTGACCGGCCGGCGGGCGACTTCGGGCTCCTGCTGGCTGCGGGGCAGGGCGAGGCCGGCGAAATACCAGCCCTCCGGCACCGATTCCATACCCAGGCCCACCGTCCCGAAATACTTGCGGATCGTCTCGAAGTCGGGCAGCGAGCTGCCGTCGATCTTCTGCGCCCGCACGCTCCCTTCCTTGCCGTCGCCGAGCGCGGCATTGAGCAACTGCCCCATCACGCTCTTCGACTTCGGCATCTCGCCCTTGCGGAGCATCTCGTAGGTGGGCCGCACCGACTCGTCGGCCCGGCCGAACGACCGCAGCGCCGAGGTCGCCGGAAACAGTTTCTTCATCTCGCCGGTCACGACCGCGTAGTCGGCCGCCGCCGCGAGACCGCCGTCACCGGCCGACGTGGCGAGCACGCGTTCGAGGAAGTCGCGATGCGAGGCGATCAGCAGGTGGCCGTGCGCCACCGTGACGGCGGAGTGGGGCAGGAGTTTTTCCTCCTTCTCGCGGAGCCGCTTGCGGTGATGGTGCGGATCGCTTTCGTCGTCGGCATGGGCGATGGCGCCCCCGGGAGTCTCGATCTCGAGCTTCGGGATCGCAGACGAGCGATCGATCATCTCCCAGACCACGTTGCCGTTCGACTCGACCTTTTGCATGTCGGGATCGGTTGCCATGCTCTTGGCGACGGTGGCCGCCACCCTCTCGGGATCCTTGGCTTCGATCGCGATCACGAGCCGCTCGCAATCGATGTCGATCGGCGTGGAGTAGTCGCCGAGCACCAGGATGCGCGTGCCGAGGCAGGCCACGAGATCCTTCTCGACGTCGATCTGCGGACCGTCCGGATCCTCCTTGAGCGAGGCGATCACGTCGTCGAACACACCCTTCTCGCCGACGATGTCGTCGACGAGCGGCTCGGCGGAGGCGAAGGCGTTGGCGAGATCCCACTGGGCCGTCACCCAGCTCGACACGTCGCGGGGCACCCACTGCGGCGGGTCGATCCGGTCGGCGTTGGGAAACCGCAGCATGCGGGCCGCGAGGTCGAAACAGTCGGCCGCGAACGGCTGCCGGCCGGCGATGGGCGGAGCGTACACGAGCGTGTGGTGCTGGGCCTCGCGCGTGCCGTTGTCGAAGAACACGACGCCGCCCGCGCCCTTCACGGCGTCGAAGCCCTGACGGCCGAGGATCGCGACGTAATCGGGGCCCTTGCGCTTCTCGCGCGGCGGGTTCGCGGCCTGGTAAACCTTGGCATAGCCGAACGGATCGACGAACCAGCGGAGCGGCGCGGCGGACGCCGGTACTTCCTTGCCGCAGCGGGCCACGATGGCTTGATACGCCGCCGACGACGCGAGGGAGTCCTTGCGACCCTGCTTGAGCGTGGCAACGACCTGGCCGACGACGGCGGGCGAGTCGCCCACGACGAGCGCTCCGTTGCTGCTCACGATCGCCACCTGCCGTTGGCGTGACGCTGCACCGTTCGACTCCGGGGGCAGGTTGAACACGCTCATGCCGGGAACGGCCGCCGTCTGGGCCGCCTTCGTCGCCTTCTGCTCGATGAGCCGCTTCTCGACCTGGTCAAGCAAGGCCTTCGTCTCGGCCTCGTGGCCCGTCGTGTCGACGAGCAGGATCGATGCGAGCGTTCCTGGCTGGGGCTCGATGGCGGCCATGGCGATTTCACCGCCCGGCACCTTCTCGAGATCCTCGAGCGTGAGGCCGAGCTTGCCGAGCCGCTGCTTGCCTGCCGACCGCAACTGCGCGCGGAAGCTGTCCATGAACGGCTTCATCACCGGATCCTTGAGCAGCTGGCCGTATTGCGTGCGGTCGAAGCTTTCTTGGAAGACCTGGGGATTGGCGACGCTGATCCAGCCGCGGGTCGTGGCGGGGAAGATCGTCTCGCTCGGCGCGAATGCACCGGCCATCGCATCCGTGGGCAGAAGCGTCGCAATGGCAAGCGACACCGCCAGAGTGAATCCTTTCACGATCGACATCTCCTTCGTCAGGCGAGGCCCGGGCATGTTCCTCTCCATATCGTGTCGAGAGCCCCGCCGCCTCGACTCGACCCGAACAACCAACCACGATTCCCAGACACTCTGGGGAACACGGGAAGTGTGGCAGGATTCCCCGGTTTCCTCAACGCCAGTCGACCACCTCACCACCCGGCAAATGGGCGAGGCAGGAGGAATGGGGCCTGTCCGGGTCCGACGAACGGCACCACGGCCATGCACAGGCATGTGCCGGCGATCGCGACCGCCAGTTGCGTGTCGGGGGTCGCCCCCACGGCCCCTCCGAGGCTGACGATGCACAGCAGCACGATCACGGCGACCGCGAGCGCTGCCACCACGAGCAGCGAAGGCCACGACCGCGCCACGTCGCCCCCGGCAACCGCCGCAGCCACGAGCGGCGGCCAACCGAGCAGGGCGGCGGCCGTGACCGCGGCCAGCACACCGTCGCGTCTACGGCCGGGGCCGAGCCGCAGACGACCCCCGGCGCAGTGTGGTGCCGCCCGCTCGACCCGGCGCCACACTGCGGCGTGCGACACGCCGTCGCCCAGGGTGGCAGCCGGCACCGCGAGGGACACGAACCAGGCCAGGGACGCGACAAGATCGAACGCCGCGAGATCGGCCGCGAGGAACAGCCAGCCGACCATGCCGGCCATGGCCCCCATCATGGCCGCGGCCGTGAGCAGGTGCCGTGCCGTGTATCGCACCGACGTCGCGGGGCTGACCTGCCGATGACCGAGCAGCGCTCCGGCCGTGACGGCCAGTCCGACGAAGCCGCCGATGGCGACGCCCGCGCCCGGCATCCGCTCGGGCCACACGACGTCGGCCCACCAGCCAGCTGCGCCGGCGCACCCGGCCGCCACGAGCGTCGCGCTCGCCGCATCGGCCGCGAGGAGACCGCGCCGGCCGAGGATGGCGAGCAGCGCCGCTCCCGTCGCGATGCCGAGTGCGCCGCTCCCGGCGAGCCACACGTCGGCCCGGCCACCGGCGGCGAGCAGCCAGCCGAACAGCGGCCAGGCGGCACGCTCGGCAAGCCAGACAAGATCGAAGGCGGGCGTGTGCCCCTGCGGCACCGCGTCGCCGATCGCCATGACGGCCAGCAACGCGCCGAACACGGCCGCCATCACCGCAGGCGCCGGACAATCGGCCGGCACCGCATCCGGAAGCAGCGCCGCCCCGATCGCCGCCGTCGCGAGGGCGAGCCACGCGGCGGGCCGCCGCGCATCGACGCTCGCAAGCAGCGGCACACGGCCCAGCATCAGATCCTCGGCCGCACCCGGCCCTGGACGCGCAACGGCACGCCGAGAATGCGGAGAAAGCCCTCGGCGTCGGTCTGATCGTACGACCCGCCGCCTTCCATCGACGCGATCGCCGCGTCGTACAAGCTCTGCCGGCTCGCGCGGCTCTTCACGAGCATGTTGCCCTTGTAGAGGTCGAGCGCCACGGTGCCGGAAACGGGCCGTTGCGCCTCGCGGATGAAGGCGAGCAAGGCGTCCATTTTCGCGCAATACCAGAACCCGTAATAGACCATCTCGGCCACTTCGGGGGAGAGCCTGTCGCGAAGGTGCACGAGATCGCGGTCGAGCGTCATCTGCTCCACGAGCCGATGCGCCTCGTAGAGCAGCGTCATTCCGGGCGCCTCGTAGACACCGCGGCTCTTCATCCCGACGAGCCTGTTCTCCACGATGTCGGTGCGGCCGATGCCATTGCGGCCGCCGATCGCGTTGAGTTCGAGCACGATCTCGTGGGCCGCGAGCGTCCTGCCGTTCACGCGGACCGGCACCCCGGCCTCGAAGTCGATCGTCACCGTTTCGGCAGTGTCGGGCGCCGCCTGCGGCGACACGGTCATCCCGAACTCGACGAGCCCGAGGCCGTCGGTGGTGAGCTCCTCGAGCAGGCCGGCCTCGTAGCTCGTGTGCAGGCAGTTTTCATCGGAGCTGTAGGGCTTGCCCTTCGAGGCCTTCACGGGAATGTTCTTCTGCTCGCAAAACTCGATCAGCTCCTTGCGGCCGGGAAACCGGTCGCGGAACGCCGCGATCCGCCACGGGGCGAGCACGGTGATCGCGGGGTCGAGCGCCTCCGCCGCCAGTTGGAAGCGGCACTGATCGTTGCCCTTGCCGGTGGCGCCGTGCGCGTAGACCGTGGCTCCTTCGCGGTGGGCGATCTCGACGCACACCTTGCTGATCAGCGGCCGGGCGATCGACGTGCCGAGGAGATAGGTGCCCTCGTAGCGGGCCTGCCACTGCAGCGTGGGAAAGGCGAAATCGCGGCAGAGCTCCTCGCGCACGTCCACGATCAGCGCCTTCACGGCGCCGCAATCGCGTGCCTTTTTCAGGGTTGCCTCGCGATCCTCGCACGGCTGGCCGAGATCGACGTACACCGCGACCACGTCGTAGCCCTGCTCGATGAGCCAGCCGAGGATCACCGACGTATCAAGCCCGCCCGAATACGCGAGCACACATTTCTGCTTCGACATGCCTTCTCTCATTCAAAAGTGAAACAATGCGGTATGGGAGGCGACGGAATCGGCGAACGCTCGAGGAGCCTTGGGCCGCCGCGGCCCACGCGACGAGACTTTTGCCGTTCCGTCGCCGGGCCACTCACAGCGGCGATCACACCTCGTGAACCAACGCCATATTGTGCCCGCCGGTTCCGAAGCCGGAACCCGCCACCAGTAAAATCCGGTCGCCACGCTGGAGCCGCCCCTCGCGAAGCCCCCAGGCGGTCACGTGCTCGAGCAGGGCGCTGGTGTCGGGGGTGGCCACATTGGCCAGTGGCGTCACGCCCCAGTAGAGGGCCATCTGCCGCAGGGCCGCCGGATCGTCGGACAGGCCCACGGTGGGCACGGCGCCGCGTCGCTTCGAGCGGGCGATCGCCGTCACACCGCTGCGGCTGGCGACGACGAAGAGCTTCGCGTCGAGTTCGCCCGCGATCCGGCTCGCGCCATCGACCACCGCCTGCGTGATCGGATGCAGGCCCTCGACGAGAAACTCCGGCGCCGGCAGAAACTCCTGCACCGGCACGCCCGCCGAGCCGCGGGCGGCCTGAAAGCGGCCTTCGAGGTAGTGCCAGCGGTCGGCAAGGTATTGCTTTTCGGTTTCGCGGGCGATCCGCCGCATCATCATCACCGCCTCCACCGGGTGCTCGCCGATCGCCGTCTCACCGGAGAGCATGCAGGCGTCGGCCCCATCGAGGATGGCGTTGGCGACGTCCGTCGCCTCGGCGCGGGTGGGCCGGCGGGCATGCTGCATGCTGTCGAGCATCTGCGTGGCCACGATCACCGGCTTTTGATACCGCTGGCAGGTGCGGATGATGAGTTTCTGCACCATCGGCACGCCCGCCACGTCGATCTCCACGCCGAGGTCGCCGCGGGCCACCATCACCGCATCGGCCGCCTCGACGATCGACTCCAGATTGTCGATCGCCTCCCGTTTTTCGATCTTGGCGACGACGCGGGCGGCGGAGCCGCGCGTGCGGAGCAACTCCTTGAGGAGCTTCACTTCGACGGCCGAGCGCACGAACGACAGGCTCACGAAGTCGACGCCCGCGCCGGCCGCCCACTCGGCGTGCTGCCAGTCGGCCGCGCTCATGGCCGCCACGGAAAGCTTGACGCCCGGCAGGTTCACGCCCTGTCGGCTGCGGACCGTGCCCCCCTGGACGACGCGACACCGCGCCCAGCGTGCATTCTTCTCCTCGACGACCACGCTGATCGTGCCGTCGGTGAGCATCACGGAGTCGCCCACGGCGAGCTCGTCGATGAGCGGGGCGTACGTCGTCGTGAACTCATCGGGAGCGCTGGTTTCGGTGCCGCGCACGAACTTCACGTGGGCTCCCTCGACGCACTCCATCGCGCCGCCGGGAAGTTCACCGAGCCGGATCTTCGGGCCGGCGAGATCGGCGAGCACGCCGATCGGCCGCTGGGTGGCCTCTGACACGCGCCGAATCCGGTCGAGCGACTCCTGGTGCTCCGGGATCGAGCCGTGCGCCATGTTGAGCCGGAACACGTCGACACCGCCATCGACGAGCCGCCGGATCGCCTCCTCGGCCCGCGAGGCGGGCCCGAGCGTGGCGACGACCTTCGTGCGGACGATCTCGGGCGTGCGGTCAGCGGCCATGGCGGGCTCCTCGAAAAGGCGGGGGAGGGGCGAGGGGAGGGGGGCGGGGCAGGTGAGCGGGCGGGTGCGGATCGTACCACGTGGCCCAATTGGCCGGGGAGGGGCCGAGGTAGACTGCGTCCCGGCACGAGGCCTCGTGCCCTGAGGCGCACGCGATGAACTGGCACGACCGACGGGTGATCGTGGCGGGTGGCACGGCCGGGTTCGGCCTCGTGCTGGCCCGGCATCTCGCTTCAGCCGGAGCGCGTGTGCTCGTCGTCGGCCGCTCGTCGGCGGGCGTCCGGTCGGCGCTCGAGGTCTGCGAGCGGGCAGGGGGACCGGTCGATCGGCTCCACGGCCTCGCCGCCGATCTCACGGTCGCCGGGGAAGGCCACCGCGTGGCGGGGGAAGCGACCCGCATCCTCGGCGGCATCGACGACCTCTTCTTTTGCGTGGGCCGTTCCGGCCGGGCCGCCATCCTCAAGGCATCGCGCGAGATGCTGCAGGAGTATCTCGAGGCCAACCTGCTCGCGGCCGTCGAGATCACGCAGGCCGTGGCCGACGACGTCGCGGCGGCCGGTGGCCACCTCGTCTACATCGGCAGCCTCGCGGGCAAGATCGTGATGCCCTTCATGGGGCCCTACAGCGTGGCGAAGTCGGCGCTCGCAGCCTACGTCGACGCTGTGCGGCTCGAACTCGCGCCGCGGGGCGTGCACGTCTTGCTCGTCTCCCCCGGCCCGATCGGACGCGCGGCCGACGATCCGGCCGCCGATCGCGCCGCGGAACGGTATGCGGCCGAGGCCGCCGCCGCCGGCCTGCCCCCCGAGGCGGCCGTGCCCGGCGGCACGACCAGTCTCACGCGACTCGATCCGGACACCCTGGCACGAACGATCCTCGCCGCCTGCGATCGCCGCACGAACGAACTCGTCGTGCCCACGAAGGTGCGCTTCCTCGCCGGCCTGATCGAATGGTTTCCCGACCTCGGCCGCCGGCTCCTCGAGATGGTGGTGAAGCGCCGATGAAACGCAAGGGATTGATCCTCGCGGGTGGCAGCGGCTCGCGGTTGCACCCGGCCACGCTGGCGGTCTCCAAGCAGCTGCTGCCGGTGTACGACAAGCCGATGATCTATTACCCGCTCAGCGTGCTGATGCTGGCCGGCGTGCGCGACGTGCTGATCATCTCGACCCCGCAGGACACGCCGCGGTTTCGCGACCTGCTGGGCACCGGGGCCGACTGGGGGCTGCGGCTCGACTATGCGGTGCAGCCCAAGCCGGAAGGGCTCGCCCAGGCCTTTGTGATCGGGGCCGACTTCATCGGCCACTCGCCCTCGGTGCTCGTGCTGGGCGACAACATCTTCTATGGCCACGGCCTGTCCGAACGCCTCGCCGCGGCGATGCGGCAGACGTCGGGAGCGACGGTGTTCGCCTACCCCGTCGCCGACCCGGAACGATACGGCGTGGTGGAGTTCGATGCGGATGGCGTGGCCGTCGGCATCGATGAAAAGCCGACGTCACCCCGCAGCCGCCACGCCGTCACCGGGCTGTATTTCTATGACGACCGTGTCGTGGACATCGCGCGTGGCATCAAGCCGTCGGCCCGTGGCGAACTCGAGATCACCGACGTGAACCGGGCGTACCTGGAGCGCGGAGCCTTGAACGTGCAGCGGCTCGGACGGGGCGACGCCTGGCTCGACACGGGCACGCACGACAGCCTCCTCGAGGCCGGGCAATTCATCCAATCGCTCGAAAAGCGGCAGGGGCTCAAGATCTGCTGCCCCGAGGAGATCGCGTGGCGCAACGGATGGATCACCGACGACCAACTCACCGCCCTCGCGGGAAGGTATCGTGCGAACCGCTACGGCGCATACCTGCTCGGACTCGTGCAGGGCGGGATCGACCAACCGTCATGAAACTCAAAGCCGTGGTGATCAGCTGGGAGGGCACGGAGGAGCGGGCCCGCGCCATCGCCATGCACCTGCGGGAACACATGGACCAGGTCAGCCTCACGTATTCCACGGGCGGGGCCGACCTCGTCATCCCTGGCGTCGCGGCGGCCCGCGTACCATCGGAGTGGTATTTCGGACGCAAATTCGGGCATGCCCTCAGCACCTGGGGCGACGAGGCGATGCTGCTCGTTCAGGCCGACACGGATTCCACGAATTGGCACCAGGTCGTCGCCGGCTGTGCCCGAGCCCTGTCGACGCCGCCCGTCAAGATGTGGTCGCCGGAAATCGACGTCACGGCCTGGCCGACCGAGCTGGTGCAACTCCCCTTCTCGTCGACGTCGAACTTACGCGTCGTCGCGCAGACCGACGGCGTCGTGCTGGGACTCGGGGCGGACGTCGTGCAGCGGCTGAAGCAGCTCGACTACCAACACAACAATCTGGGCTGGGGAATCGACTGGGTAGCGTTGTGCCACACCTACGCGAACAACGGCGTTGCCGTGAGGGATCGTTCCGTCAGCGTTCACCATGCCACGGGGCGTGGCTATCAGCCGCAGGACGCAGCGAAGCAGATGGCGGCTTTCCTCCGGCAAATGACCCTGACCGAACACCTGCACTACGAATTTTTGCAGCTGGCCATCCAGGATCGAAGAAACCAGCTGCGCACGACGAGGGAAACCGGCCAGCCGGTCGTCGACGGCCGGAGACAAACGCCCTCCGGCTCGGTAGTCTAGGGCTCCGCAGACGTTCCCACGCACCGACCCGCAGGACCATTTCGCAGGAACCACCCATGGCAGAGGCATTTCCCGGCATCGGCAGGATTCGCTACGAGGGCCCGTCCGCGAAGAACATGCTGGCCTTCCGGCACTACGACGCCGACGCGCTCGTGGAAGGCACGCCGATGCGCGACCACCTCCGGTTCGCCGTGTCCTACTGGCACACGATGCGCGGCACGGGCGGCGATCCGTTCGGACCCGGCACGATGGTCCGGCCGTGGGAGACGGAGAGCGATCCCCTGAAGGCCGCGCTCGCGCGGGTGGACGTGGCCTTCGAATTCCTGGAGAAGCTCGGCTGCGATTTCTACTGCTTCCACGACCGCGACGTGGCCCCCGAGGGCGCCACGCTCGCCGAGAGCAACAGGCACCTCGACGCCGTGGCCGACCGGCTGTTCGCACACCAGGGCCGCACCGGCAAGAAGCTTCTGTGGGGCACGGCGAACCTGTTCTCGCACCCGCGCTACGTGCACGGCGCCGCCACGAGCCCCAATGCCGAGGTCTTCGCCTACGCGGCCGCCCAGGTGAAGAAGGCCCTGGAGGTGACCCACCGCCTCGGCGGCGCCGGCTACGTGTTCTGGGGCGGCCGCGAGGGCTACCAGTGCCTGTGGAACACCGACATGAAGCGCGAGATCGACCATCTCGCGAAGTTCATGCACATGGCCGTGGATCATGCGAAGGCGATCGGCTTCACGGGCCAGTTCTACTTCGAGCCGAAGCCTCGCGAGCCGATGAAGCATCAATATGACTTCGATTCTGCCACGTGCATCAACTTCCTCCGAACCTACGGACTGGAGCGGCACGTAAAGATGAACATCGAGACCAACCACGCCACGCTCGCCGGCCACGAGATGCAACACGAGCTGGAATACGCCGGCATGCAGGGTTTCCTCGGCTCGATCGACGCCAACACGGGCGACACGCTCGTGGGCTGGGACACCGACCAGTTCCCCACGAACATCTACCTGACGACGCAGATCATGTGGTCGATCCTCAAGTATGGCGGCCTGGCTCCCGGCGGCGTGAACTTCGACGCCAAGGTGCGCCGCGAGAGCTTCGAGCCGGTGGACCTCTTCCATGCCCACATCGGCGGCATGGACGCCTTCGCCCGCGGCCTGAAGATCGCGGCCACGATGCGGGCCGACGGTGCGATCCAGAAGCTCGTCGAGGAGCGCTACGCCTCGTGGTCGAGCCCGCTCGGCAGGCGGATCGAGGGGGGCACGGAGTCGCTGGCTTCGCTCGAGAAGGAGATGCTCGCCAAGGGTGAGGCGCAGGCCAACATCAGTGGCCGGCAGGAGCTGTTCGAGAACGTGATCAACACCTACCTCTGACCGAGCGGACAGCGATGCGGGCCGGCGTCGGTGGCATGGTCGTCGTGGTCGCACTGATCGCCGTCGGCGTCCGGGCCGACGAACCCGCCTCGGATCGGGTCGGGCTCCTGGTCCCCTGGCGGGTCGAACGGATCACGCTGGGGGATGGACGGGCGCTCGAAGGGCTCGTCGTCGATGACACGAACGACGCCGACGACATCGGCTTCGTCGAGGTGGTGCGGCGCCCGGGCCGGCCGATGCACCTGGTGTCCCGTCGGCTGCCGGCCCGCTCGATCGTTTCGATCGAGCGGCTTCCGGACGCCGAGCACGCGATCCTTGCGGCCCGGATCGAGGCGGTTCGAGCAGGCGGGCGTGCCGAACGGGAGGCCGCCGTCGCCCTCCAGCTCACGAGGCGCGGCGAGCAAGGACCGTGGCGATACGACGGGCCCCGGTTCACGCTCGAAAGCTCGGCCGGCCAGTCGCTCACGCGGCAGGCGATCGTGCGGCTCGAGAGCCTGCTCGACGCGTTCGAGAGCCTCGTGCCGACCGCGCCCGCCGCATCGCGCCGTCTCGCGGTGCGCCTGTGCGGATCGCAGGCGGAGTACACGCGGCTCCAGGGAGTCGAGGGGATCAAGGTGGGGAATCCGGCGTTCTACCTCCCGCAGCGCGCCCTGTTGGTGGCCGGAAGCGACGTGACCGCCGTGCTCGAGCAGGCATCGCTGGCCGGCGACGATCTCGATGCCACTGCAGCCCGCCAGCGGGCGCTCGACGCGGAGGTGGCGGCCGGACTGCGGGTTCTGGCGGCGGAACTCGAGGCCCAGGGGATTCCGGCGAGTCAGCGGGCCGAAGTGGTGGCCCGCACCAGGGCGCGCTGGCAGCGCGAGAAGTCGGCGACGCTCGCCGCCGTCGAACAGGCGCGCAAGGAGAACGCCGCCCACGTCGACCGGACGCGCGATGCGTTTTTCACGTCGCTCGCGCACGAGGCCTGGCACGCATACGCCGACCTGCGTTTCGGTCCCCGTGGAGGGCTGCCTGCATGGCTCGACGAAGGGCTGGCGCAGGTGTTCGAAACGGGTCTGCTCGAAGCGGGGGAACTGCGGCTCGACGCCCCCGACCCGCGCCGACTGGCCACCCTCGCCGCAGCGCTCGAGACCGAGCGGCAGGCGCCCCTCGACGGCCTGCTCACGGTCGGCGAGCGCCAGTTTCGGGTCGGGCACGGCACCCCGGCGGCCACGAGCCGGCAGGCCTATCTCCTCGCCTGGGGCGTCGCCTACGACCTTGTTCTCGGCGCACCTGCCCTCTCGGTAACGTCGATCGAGGCCGCGGCAGGCATGGGTGACGACGTCGCCCGATTCGAGCGGCTGGTCGGGATGCCGATCGCCGACTACGAAACGGCGTGGCGGGCTCGGATGCTGGCCCTCGCGAAGCGGCCCCGCCCGGCTAGGCCCCCGGTCGCTCCGGCGGACGCACGACCTCTTCCAGCGTCCGCCGAAGCCGCTCCAGCCGCGCCGGATCGGTGATCTTGCGGCCGGCCTCGTCGGTGACGTGGAAGGCGTCGACCACCTGATCGAGAACCGTGCCGATCTTCGCGGCGCGAACCGACACGCCGGCGTCGAAGAGCGCCTTCGAGATCGCATAGAGCAGGCCGATGAAGTCGTGGGCGAAGACCTCGAGGATGGTCGTGCCCTCCGAACTCGCGTTGTCGAACAGGATGCGGGCCGGCTGCCGCGGCCCGGTGACCGACAGCGGAGCGAACGGGTTCCAGCGGCGGGTGAACGAGGGGGGCTCGTCCGCCTTCACGGCCTCACGAATGGCGGTCGCGATGTCTGCGAGGCGGTCGGGAGGAGGCTCCGCGGCGTAGTCGGGGTCGTGCACGGCGAAGTGATCGAGCACGAGCCCTCCGGGCAGGGTGTTGATGTCGGCGGCGAGGATCTCCAGACGTTGGCTCGTGATCGCGCCGGTGACGCGGTGAAAGATTCCCGGCGCGATGGTCTCCCGGGTACCGATCGTGATCGCCACGGTCGACGTCTCGGGCTGCCAGCGGGTCGACACGACGATGCCACGCTCCGGCAGCCGGGTGAGTTGCCGCAGCTCCCCGAGAATCCTCTGCGGCTCGGTGTCGCGGAGATAGGCACGGGGCAGTTCGCGGGCGAGCACCGCGACCGGATCGTCGGGGTCGACACCGGCGAGCAGGCGGACGAGGCCGGCGCCATGCCGTTCGGCCGCGGCGGACGGGCTCTCGCCGTCGAGCACTCCCAGCGTGCGAAAATAAAGGTCGCCGAGCAGGTCGGACTTCCACCGGTTCCACGTGCCGGGACCGACCGCGGCCACGTCGGCAGCCGTGAGCACCGTCAGCATCCGCAGCACCTCGGGCGACCCGACGTCGCGGGCGAACCCGACGACGATGCTCGGATCCCCGACGTCGCGTCGGAAGGCGACGTGGGCCATCGCGAGGTGCTTGAGCACGAGAAACTCGAGGATCTGCGCTTCGTCGTCGGACAGGCCGAACCGGGCCGCCACGTCGCGAGCGATGCGGGCACCCACCTCGCTGTGATCCTCGACGAACCCCTTGCCGAGGTCGTGGATCAGGAGCGCGAGCAGCACCGTGCGCTTCCGCGTGATCTGCCGCCAGACCGCGCCGAGCCACGTCTCGGCGTTCGCCAGTTCGAAGGCCTGCTCCACCGCCACGATGCAGTGCTCGTCCACCGTGTACTTGTGATAGTTGTTGAATTGCAGCAAGTGCCGCGCGTGGGCGAACTGCGGGATCAACTGCTCGAGAAGGCCCACCTCGTGGAGCCGCCGCAACGCCGTGCCGAGCGGGCCGGGATGACCGAAGAGCCCGAGGAACCGCGCGAGTGTCTCGTCGTCGATCGGCGGCCCGCCCTTGGCGGCGCCCCCCCACGCGATCCGCACCGCCTCCCACGTGTCCGCGGCGATCGGCAGGTCGTAGAGCATGGCGAGCTCCACGAGTTCGACCACGGATGCGGGCCGGCCCGCCACGGCCACGGTCTTGCCCGGCAGGGCCGCGACGTCGGCAGGGCCGACACGGAACAGCCCCGCCACGCGGTGGCCGGCGAGGCCCGTGACCCACCGGCTGACGGCCGGCGGCCGCCGCAGCCGCTGCACGAGCGTGTCGGCCACTTCGGCGACCTTTCGCGTATGACCGAAGTAGTCGCGCATGAACCGCTCCACGCCGAGCAGCCCCGCCTCCTCGCCGATGCCCCGTGCGGCCGCAAGCCGCACCTGCTCGTCACGGGTGAGATCATCGACCGCCCGGCCCGCGGTCATGTGCATGTCATTGCGAACCCGCGCGAGGAACTCGCCCGCATCGCGCAGGCCCTCGGCATCGCGTTTGGAGAGGGCGCCCAGGTGCACGAGGTCGTCGAACGACGTCGTTCCCCAGCCCACATGGCCGAGCCAGCGCACGAGCTGGATGTCTCGCAGCCCACCCGGCGATCGCTTCACGTTCGGCTGGAGGAGGGCCGTCGTCTCACCGAACTTCTCCGCCTCCTCCCGCCGGGCCGCGATCAGCCGATCGGCGAGGCGGCGAGGCGCCCGACGGGCGAGGCCGCGCAGCCGGGCCTCCAGCCGCGCGAGTAGGTCGCCATTGCCCGCCAGCAGCCGGCATTCGCACAGCGTGCTGTAGATGGTGGCGTCGCCCGAGGCGAGGCGAACCGCCTCGCCCACCGTCCGCACGCTCTGTCCCACCTGCAGCCCGGCGTCGAACAGCGCCTGCAGCAGCCGACGGGCCGCCTCGGCGACGGGGCCCTGTGGATCGGCAGCGTGCAGGATCATCAGGTCGACGTCGGAGAAGGGGGCCATCTCGCGCCGGCCGTAGCCGCCGTGTGCGACGAGCGCCACCTCACGGGCGAAGAAGTCGGCGGGCGCCGGCACCTGGGCGGTGACCCCGCGCCACACGGCCGCCACGACGTCGTCGGTGAGATCGGAGGCCAGCGCGCCTGTCTGGATGCCGGGGCCGCCGGCGGCATGCTGCGCCGCCACGCGACGGCGAAGGTCCGTCACGGCGGCGGCCGTGGCTGATGGCGCGGCGTCAGGCTGGGTGCCAGGGGTCATCGGACACATTCTCCCGTTTGTTGGCAGCGCGTGCCAGCACGAACAGGAGGTCACCGAGCCGGTTCAGATATTCGATGGCATTCGAGGGGATCATCATGTCGAGCTGGGCGGCAAGCGCGACGACGCGGCGCTCCGCGCGGCGGCAGACCGTGCGTGCCACGTGCAGGGTGGCGGCGAGCGGCGTTCCGGCAGGCAGCACGAAGCACTTGAGCGGCTCGAGCTGGCTTTCATGGTGGTCGATCGCAGCCTCGATCGCGTCCACGTGCTCCGCGCCGATCCGCTCCGCGGCGTCGCCGGGAGTGGCCAGCTCCGCCCCCAGATCGAAGAGTTCGCTCTGCACCCGACGCAGCAGCGCGTCGAATGCGGCGGCGCCCGGAAGCGCGCGCACGAGACCGAGGTGGCTGTTGAGCTCGTCCACCGTGCCGAAGGCTTCGATCCGCGCGTGATCCTTGCGGACCCGCGGGCCGCCGAACAGGCCCGTCTCTCCGGCATCGCCGGTCTTCGTGTAGATCTTCATCGCGAGGGCTCCTGCATGGTGGATGGGCGGCCTTATACTGGGCGGCATGAGAAAAACCGGCAACTCATTTTTTGTGACGCTCGTCGTTTCGACCGCCGTGAGCGGCGCCGGGCGGGCTCTCGCCGAGTCGCCGTCGCCGCTGGAAGCGGCCCATCTCGGCACTACCCGGCGGGTGACCGAGGGCCTCGCCAAGGCGGGCGAGGGCTACTTCGCCCCCGACGCGCGGAGCATCTGCTACCAGGGCGTGCCGCGGGACTACCCCTTCTATCAGATCTACGTGCAGCCATTCGACGTCGCCGCGCCGGCCGTCGCGACCCCGCGCCGCATCAGCACCGGCCGCGGCCGCACCACCTGCTGCTGGTTTTCACCCGACGGCACGCGGCTGCTCTTCGCATCGAGCCACCTCGATCCGGCACTCGACCAGACCGAGGCCGCCGCCCGCGCGCAGGCCGAGGAGGACGCCCGCACGGGCCGGAGGCGCCGCTACCAGTGGGACTTCGATCCCGAGATGGAACTTTTCTCGGCGTCTCTGTCGGACGGCGAACTCGTGCGGCTCACGCGGTCGCCAGGCTACGACGCGGAGTGCTCCTATTCGCCCGACGGCTCGCGGATCCTCTTCGTCAGCGATCGCGACGGCGACCCTGACATCTACGTGATGAACGCCGACGGCAGCGACGTCCGTCAGCTCACGAACACGCCAGGCTACGACGGCGGTCCGTTCTTCTCGCCCGACGGCGCCTGGATCGCCTACCGCACCGACCGGCTCGAGAAGGACATGCTCCAGATCCACGTGATGCGGGCCGATGGCTCGGGTGACGTCGCGGTCACGAGCGGCAAGGGGGTGCACTGGGCGCCCTACTGGCACCCCACGAAGCCGTGGCTCATCTGGACGGGCGCCGATCACTCCGACCCGTCCAAGCGGCCGAACTACGATCTGTGGATCACCCGATACGACGCATCCGCCGACGGCTTTCGCACCGGCGCACCGCTGCGGCTCACCGATCACGAGGGCGCGGACGTGCTGCCGAGTTTCTCTCCGGATGGCTCGCTCCTCATGTGGACCGCGAGCCGCGACGGCGGCGGCCGCATGCCGGCGAGCCAGTTGTGGGTGTCGCGGCTCGATCTCGATGCGCTCGACCGCGACCTCCCGCCGGTCACCCCGCGCCCGAACGCCAAGGAGCCCCGATGACGCAACCGACCGGGCCCGACTCGATCGCGATGATCGGTGGTGGCCAGATGGCCCTCGCACTCGCCGAAGGCTTCTGCCGCGCGGGCCTCGTGGCCGCCGGCGGCATCACGGTGTTCGACCCGAGCGAGGCGGCCCGCCAGCGGCTGGCCGCCCGCGTGCCTGGGGTGCGCTTCGCCGGATCGACGGCCGAAGCGGTGCGCACCGCAACGCTCGTGTTTCTGGCCGTCAAGCCGCAGCAGGCGGCCGTGGCCTGCCGCGACATCGCACCGTCTCTTTCACCCGGCGCCGTGCTCGTGTCGATCGTGGCGGGCCTGCCGCTGGCGGCCCTCGCCGACCTCTCGGGCACGAAGCGGATCATCCGCGTGATGCCGAACACGCCCTGTCTCGTGGGCCGTGGCGTCTCGGTCGTCTGCCGCACGCCCGACGTGCCGGCGGCCGCCGCGGAACGGGTCCACGCGCTCCTCGCGGCAGTCGGCACCGTGCACGAGGTCGACGAATCGCTCCTCGACGCCGTGACGGGCCTTTCCGGTTCGGGGCCGGGATTCGTCGCGCTCGTGGTCGAGGCCCTCTCCGACGGCGGCGTGAAGGCGGGGCTGCCACGGCCGCTCGCGCTCGCACTCGCGGTCGAAACGCTGGCCGGCACGGCGGCGCTCCTCGAGCAGACGGGCGAGCATCCGGCCCAGATCAAGGACCGCGTCTCGAGCCCGGGCGGCACGACGATCGCCGGCCTCGCCGTGCTCGAACAGCGCGGCGTGCGCAGCGGGCTGATCGACGCCGTCGTCGCCGCAGCCGCCCGCGCGAAGGAACTGGGGAAGGGGTAGGGAAAGGGGCAGGGGTAGGGGGGCAAGCCAATCCTGCCCAGCCATCCGGACGGGCGCGACGCGTGCCAGCGCTCCGGCAGGCTGAAACCTGTCCTACTTTCGCTTCTTCTTCGCCTTCTTCGCGACGGGCTTCTTGACGGCCGCGGTTTTCTTGGCCGTCGGCTTCTTTGCCGGCTTCTTCGCGGTCTTCTTGGCTGGCTTGCCCCCGAAGATGGCCGCCCAGCCCTCGGCATACGTGCTCGTGCTTCCGACCCTGATGACCGACATGGTAGTGCTCCCGTGAGGTGAGTGTCTCGGCGATGGGTTGTGGCGATGGGTTGTGCGAGCGATCGAGCAACCACCCGACTGCTTCGTAGCGATTTTCAAGCGCTGGTGTCAAGGATGGATGGCGCGGGAGACGATCTCGAGGGTCGGGTGGCCGAGTTGTTCGGGAAGTGTGATGCGCCGCGAAGCGAGGGTGTCGGCCCCTCGCGCCGTGCCGTCCGCCAGCACGAGTTCGTTGCGGTCGCGGAGCAGGGCCGTCACGTCGTGGCTCCAACGCGGCGCCCCGCTCCGCAGGTCCGGGAGCGGCGTGCCGTTGAGCGTCACCGTGGCCTCGCCCGGCGCGTGTATGACGAGCCGGATCGTGTCGCCAGCCTCGACGCCCCCAGGCCGGCCGAATGAGCGACGCCACACGTCTCCGGATCGCTCCCACGCTCCCGCGAGATTGATCGTGTGTCGCTCGATACGGGTGGCCGGCTGGACGACGGCCCTTCCCACGGCCTCGCCCCGCCGGAGGGCGTCGGCCCAGTCGCCGACCTCCTCGAGCGCCAGCGTCGTCACGGGGAGCGTGTCGCGCACCGTTGGCCAGAGCGCGGCGATCCGCGGCCAGAGCGCCGCCCGCTCGGCCTGCGTCGGCAGCGTGGCGGCGTCGATGCCGCACAGCGTGACGCCGCGCAGGATGAACGGGTAGACCGTCGTCGCCAGATCGACGCCGCCGGCCATGCCGATCGCGGCGACGACGCCGCCGGGGAGCACGGCCCGCAGGACGTCGGCAAGAAGTGGTCCGCCCACGGTGTCGATCACGCCGGACCAGCGGCCGCGCACGAGTGGCCTGCCCGGATCACCACGCAGGGCGTCGGGATGCACGAGCGACGCCGCGCCCAGGGCGCGCAGGACCGGCTCGGCCGTCGGCTTGCGACTGCACGCCACGACCTTCCGGCCGGCGGCCGCCAGAGCCGCCACGGCGAGCATCCCCACGCCGCCGCTCGCGCCGGTGACAAGCCACTCGCCGTCGCCTGCCACACGATGGCCTCGTGGCGTCGCCTCCGCGAGCCGATCCAGGGTGAGCAGCACCGTCAGGCCGGCCGTGCCCAGCGCCATCGCCGCATGCGCCGACAGTTCCGGCGGCCGGGCAACGATGGCCTCCGCGGGCGGCCGCAGCAGCGTGGAGAACGCCCCGTGCCGGGTTTCGCCGAGCCCGTTGCCCGTCACCACCACGGCCGTGCCAGCGGGAAGCCCGGCCGCGGCCTCGACGAGCGTGCCGGCGGCGTCGATGCCCGGAATGAGCGGCAGCGTCTTGGCGACGCCGGGATGGCCCGCGCAGGCGAGGGCGTCCTTGTAGTTGAAGCCCGCCGCCTCGACCTGCACGAGCGGCCCGTCGCAGGCGGCCACACACGCGTCGGCACGCTCCGCAACTCCGCCAGCCACGCTCCCGTCCGGCCGGCGCTCCACGAGCCAGCACGTCGCTCCCGCCCGACCGTCACTTCGCTCGCTCATGAATGGTCCGCTGTCGCGAATTTACAGACTCGATATACTTTTCGGCTCTCCGCACGCCGGAGAGCGGCCCGGGACGACCGGGGCCAAGATACACCCCTCACGCAGCCAGCAGGAGCCTTCGCCATGGGACAGCACGCCCTCGAATTCACCGACGCCAATTTCCAAAGCGAGGTTCTCGACTCGCCGGTGCCGGTGCTCGTGGACTTCTGGGCCCCGTGGTGCGGCCCGTGCCGGATGATCGGCCCGACGATCGAGGAGCTCGCCGCCGAGAACACCGGCACGTTTCGCGTCGGCAAGGTCAACGTCGACGACAACAACCGCGTCGCGATGACCTACAACGTGGCGAGCATCCCCACGATCATGATCTTCAAGGGCGGCCAGCTCGTGCAGCAGTTCATGGGCGTGCAGCCCAAGGCCCGCCTGCAACAGGCCCTCGACGAAGCGAAGGCTTGAGCAGGCCCGGCTTCGGTGCATGAACGTGCCGGCTCGGGGCTGCCCACGCTCCATCGCCGGACGTTCGCCTCGGCCCTCCAGGCCTCGATTCACTCGACTCCGACTTCGCTGCGCCATCCATGGCTGCGCTCGCCTGCATACGCCGGCTCACGGAGCATGGGCAGCCCCTCACCTCCCCCGTGGGGACAGAGCTCCAGCTCTGTCCATCCGACA
>JBAXUY010000033.1:0-27300 GCA_037129475.1 Planctomycetia bacterium | reverse complement strand
CAGCGCCAAGAACGTTCGGCGGAGTCGGGAAGGTGGGCACGCGCAGACGCAGGGAGTCGTTGAGGACGAAAGATCGCTAGGCCTGGAGGGCCGGGTTGTTTCCAGCCGACGGAGGTCGGCCAAGGAACGGACGGCAGGATGCCGTGCCGTTCCGTGAACACATCCCTCGAGCATGCCTCCCTTCGGCTCCGGATGCGGGTGGTTATCTACAGCGCTGCCTGCGTTCCCCATGACCCCACGCCCGGCCGGGCCGCTGGACTCGGGGCGTAAGATGGATCGGTTGCGACGGTCGCGCGGTTTTGACCCCCATTTTCCCCGGAAAAAATCCCAAAAATAACTGAACAAACCGCTTGAAGCCCGCGTTCAGGGGATTAGTCTCGAAGGGTCATTTTCAGGAGTTGAATCATGTCCATGTCCGGTTGCTTCTCGACCCGCTCGATCCGTTCCCGACGCATCCGCGCCCTCGTGTGTGGCGCGACGATCCTCCCGCTCATGACGTCGACCTCCGCGCTCGCGCAGTGCTGCGGTCAGGCGGCACCGGCGCCGATCGCGACGCAAACGTATCGCCTCGACTTTCAAACCGTCTACGACGAGCAGCAGGTGACGGCGTATCGCATGTCGTACGAGACCGTGTACGACACGAAGACGTACACCGTGCAGAAGCCGGTGTGGGAAACGCAGACGTCTGAGCGGCGGTACTCCGTGCAGCGGCCGGTGTGGGAGACGCAGACCCGCGAGGAGCGGTTCACCGTCATGAAGCCGGTCTACGAGACGCAGGTCGTCGATCGCAGCTACGACGTGACCCGCGACGTCGTCGAAACGAGCACCCGCGAGGAGCGGTTCACCGTCATGAAGCCGGTCTACGAGACGGCGGTCCAGCAGCAGGTGAGCGTCGTCAGGCGCCCGGTCTACGAGACGAGCGAGCGCGAGGAGGCCTTCACGGTCGCCGAGCCGGTCACGACCGTTCGCACCGCATATTCGGTCGGGACGCAGGCCATCGACACCGTCACGCCGATGGTGGCCCCCGGCATGACGCAGCTCGGCTGGGTGCCGGGCGGTTGGGCCGTGAATCCGTATACGGGCCTGATGTCGTGGCAGCGCGGCGGCTACGGGTGGACCGTCACTCCGGGAGTCGTCGTCAATCAGGTCAACCGCACGTATCAGCCCACCTACACGCCGGTGCAGGTGCCGGAGACGACGATGGTCAACCGGGTCGTCACCCGCAAAGTGCCTGTCCAGACCGTGCGCTACGTCGACGAGCAGGTCGTCCAGCAGGTGCCTGTCCAGACGATGAAGATGGTGGCCGAGGAGCAGGTGCGACAGGTGCCCGTCCAGACCGTCCGCAAGGTCGTGGAACGGGTCGAGAACAAGGTGCCCGTCCAGGTCATGAAGATGGTGGCCGAGGAGCAGGTGCGACAGGTGCCCATTCAGGTCTGCAAGTACGTCACCGAGGAACGCGTCGAGCCAGTGAGCGTGCAGGTGTGCAAGTACGTCACCGAGGAGCGCACGATGCAGGTTCCGCGGGTGGTCGAGAAGAAGACGCCCTACACCTACACGGTGCGGTCGCCCCGCACGGTCGCGATGCGGGTGCCGCTCGATCCGTGCGGCAATCCGATTCCCACCGCAGCTGCTCCGACGTCGGCCCCCGCGGCCGCTGCCCGGCCGACTGCCGCACCGGCGGCACCCCCGGCGATCCAGGCCCCGCCGAGCGGCCCGGTGAAGACGTTCAGCGACAAGCCGGCCGATGCGCCGACGAAGCCCGCGGAGGGCTGGCAGGGCTCGGCCCTCGACCACGTCGAACCCGCAAAGGCAGGCACGGTACGCGCCGACAAGCCGGTCGACGAGCGTGAGACTCTCAAGCCGATCGAGACGATTCCCGCCCCGGCGGCCAAGCCGAGCGCCGTCGCCCCGGCTCCCAACGTTCCCGCCGCACCCCAGCCGACGATCGCCCCGCTCGGCCCTGCGGTCGAGCCCGCCCCGCCGGCCGCCGACACGCGCGACGTGCCCGCCGCCGAGACCTCGAGCGGCCTGCGGCGGATCGAGCCCGTCAGCGGCGACCGTTCGACCTGATTGCCTCCCGCCGGGCCACGCGGTAGGTTCCTCGCGTCGATCTCAGAGGAACCCCGCAGCCGCGCAGCAGGAGACATCACGTGGGCAAGATCACAGTCGCCGGCCCCGTCGTCGATCTCGACGGCGACGAGATGACACGGATCATCTGGCAGTTCATCAAGGATCAGTTGATCCTGCCCTATCTGAACCTCGAGATCCGTTATTTCGATCTCTCGATCCAGAACCGCGACGCCACGTCGGATCAGGTCACGATCGACGCGGCGAACGCCATCAAGGAATGTGGCGTGGGCGTGAAGTGCGCCACCATCACGCCGGACGAGGCCCGCGTGAAGGAGTTCGGGCTCAAGCAGATGTGGAAAAGCCCCAACGGCACGATCCGCAACATCCTCGGCGGCGTGATCTTCCGCGAGCCGATCATCATCAAGAACATTCCGCGACTCGTGCCGGGCTGGACGAAGCCGATCGTCGTGGGCCGCCACGCGTTCGGCGACCAATACCGGGCCACCGACGTGAAGATCCCCGGCAAGGGCGCGCTGACGCTCACGTTCACTCCGGCCGACGGCTCGAAACCGATGGAACTGAAGGTCTACGACTTCCCGTCGCCGGGCGTGGCGCTGGCGATGTACAACCTCGACGATTCGATCCGCGACTTCGCGCGGGCGAGTTTTCGGTATGGCCTGGCGCGGAACTATCCCGTCTATCTCTCGACGAAGAACACGATCCTCAAGGCCTACGACGGCCGGTTCAAGGACATCTTCCAGGAGATTTTCGACGCCGAGTTCAAGGCGGAGTTCAACGCACATGGCATCACCTACGAGCACCGACTGATCGACGACATGGTCGCCAGCGCCCTCAAGTGGGAGGGCGGCTACGTCTGGGCCTGCAAGAACTACGACGGCGACGTGCAGAGCGACATCGTCGCCCAGGGCTTCGGTTCGCTCGGCCTCATGACGAGCGTGCTCATGACGCCCGATGGCAAGACCGTGGAGGCCGAGGCGGCCCACGGCACGGTCACGCGGCACTACCGCCAGCACCAGCAGGGCAAGCCCACGAGCACGAATCCCATCGCCTCGATCTTCGCCTGGACGCGGGGCCTCGCCCACCGCGGCAAGCTCGACGGCACGGCTGCGGTGTCGAAGTTCGCCGACACGCTCGAGCGGGTCTGCATCGAGACGGTCGAGCAGGGGAAGATGACGAAGGATCTCGCGATCCTGATCGGCCCAGGGCAGCCGCATCTCACCACGCAGGACTTCCTCGCCGCGATCGACGCCAATCTGCGCGCGGCGATGGCCGGCACGTGACCGAAGAAGCCGGCGCCACGGTGATCGGCGTCGACTTCACGTCGGCTCCCTGCCGACGCAAGCCGATCACCATCGCGGTCGGCCGGATCGCATCCGCCGGCCGACGGACCGTCTACCGGCTCGACGAGGTCCGCGGTCTCGAATCGCTGGACGCGTTCGCGGCCTTTCTGCACGAGGATCGGCCGTGGCTCGGTGGCTTCGACCTGCCCTTCGGCCAGCCGCGCTCGCTCATCGAGCACGAGGGGTGGCCCGACGAGTGGCCGGCATTCGTGAAGTTCTACTGCGCCCAGCCGAGGCCGCGTCTGCGGCGCGTATTCAAGCGGTGGTGTGACGCGCGGCCGGCGGGTGACAAGTTCGCCTGGCGCAAGGCCGACAAACCCGCCGGCTCGAGCCCGGCGATGCGGTGGACCAATCCACCGGTCGCCTGGATGATGCACGCGGGCATCGGCCGGATGCTCGATGCCGGGCTCTGCTTTCCGGCGCACCGGCATGGCCCGCGCGGCCGGGCTGCGCGGCGAGTGGCGCTCGAGGCGTATCCGGCGTACACCGCCCGGCAGGCCTGCCCCCGCTCGTACAAGAGCGACACGCCGAGCAAGCAGACCACCGACCGACTCCGCAATCGACGCATCATCGTCTCGGCCCTCGAGTGCGGTGCCGCGGGCCTCACCCCGATGCTCGAAGTCAGCCCTGCATGGAGGCGTCGGCTCGTGGCCGACGGCAGCGGCGACCTGCTCGACGCCGTCATCTGTGCGCTGCAGGCCGCCCACGCCGCCGCCCTGCCCCGCTACGGCCTCCCGCGGGCGCTCGACCCACTCGAGGGCTGGATTGTGCCGGTGCCGGTCGGGTAGAGTCTCCGCCATCTCGGAGATACCCATGCCCGGCAAGGTCACGGACGACCGCTCGACACCACCCCACCGCCCGGGTGACTGCTGCGTCATCGATCCTGTCGCTGCGCAGCCCGGCCGTGGTGCACGGCGCGCCCCCGCTCGCTCATCGTCGGCTGCCGACGATGGGATCCGGCGGCTCTACACCGTGAGGATGATGGCCGACGTGCTCGGCGTGCCGGTGGCCGCGGTGCGGCATTGGCAGCGCGGCGGACTCCTCGAGCCGACCCGCCGTGCCGGCGCACTCGAGTGGTTCGACTTTCAGCAACTCGTCGTCGGCCGCCGGCTCGCGCGGCTGCTGTCCAGCGGATTCTCGCTCCGTGAGATCGATGCCAAGCTCGCCGGCCTCGCCCCCGGCGGCGCCGCCGCGGCCGCACGCGCAGCGGGTCGGATCGTGGCAGATGGTCGCCGCCTGAGCATTCGGCGCGACAACCGCCTTCTCGGTGAGGGGGGTCAGTTGCAACTGGCCTTCTACGCCGAGAGCCTGACGAACGACGACGACACCGTCGTCATGGCGCTCGCACACGAAACCAAACCGACGCTGATTCGTGAGATCCCGATCGGAATTGCGGTCGACGATGTCGACGAGCCGGACTCCGCGGCCGAACTCCTCGACCTGGCCGCCGACTTGGAAGCCGCCGGCGAATACGCCGAGGCCGCCGAGGCGCTTCGTGCGGTGCTTCAAGCCGACCGGCCGACGGCCCGGGTGGTGTTCATGCTGGCGGAACTCCTCTACCGGGCCGGCGATCTGACCGCCGCCCGGGAGCGCTATTACGCCGCAGTGGAACTCGACACCGACCATCTGGAGGCACGGGCGAGCTTGGGCTGCGTGCTCGCCGAACTGGGCGAACACGATCTCGCAGTGGCGGCGCTCGAGGGGGTGCTCCGGCAGCAGCCCGACTACGCCGACGCCCACTGGCACATGGCGGGCGTGCTCACGGACGTAGGCCGGCACGACGATGCCCAGCGCCATCTGCGCACGTTCCTCACCCTCGCCCCGGCGAGCCCGTGGGCCAAACTCGCCCGCGAGCAGCTCGACGGCTGACTCGGCGTCAGGCAAGCGACGCTTGCCGTGCTCTCCCGAGCGCGAGCCTCCCCCGTGGGGACAGAGCTCCAGCTCTGTCCATCCGACAGGCCTGGAGGCCTGTCGCTACAGCGCCAAGAACGTTCGGCGGAGTCGGGAAGGTGGGCACGCGCAGACGAAGGGAGTCGTTGAGGACTCTCCGGCGCCAGGCCCGGAGGGCCGGGTCAGCACCAGCGGGCGGAGGCCCGCCAAGGAACGGACGGCAGGATGCCGTGCCGTTCCGTGAGCTAGTACGCGCCCCACGGGCCGCGCACGGGGTGGACGCCGAATTGCACGGTGTCGCTCGGCTGGTTCGGCGTCGGCAGCATCGCGCCGCCGGAGCCGGGCACGGCGCCCGGGCCGGGATACGGCCGGCGGAACTGGTGGTAGATCGGCATCACGCGCGAGCTTGGCACGCCCCAGCCGTATTCACTCGTGAACTCAGCCGTCGGCGGCACGACGAGGGCCATCGGGCGGCCGATCGACGGGTCATACCAGGTGCTGTGCCAGCTCTTCCCCTGGCTCCGCAGGAAGTAACGCTTTTCGATCGTGTCGTGCTTGAGGAAATGATGGCCATGCGCCAGGTGGCCGCAATGGCCGCAGAGGCCGTCGCGGCAGCAGTGGTGGCCGCAGGACTCGCATTCCGTGCAGCCGTGATAGCCACGGTGCTGACGGTGATGACCACCAGCGTGGACGCTCACGGCGAGGAGTGTGACAGCGACCACGGCGCACGCCGCGACTCCGATCCACCGCTGAATTCGACCACCCGCAGGCAACGTCATGCGATGCTCCTCGCTCACCACCAGTAGGCGTGCACATCGGTCCGCATCCCCATCGCCCCGGCGGGGCGGATGTAGTGGCGGCGGTGCTTGTAGAGAAATTCGTGCGGCATGAAGGGCGGGTAGGTGTACCACGTGTGTCCGACCCGCGGTGGCACCGGACGCGGGGCCACGTAGAGCTGCGCGCCGAAACCAGGTGCCGGGCCGGCAGGCACCGGTGGCACGTAAAAGTTGTAGAAGACATCGGGCGTCGGAGCCTCCACGCCGCCGTTGATGGGCGCCGCGTGCGCGGCAGCCGCCACCAGGGCCACGACGACACCGGCCGCGACGATCGACATGCTCGAGCGAATCATCGGCTCACCTCCTCCCGGGTCCCCGCGGCCCTCCGCCGCACGCGGAACTCTTCGGCACGCGCCGATTGCACGAATGACTCCCGCCGCGCCGCCTCTGCCGGCCCTGCCCAGGAGGCAAGGTCGGCGGTCGCGGCAACGCCGAAGCCGCCACCCCCCACCCCCCTACAACCGGCAGACTTTGCCCCTCTTGCCAGACGGGCCGCCGCCGGTCACAGTCTCTGCTGATGGCCACGAAAACCCGCTCCAAGCCGAAATCCTCCGCCAAGAAGCCTCCCCAAACGGCCGCGGCAGCCGCGCCCGCCGAAGGCATGCCGGCCAGCGAGCCGTCGCCCAACGGCAGGCCGAAGGAGACCAAGCGCCGCGCCACGGCCCAGGCGCTCGCCGCCGGGCAGCGCGACATCTCCGTCAGTGAGTTCTTCGCCAAGAACCGTCACCTCCTCGGCTTCGATTCGCCGCGCAAGGCTCTGCTCACGAGCGTGAAGGAGGCCGTCGACAACTCCCTCGATGCCTGCGAGGAGGCCGGCATCCTGCCCGAGATCTGGGTGCACATCGAAGAGGTGGGCGAGAGCGGCACCCGCTACCGGATGGGCGTGCAGGACAACGGCCCGGGGATCGTGCGGAAGCAGATCCCGCTCATCTTCGGCAAGCTCCTCTACGGCTCGAAATTTCACCGGCTGAGGATGAGCCGCGGCCAGCAGGGCATCGGCATCTCGGCGGCGGGCATGTACGGCGTGCTCACCACGGGCAAGCCGGTGAAGATCATCTCCAAGACGGGTCCCAAGGACCGGGCCCACTACTACGAGCTGCGAATCGACACGAAGACCAACCAGCCCGAGATCCTGAACGGCAAGGGGGAGGGCGTGGAGATCCCGCCCGGCAAGGGCGGCGACGAGCTCATGAAGAAGCACGCCATCGAGTGGGTGGCGGTCAACGACAAGGGCGACGCGATCGAACACGGCACCCGCGTGACGATCGAGATGGAGGCGAAGTTCCAGCGCGGGAGAGGGAGCGTCGAGGAATATCTCGAGCAGACGGCGATCGCCAACCCGCATGCGCGAATCCACTTCCTCGGCCCCGACGGCCAGGAGCGGATCATCGATCGGGCCAACGACGAGTTGCCGCCGGAGCCGAAGGAGATCAAGCCGCACCCCTACGGCGTGGAGCTCGGCCGGCTCGTGACGATGCTGCAGGATCAGCCGAAGCTCACGCTCGCGCAGTTTCTGACGCAATCGTTCTCACGGGTGTCGCACGGCACGGCGAAAAAGATCTGCGACTCGGCCAAGCTCTCGTCGCGTGTGACCACCGGCAAGCTCGGCCGCGGCGAGGCCGACGCTCTCTTCAAGGCGATCCAAGACACCAAGATTCCGCCGCCGGCCACCGACTGCGTCGTGCCGATCGGCGAGCAGCGGCTGCTCGCGGGCCTGCGGCAGGTGGTGCCCGGCGAGTTTTTCACCGCGGCCACCAGACCACCGTCCGTGTACCGGGGCAACCCGTTCGTGATCGAGGCCGCGCTCGCCTACGGGGGCGGCGTGGCCGCGCAGAAGATCACCCGCGAAGGCCTCGGCGAACTGGCCGGCGAAAGCGATGCCCGCAGCCTGCGGCAGTTTCTCACCACGACGTTCTCCGGCCTCGGCAGCGAGGCGGCCGACAAGATCCTCGCCGAGGCCGAGCTCGCCCCGCGGCAAAGCCCCTCCAAGCTCAAGAAGCAGCAGCTCGACGCCCTCCACGGCGCCATGCAGAACGTGAGCGTCGACGAAGGGCAAAGCATGAACGTGCTGCGATACGCCAACCGCGTGCCGTTGCAGTTCCAGCCGGCGGCATGCGCCGTCACGCAGACGATCACTTCGACGAACTGGCGGTCGTACGGCCTGTCGCAATCGCGGGGCGGCCTGCCGAACGGGCCGGTGACGGCGATGGTGCACGTGGCGAGCGTGTGGGTGCCGTTCACGAGCGAGTCGAAGGAGGCGATCGCCTCCTATCCGGAGATCCAGAAGGAAATCCGCCTCGCCCTCCAAGCCGTGGGCCGCAAACTCGGCATGTACATGCGACGGCGGCTGCGGGTGGCCCAGGAAGGCCAGCGCCGCAGCATCTTCCTCCGCTACCTCGGCGAAGTGGCCACGGCCGTCGCCGTCATCAACGGCGTCGACCGTGACAAGCTCTACGAGCAGCTCCTCGCCGTGGCCAAGAAAAAGACGGCCGAAGCCGACGTGAAGCTCGACGACCGTGGCCGGCCGATCGAGGAGGACGAGGATCTCGAACTCGGCGACAACTGCATCATCGTGCCGCAAAAACTGCCGGGTGCGGCAGCCGACGAGCCCACCGAAGCCACCGACGCAAAGCCCAAGCCCCGGGCGAAGTCAAAGGCGAAGAAGCCCGGAAAACGCGGCCGCCGAAAGTAGGCCAAGCTTGAGCCTGTCGTGGCTGGCTATCGTCACGCGCCGGCTTCGGGCTCCCCATATCCCGTCGCCGGACGTTCACTGCGCCCATCCATGGGCTCCGTTCACTCGGACTCACTGGCGCTGCGCCATCCTGGCTTCGCTGGTGAGTAACGCCGGCTCCCGGGACACGGGGAGCCCGAAGCCTCCTCCGTAGCGACAGAGCTCCAGCTCTGTCGATCGACAGGCCTGGAGGCCTGTCGCTACAGCGCTCAGCGGTTTCGGCGGAGTCGGGAAGGTGGGCACGCGCAGACGCAGGGAGTCATTGAGGACTATCGGCGTCTGAGCAAAACCCACCAGTCCTGTACTCTCAACACGACCGGAGGCGAGCATGCCTACCGCCGGCTCCGAATGCAGGTGGTTATCAGATGCCCCGCCGTCCAGCGACGCTTGCCCTACGTGCGGTACGGGGCAGCCTCAAGTCGATCTTCAGCTCAGGATATCCTTCACCACGTTCCCGTGCACGTCGGTGAGCCGGAAGTCGCGGCCCTGGTAGGGGTAGGTGAGCCGCAGGTGGTCGATCCCCATGAGGTGGAGGATCGTGGCGTTCAAGTCGTGCACGTGCACCTTCTGGTCGGGCGTGACGATGTTGTAGGAGTAGTCGTCGGTCGCACCGTAGGTCAGGCCCGGCTTGATGCCGGCGCCCGCCAGGAGCATCGTGAAGCACCGCGGGTGGTGGTCGCGGCCGTAGTTCGTCTCCGTGAGCGCACCTTGCGAGTAGATCGTGCGGCCGAACTCGCCCCCCCACACGATGAGCGTATCGTCGAGCATGCCCCGCTCTTGCAGATCGTCGAGCAGTGCCGCCGTGGCCTGGTCGGTGTCCTGCACCTGGCCCTTGATCGCCGCCGGCAGGCCGCCGTGGTGGTCCCAGCCCATGTGGAAGAGCTGCACGAACCGCACGCCCTTCTCCGAGAGTCTCCGGGCAAGCAGGCAGTTGAACGCGTAGCTCCCAGGGCGATGCACGTCGGGCCCATAGGAGTCGAGCACGTGCTTGGGCTCGTCCTTGAAGTCGATGATCTCGGGCACGCTGGCCTGCATGCGAAAGGCCATCTCGTATTGCGCGGTGCGGGCGGCGATCTCAGGATCACCGATCACGCTCGAACGGGCGGCGTTGAGCTTCGCGATCCGGTCGAGCGTGTCACGACGGGTCTGCCGATCGACTCCCGCCGGATCGGCGAGGTAGAGCACCGGATCGCCCGTGTTGCGAAACCGCACACCCTGGTGCTTCGTGGGCAGAAAGCCAGCTCCCCACAGGCGATCATAGAGTGGCTGGTCGTCCTTGCGGCCGCTCCCGAAGCTCGTGAGCACGATATAGGCCGGCAGGTCGGCGTTCTCGCTGCCGAGGCCGTAGCTCACCCAGGAACCGATGCTGGGCCGACCCGCGAGCTGATGGCCGGTCTGGAAAAACGTGATCGCAGGGTCGTGGTTGATCTGCTCGGTGAACATCGATCGGACCATGCACCAGCGGTCGGCGTGGCGGGCGATGTTCGGCACGAGGTCGCTGAACCACATGCCGCTCTCACCATGCTGGGCGAACGAGAAGATCGACGGCGCCACGGGAAAGTTCTTCTGGCCGCTCGTCATCGTGGTGAGCCGCTGGCCCTGGCGGATCGACTCGGGGAGATCCTCGCCCCGCCGCTTCGCCATCTCGGGCTTGGGGTCGAAAAGATCCATTTGCGACGGCGCACCCGACTGGAAGAGGTAGATGATCCGCTTCGCCTTGGGCGCATGATTGGGGAACACGGCCGGTGCCGGGCCCGTCACGGCCGCCGCGCGGGCCGCCTGCGGCTGCATCAGGCTGGCGAGCGCGGCGTAGCCGAGGGCGCCTCCCGTGCCGCCGAGAAAGACACGGCGATTGAGGACGTCTTGGATTCGCACGTTGGGGTTCATGGCGTCACTCCCGCATCACGAATTCGTCGAGGTTGATGATCACGTTGGCGGCCAACGAATAGGCGGCAAACTCGGCCGCCGGCACCTGCTCGGGCTTCTTCACGAGGCCAACCGTCGCGTACTTCTCCGCCGCTTCCGGTGAAGTCGTATATTTCGCCACGTCCGCCTCGAAACCACTGACGAGCGTAGCCAGCTCTTCGGGGTTGGGCTCGCGGCCGATCGCCAGCCGGAAGCCGTGGGCGATCCGCTCGCCCGGCGTCTGCCCCCCTTCGGCGATCATTCGCTTGGCGAGGCCGTGGGCCACCTCGATGAACGTCGTCTCGTTCAAGAGTGCGAGCGCCTGGAGCGGCGTGTTCGTGCGCGATCGCTTGACCACGCAGGTCTCGCGGCCCGGCGCGTCGAAGAGCAGCATCGTCGGCGGGCCGGCGGTTCGCTTCCAGACCGTGTACATCGTGCGGCGATACCTGCCAGGCCCGCTCTCGGGCTTGTAGCCGCGGAGATCTCCGTATTTGCTCGTCTCGTCCCACACGCCGTCCGGCATCCAGGGGCGCACGCTCGGTCCGCCGATCGAAGGCACGAGCAGGCCCGACGCGGCGAGGGCGGCATCCCGCACGGCCTCGCCCGGCAGCCGGATGCGCGGGGCCCGGGCCAGCAGCCTGTTGGCCGGATCCCGGGCGAGTTTCTCCGGCGTGACCACGGCCTGCTGCCGGTAGACGGCGCTCGTGACGACGAGCTTGACGAATCGCTTCATGTCCCAGCCGGCCTCCATGAACTCGGTCGCCAGCCAATCGAGGAGCTCGGGGTGGCTCGGGTACTCAGCCTGGCTACCGAGGTTCTCGCTGGTCTTCACGAGCCCGGTGCCGAAGAATCGCTCCCACATCCGGTTGACCCACACCCGCGCCGTGAGCGGATGGTCGCGCGACACGAGCCACTTCGCGAGCGCGAGGCGATCGACCTTCACCCCCTCCGGCAGCGCCGGCAGAAAGGCGGGCAGCCCGGCCGCCACCGTGTCGCCGCGCTTGTCGTACTCCCCGCGGATGAGCACGAACGCGTCGCGTGGCGGCCCCTCCTTCATCACCATCACGCTCGCGAGCGAACCTGTGAACGACTCGACGCTCTTCGTGGCGGCCTCGCGCGCCGCCTCGGCCCGACGGATCGGCCCGTCGACGTTCGCCCGGTAAAACTTTGCGATCTCTGCCCGCTGCGCCGGCGAGCGTTTGTCCCGCTCCACCGCGATGGCGTCCTTGACCGGCTGCGGGAGCTTCGAGCCCGCCACACCGAGCATGCCCGGCTCGTCGGCCGAAAACGCGAGCCGGAAGCGGCCGATCGCATGGCCGTCGAACGCCTCCTGGCGAATGCGAACCACCAGCCGCGCGTTTTCCGGCAGCGTCACGGGCTTCGCGGGAAACACGGCGATCTGCCGGGGCTCACGCTTTTCGGGAACGTGGCCATCGATCGCCCAGCCCTTGCCGTTCTCGCCTTTCAACTGCAAGACACTCGTCGCGGGCCAGCCTTCCTGCTCGTAGCTCGCCTCGGCCCGCACGAGTTCCACCGGAATCACCTTCGCGTCGCCGGGCGGCTCGATTTCCGCTTCGATCTTCGTGATCACGACGTTGCCATTGCCGCTGCGGCCAAAGCCGCCGTTGCCGGCCAGGGTCGCGTCGGGCAGCACTTCGATCCGCAGGCCGCCCAGTGTGTCGGCCGGCACGAGCGTTTCGAACTCGTACGTGTCTCTTGGCGGCAGCTTGCCCTCCACGAACCACGTCCCGTCCTCACTGCGCCGGAAGCCGGCGCCGCCGGCACTACGCAACTCCAACGGCTCGAAGGGTTCCCAGGCCTTCTGCGGCGCAGCGAGCGCCGGCTGGATTGACTGCTCCCAGTCGGCCACGAGTGTGTCGATGTTGGCCACCTCGGCTTTCACAGCCAGTTCCGCATCGGCCACGACCTGCTGCAAACGCGCCAACTCGCGCTCCTGCTCCGGCGACGGCAGCAGGTGCACGGGATCGATATTGCCGCCGCCGCGGTGCTGGGAGCCCTGATTGGTGCCCGTCTCCGGCACGTTGTTGAACAGTGCGAAGAGCGCGTAGAACTCCTTCTGCGAGAGCGGGTCGTACTTATGGTCGTGGCAACGGGCGCAGCCTGCCGAGAGCGCCATCCACGTCTGGGCGGTCGTCTCGACCCGATCGATCACCGTCTCCACCCGCCATTCCTCGGCGATGATGCCCCCTTCACCGTTGAGACGGTGATTGCGATTGAACCCCGTGGCGACGATCTGGTCGCGGGTCGGATGGTCGAGCATGTCGCCGGCGAGTTGGTCGATCGTGAAGCGATCGAACGGCATGTTGTCGTTGTAAGCCTTGATGAGCCAGTCGCGCCACGGCCAGTTCTGCCGGCTCGAATCGGTCTGATAGCCGCTGGAGTCGGCGTACCGCGCCGCATCGAGCCACTCGATCGCCATCCGCTCGCCGTAGTGCGGGCTCGCGAGCAGGGCATCGACGTAGCGGTCGTAGGCCTCGGGTGACGTATCGGCGACGAACGCGTCGACATCGGCAGGCACCGGGGGCAGGCCGGTGAGATCGAGGGCCAGCCGTCGGGCCAGCGTGACCTTGTCGGCCTCCGGGTTGGGCGCGAGCCCCTCCTGCTCGAGCCGCGCAAGGATGAAGCGGTCGATCGGCGTGGCGGGCCAGGCGGTGTCCTTCACCGCCGGCTCGGCAGGCCGCTCCACCCGCTCGAACGCCCAGTGGCCGCGATACTCCGCGCCGTCCTTGATCCAGCGATCCAGGATCGCGGCTTCTTCCGGTGTGATCGGCTTGTTGAGCCGCGGCGGCGGCATGACCACGTCGGGGTCGGTGCTCGTGATCCGCGCGAGCATCTCGCTCGCCCCAGGATCACCCGGCACGATCGCCGTCGTGCCGCTGTCGAGTTCGGCGATCGCGGCATCGCGCATGTCGAGCCGCAGGCCGGCCTGACGGTCTTCGGCATCGGGACCGTGGCAGGAGAAACACCGATCCGAGAGGATCGGCCGCACGTCACGGTTGAAATCGACCGCTGACTCCGCAGCCGATGCGGCGCGGGACCATCCCCACAGGAGGACGGTCGCCAGGCCGATCGCGACGCCAGGCGCGATGGTGCGTCCCATGAACGACTCCAAGGGCAACACCCGCGTCGCCGTTCGGCGGCATTGAATGGCCGGCCGTCAAACGCGGATCCGAAAACTGTTTCGGATCGATCGGCGGGACTGATGCCTTCACTCTAGCACGCGGTCCCCGGGCGGCCAAACCGGCTGCCCGGGGACCATCCGCGCCCGGTCCACGACGTGTTCCAGCGCCTGGCGACTGCGGTTTCGCGGCTACTTGGCGGCCTTCAGCCGTTCGACGTCGGCCTCGAGCGCCTTCACCCGGTCCTCGAGCTGTTGGAACTTCTCCTTCGCCTTTTCCATCCGCTCTTTCATCTCCGCGCGGGCCTTCTCCATCCGCTCACGTCCCTCGTGCATCCGGCGCTCGAGCATCTCGCGCACCTCCGGCGACATCTCGCGCGGCATGCGTGGAGGCGGGCCGCCCCACTCCGGCCGGTCGTGCGGGGGTCCCTCACGATGCGGTCCGTCGTGCGGCCCGCCGTCGCCCTCCGGCCCGCCCCGAGGCGGACCGCGATGGTCGCCACGCGGGGGACCGCCAGGCCCCATGCGACCATCCATCCGCTCGAGGAGCCGGTCGAGCATGTCGGCGATCCGGTCGAGCCGGTCGCCCGACTCTCCTGGCCGCTCATACGCCGGCGAGTCCTCGGCCGCCGTCACCGCATGCATCCGGGTGGCCGCAATCCCGAGGCCGATCCCGCATGCTGTCAGTCCCACCCACTTCCACAGGCTTCTCATGTCGATGCTCCTCTGCGTCCTGGAAACGAACGGTTTTCAACCGGTGTCGTACGCTGGTAGGGAAATGAACGCCCAGGCCGCCGAAAAGTTTCGCGATCCATCCCTCGTCGATTACGGCACGGGCCGGCGGCTGGAGCTGCTCGGCGGAGTGCTCGTAGACCGGCCGCTGCCACTCCCCGATCTTCCGCCACGTCGCCTGCCACGCGCCTGGGAGTCTGCCACGGCGACCTTTGCGATGCCCCCCGGCCGCGCGAGCTCGTGGCACTTCTCGGCTCCGCTCCCCGACCCCTGGCTCGTGCACATCCCGCTCGCCGGGCCGGCCTTTCCCACGCTCGCCCTCGAGGTGCGGCCCGCGCCGTCGGGGCAACTCGGCGTATTCCTCGAGCAGATCGACCAGTGGCGGTGGCTTGCCGCCGTCACGCCCCGCGGCGCACGCATGCTGTCCCTGTTCGCCCACTCGGGGGCAGCGACGCTCGCGCTCGCCGCAGCCGGGGCCGAGGTGACTCACGTCGATGCCTCGAGGCAGGCGACGGCCCTCGCCCGGCGAAATGCCGCCGCGTCGGGCCTCGAGGCGGCGTCGATTCGCTGGCTCTGTGAGGATGCACGCGCGTTCGTCGCCCGGGAGGTGCGCCGCGGCGCCCGGTACGATGGCGTCGTGCTCGACCCGCCGTCGTGGGGCCACGGGCCGAAAGGACAGGCCTTCTCGATCGACCGCGACCTCGAGCCCCTGCTCGCCGACCTCGCCGTGCTCGTGGGCCGAAGCCACGCTGGCCCCCTGGTACTCACCTGCCACTCGCCCCGCTGGCATCACCGCCGCCTCCACGACACACTGGCTGGCACGTTCGGTGGCGGAATCGAGTCGGGGCGGCTCGAGTGCCGCGACGCCGTTGGCCGCCCGCTCATGCTCGGTGATTTCGCCCGCTCGAGTCCTTCCCGATGACCCGGCACGAATCGATCACGAGTCCGGCCAATCCCCGCGTGCGGGAGGCCGTCAGGCTGCGCGAGGCCGACGCCCGCCGCGCGACCGGACTGACGCTCGTGGATGGCCTGCGCGAGATCGACCGGGCAGTCGCATCCGGCATCGAGATCACGGAGGCGTTCCTCGACGGGGAGGCGCCGGCCGATGCAGCCCGCGACGGGCTCGTAGCGACGCTCGAATCGCGCGGCACGCGCGTCTGCGTGCTCACCCCCCGCCCGTTCGAGAAAATTGCTTTCGGCCGCCGCAATGAGGGCCTCGTCGCCGTGGCTCGATTCCGTGCAACGGGCCTCGACGGCTTCACTGTTGCCGTCGATCGACCGGTGTTCGTGGTGGAGGGCGTCGAGAAGCCGGGCAACCTGGGCGCGATCCTGCGCACGTGCGATGCGGCAGGCATCGCCGGCGTGATCGCGTGCGGCAGCGGCACCGATCCGGCGAATCCTGCCGCGATCCGCGCGAGCCTCGGCACCGTGTTCGCGCTGCCGCTGGCCGTCGCGTCAACTGCTGAAGCGATTGCCTGGTGCGGTCGCGAGCGTCGACGGGTCATCGCCGCGCTGCCGAAAGGCGCGCAGCTCTGGCACGAAGCACCGCTCACCGGCCCGACGGCGATCGTACTCGGCAGCGAGGCTGTCGGCCTCTCGGACGACTGGCAGCAGGCGGCCGACGCCGGCACGATCGTGTTCGAGACGATCCGGCTGCCGATGCAGGGCATCGCCGACAGCCTCAACGTTTCCGCGACGGCGGCAGTGCTCGCCTACGAGTCCCTCCGCCAGGCCACCCTTCCGTAGGACGGGCTTCGGCCTGTCACGTCTTTCCCATGACCGACCTCTTCGACACGCTCGCCGCTGAGGCTGCTCGCGGCCCGGCCGATCTCTTCGCCACGCTCGCGGCCTCGCTCGTCGAGCGCCGCCGCTGGCATGCCCTCTTCGACCTGCGGCTGCTGGAAGCCCGTGCCGCCCTCGGGCTGCCGCTCACGGGCGACCTGGGGGCACTCGATCCCGCGCTCCGCGACGCGCTCGACGAGCGGTCGCTCGCCGCCTGCCGCGAGGTGGGCTGGCCGCTCCTCGAAGAGGGATCGGTGGCGGCTGCGTGGATGTATCTGCGGGCCGCCGCCGAGCCCGCAGCGGTGGCGGCGAAGCTGCGCGACCTCGCAACCCGGCTGCCCGCCGACGACGAGGCTGCCGAGGCCCGCCGCGCCGAGATCCTGCACGTCGGCCTCTGGGAAGGACTCGATCCGGCCCTCGGCCTCGAACTCGTGCTCGAGGCTCAGGGCACCTGCAACGCGATCACGGCCTACGAGCAGGGGGTATCGAGGCTGCCGGCTGCACGACAGCAGGAGGCCGCGGCCGTGCTCGTCACGCATCTCTACCGCGAGGTGGCGACAAACCTGGCGAGCGATCTCGAGCGGCGCGGGCTCATCGAGGCGAACTCCATGACCACGTCGATCGCAGCGCTCCTCGCAGCCGCCGGAGGCCTCGCCGACGATCCGAGCGTGCATGTGGACGTGTCACACCTGCAGTCGGTGCTCCGGATCGCGAGGGTGGCGACCAACCGTGACCTGATCGAGCAGGCGTGGGAACTCGCCCTGTATGCCTGCCGCCTGCCGGCCGAGGCGACGTATCCGGGGGAGCCGCCGTTCGAGAACGTGGGGGAGGCATCGCGGCTCTTCTATGCGGCGCAACTGGGGCGCGACGCGGACGCCGCAGTACGGTTCTTTCGGGCCGCCGCGACCACGGCCCGGCTCGAGGAAGCAGGCACGCTCCCCGCCGACATCCTGGCACTTCTGCTCTGGCGGCTCGGTCGTCCGGCCGAGGCGCTCCATGCAATGCTCGAGCGACCGGCAGACGGCGGGATGCCGAGCGTGGTGCAGGCGAGCGGCATGCTGCCGTCGCTCGTGGAGATGGCGGCGGCGGGCGATGCACTCGACGTGCTTCGCCGAGCCTGCCGCGACCGCGGCGACGAGATTACGTTCGCCGCAACCTATGTCGTGAGTCGCTGAATCCGTAGCGACGGGCCTCCAGGCCTGTCGGACGACGGAGCTCGAGCTCTGTCCCTACTTGCACGTCCGGCAACCGGCCCACGTGGCATAGCCCAACTGCTCGGCCGTCATGAATCCGCGGCCGGGCGGCAGTTGCCACGGGGCGAGCATGTCGGGGCCCTGCGTCACGCCGTTGCAGCCGCGCCAGCGGTTGCACGCATCGCACGGGTCGCAGTGGCTCGGCTCGTGCTTTGCGCCGCAGTATCGCGGGCCGCAGCCGGTGTCGCCGTAGGGCGTCTCCATGCCCGCCACACCCGGCCCGCAGGTGCGGCAGCGAAACGCTTCGCCCGCAGAGGCGACGGAACCCACGAGCAGCATGATCCCGAGACCGAACACAAACATGCGTTTCATGCCAGTGGTATCGGTCGGGCGGCGTGACCGGTCCGGCCCGCGCCCGACGCGGATGGCAAGGTCACGTCCAGATTGCCTGGTTTGTCTCCCGTCTGACGCTACTTCACGGCCACCGGCGGTGCGGCGCAGACGCGCTCGAAGAGGCGCAGATACTCGCGGGCGCTTGCATCCCACGACCAGTCCTGCTGCATCACCCGCCGCACGAGCCCGCTCCAGAGGCTCCCGTCGGCATGGGCCTCGAGCGCCCGACCGAGGGCGTGCTCGAGGGCGAGTGAATCGAAGGCGTCGAACACGAACCCACTCGCCCGACCACTTGCCAGCGTCTCCTCCGTGGTGTCGACCACCGTATCGACGAGCCCACCGGTCGCCCGCACCACGGGGATCGTGCCGTAGCGCAGCGCATACAGCTGCGTGAGGCCACACGGCTCGTAGCGGCTCGGCACGAGCGCGATATCGGCCGCCGCGAACACGAGATGCGCGAACTCCTCGTCGAACCCGATCACCACGTCGATCGTGCCCGGATACGACGCCGCCGTGCGCTCGAGTGCCTCCTCCGTCTCGGCGGAGCCCGTACCGAGGATCACGAAGCGCGCCCGCCCGGTGCCCGCCATCCTGCCGAGCATCTCGATGACGAGGTCGATCCCCTTCTGTTCGACGAGCCGTCCGACCAGGGCCACGAGCGGCCGTGGATCGGGCGCGGCATGACCGAGCCGGGCGGCGAGGGCGATGCGGGCGGCATCCTTGCCATCGACGACGGTGTCGAGCCCGTAGCCGCGCGGAATGGATCGATCGGCGGCAGGGTTCCAGACGGTCGTGTCGATGCCGTTGACGATCCCCACGAGCGTGTCGCTCCGCCCGGCGAGGACGCCCTCGAGGCCGCAGCCACCGGGAGCGCGCTGGATCTCCCGCGCGTACGTGGGGCTCACGGTGCTGATCGCGTCGGCGAACACCAGGCCCGTCTTGAGGAAGTTGAGTTGCCCGTAAAACTCCATCTGCTGCCAGTTGAAATACTTCCAGTCGAAGCCCGTGAGCAGCATGTCCCAGTGCCAGAAGAGGCCTTGGTAGGCCATGTTGTGAATCGTCAGCACCGACCGGGTCTGCGAGAGCATCGGCCACGCCTGGTAGACGAGCTTCTGATAGGCCGGCACGAGCCCGGCCTGCCAATCGTGGCAATGGAGAATGTCGAACGGGCGGTCCTGCCGGCCGGCGAACTCGAGCGCGGCCCGGGCGAAGAAGATGAACCGCTCGGCGTTGTCGGCATAGTCTTCGGCGCCGCCATAGAGCGTGGGACGGTCGAAGCAGCCGTCGTTCGCGATGAAGAAGACCGTGACCCCGGACCCTGGCAGCCGGCCGCGCAGGATGCGGGCCGCGAGCCACCGGGCCCCGAGCGGCACCTCGAAGGAGAGGCCCGTCTCCTCCACGGGCAGGCCCTTGGCGAACACCTCGCGGTAGGCGGGCATCACCACCGTGACGTCGCAGCCGAGTCGCTCGAGCGCGCCGGGCAGGGCGCCGGCCACGTCGGCGAGCCCGCCGGTCTTGGCGAACGGCGCCGCCTCGCTCGCCACCACAAGCACGCGCATCGACTGGGCTTCCGCTGGGGACTCGCGGCGGCCGCTCCGCCGGCCTCGCGCTCGAGTATATGATGCTCGCCATCGTCATGTCGCCGCTCGTCAATCCCGCCGCGCCCTTCCGGTTTCGCCTCGTCTGCCCGCGGCGGGCGACGCTCTGGCCGCCCGCCGCGACTCAGCTCGATGACGCCTGCCGGCTGCCCACGCTCGCACCACTCGCCAACGTGCCCGACGTGCTCGATCTCTGGATCGCGTGGAACGACACGGGCCTCGGCGTGCGGGCGATCGCCCGGGGCGTGGGCGCGTCGCGCTGGTGCCAGCCGACGCGGCCGGAAGACAGCGACGGCCTGCACCTCTGGATCGCCACCCGGCCCACGGGCGACAGCCACCGCGCCGGCCGCTACTGCCGCCGGCTCGCGCTCCTGCCCACCGGTGGCGGCCGCATGGCCGACCAGGCCGTGGCCGTGGCCGCCGCGATCCCGCGCACGAGCGAAGTGCCGGCCGAACTCCCACCCGGCGCCGTCTCGATCGCCGGCAAGCTCGCGGCCGACGGCTGGCAGATCGACGCTTTTGTGTCGGCAGCCGCCCTCCCCGGCTGGGATCCCGCCGAAATTCCCCGGCTCGGGTTCTGCGCGGCGCTCGTCGATCGAAAGCTCGGCCGCGTGCCCTTCTGTGCCCCGCCCGAATACCCGTGGGATGGCGACCCCACGACCTGGGCCGAACTCGAGCTGGCTTCGTAATCGACGAAGTGCGCCGGCTCGAAATCACCCCGTATCAGCGTTGGACAGGCGTCCCGCCTCATCTGCCCCGTTCGATGGCGTGGCACTTGTGAACCACCCGCAATCGGAGCCGGCGGTAGGCATGCTCGAGGGATGCTTCACGGAACGGCACGGCCCTCCAGGCCTAGCGATCTTTCGTCCTCAACGACTCCCTGCGTCTGCGCGTGCCCACCGACCGACTCCGCCGAAAGTTCCGAGCGCTGTAGCGACAGGCCTCCAGGCCTGTCGATCGACAGAGCTGGAGCTCTGTCGCTACGGAGGAGGCGAGGGGCTGCCCCGGATGGCGCAGCGCAGGCACATCCGAGTGAGCGGAGGCCTGGAGGGCCGGAGTGAACGTCCGGCGAGACGGTACGGTGCAGCCCCGAGCCGGATTGGGCTCACCGACGTCTGGCTTCCCCACACGCGTCACTCATCGTCGAAGGGCTCGATTTCGACGCGGGCCGGCGGGAGGCTGTCGAGGAACACGCGGCCGTAGTGCTTCGTGAGCACGCGCGGGTCGAGAATCACCACGGTTCCCCGGTCCGCGTGCGAGCGGATCAGCCGCCCGAAGCCCTGCTTGAGCTTGAGCACGGCCTCGGGCAGTTGATACTCCATGAAGGGATTGCCGCCCCCTTCACGGAGCGCCTCGATCCGCGCGGCGACGAGCGGCCGGTCGGGCACGGCGAACGGCAGCCGCGTGATGATCACCGTCACGAGGCAGTCGCCCGGCAGGTCGATTCCCTGCCAGAAGCCGTCGGTGCCGAGGAGCACGCTCGCCGGCCCGGCGCGGAAGTCGGCGAGCATCTGCGTGCGCGTGAGGCCCTCGGCCTGGCTCACGAGACGGTAGTTGCGGCGGGCGCACCAGCCGGCGAGGTCGGCCGAGGCGGCGGCGAGCGCGGCGGTGCTCGTGAAGAGCACCATTGCCCGGCCGCCACTGCGGTTGACGTAGCGGCGGATCATCTGCGCAGAGGCGCGATCGTAGGCCTCGCGCTCTTCCGGATTCGGCAGCCGGTCGACGAGCACGAGCGTGGCCTGCTGCTCGTAATCGAAGGGGCTGCCGAGCCGACGGGTGATGACACTGCGATCGACCGCTTCCGATTCCGAGGCGACCCGACTCGCGGCAACTCCGAGCCCGATCCGCTTCCGGAAGAATGCGAATGGATCGGCTGGGGGGCGATCGTCTGCGATCGCCTCGTCGGCCCGCTCCGCCCCGACGGCGAGTGTGGCGCTCGTGAGCACGACGGTACCCACACGGCTGAAGAGTTCGCGCTCGAGCGTCGCGCCCACGTCGACGGGTGCGCCGGCCAGGCGGATGCGCTCCCGACCCCGTCGCGTGCGCTGGGCCTCGACCCACCACACCGCGCCCGGCTCGCTTTGCTCGAGCCAGGTGCGCACGGAGCCCGCCACGAGCGAGAGCCGGTCGGCGAGGGCATGGAAGTCGTGCCGCTCGGCGTCGTTCGCGAGTCCGTCGGCCGCCGCCTTGAGCTTGCGCACGAGGCCGAGGCACACGTCGCCGAGCGAGTCGGGCACGAGCCGGGGCCGGCGCACCCGCCAGGGGCCGTCGCCAGTGCCAGCGACCGCGTGCCGCACCGCCGCGAAGAAATCCTCGGCGGCCCGGCGGCAGCGAAGCACGTCGGGCTCGAGGTCGTGCATCTTGTAGTGGACGAGCAGCCCGCGGTGCGTACGTTCGTTGAAGAGCTTCGACAGGATGCGGTCGACCGTGCCGCTCGAGAGCCCCACGCCCAGATGGTCGCCCGCCACGCTCTCGAGCGTGTGTGCCTCGTCGAACACGACCACGTCGTACTCGGGCAGCAGGCTCGCCCCGGCACGTCTGAGGGCGAGATCGGAGAAAAAGAGCGCGTGATTCACGACGAGCACCTGCGCGTGGTGCATCCGCCGCCGGGCGGCGTAATAGAAACACTGCTGGTAGGTCGGGCAGGCCCTCCCCATGCAGTTGCCCGAGTCGCTCTCGATCTCCTCCCAGACCGCGGCCGTGGGCATGCTCGGCAAGTCGGCGAGCGAACCGTCGCTCGTGCGGCGGGCCCAGGAACCGAGGTCGCGAAGTTCGGCGAGCTCCTCGTCGTCCTTGAAGAGGCTGCCCGAGCGTTCGAGGGCGAGCGCCAGCCGCCGCAGACTCACGTAGTTGCCGCGGCCCTTGACGAGCACCGCCGAGAACTCCCGCGGCATCACCGCCGCCACGAGCGGGATGTCTTTGGTGACGAGCTGCTCCTGGAGCGCGATCGTGTGCGTCGAGATCACGACCCGCCGCGGCCGTCGGCCGGGCGGTGCGACGGGCTCGTGCTCGTCGTCCTGCCAGTCGGCTGCGGACGCCGGTGGCGGATTGCTCGGGTCGCCATCGTCCACCTGATCGGCCGTCGCCGCGAGCACCGCGGGCACGAGGTACGCGAGGCTCTTCCCCACGCCCGTGCCGGCCTCGATCACCGCGTGCCGCCGCTCGGCGATCGCCTGGGCGACCAGCCGGGCCATCTCCAGTTGCTGCGGCCGCGACTCCCAGCCCGTCAGCCGCGCCGCGAGCCTGCCACCGGGCGCGAGAAAATCGTCGGGCGAAGTCATGGGAGGGTGCAGTGTACTCGGCCGGGATGGATTTTCGGGCGGTCGCAAGTACAAGTAGAAGCTCCGTCACCTGCTTCAGGATCACGCCCGTGTCCCACTCTCCCGAAGGCCGGCCATCCGCCAAGGCGTGGGGCGGCGTGTTTCGCGAGCCAACCGACAAGCGGGTCGAGGCGTTTTCCGAGAGTGTGTCGTTCGACAGGCGGCTCGCCGACGACGACATCGACGCCTCGATCGCCCACGCGCGGATGCTCGCCGCCTGCGGCCTCGTCACGGTGCCCGAGGCCGACGCGATCGCCCAGGGGCTCGAGGAGATTCGGAGCGAGATCCACGGCGGCCGGTTCGAGTTCACCGCCGCGAAGGAAGACATCCATCTTCATATCGAGTCGGCGCTCACCGCCCGGCTCGGCGACATCGGCCGCAAGCTGCACACCGCCCGGAGCCGCAACGACCAGGTGGCCACCGACCTGCGGCTCTACTGCCGGCGGGCGATCGACCGGCTCGATCAGGGCCTGCTCGAGCTCCAGCGTGCGTTCCTCGGTCTCGCCGAGCGCGAACAGGGGCTCGTGATCCCGGGCTACACCCACCTGCGTCGGGCCCAGCCGGTGCTGGCGAGCCATCAAGTGCTCGCGTGGTGCGAGAAATTCCAGCGCGACCGCGACCGGCTCGCCGACTGCCGGCGGCGGACGAACGTCCTGCCACTCGGGTCGGGCGCCCTCGCCGGGTCGAGTCTGCCGATCGACCGCGACCACGTGCGGGTGGCGCTCGGCTTCGACGACGTGGCGGCCAACAGCCTCGACGGCGCGAGCGACCGCGACTTCGTCTGCGAACTCGCCTTCGTGATCGCGCTCGCGATGACCCATCTCTCGCAGTGGGCCGAGGAGTGGATCCTCTACAGCACGCAAGAATTCGGCTTTCTCAAGCTCCCCGAAGGCTTCTGCACCGGCAGCTCGATCATGCCGCAGAAGATCAACCCCGACGTGCTCGAGCTCGTGCGCGGCAAGAGCGCGCGGGCGATCGGCAACATGCAGGCCCTGCTCGTGCTCCTGAAAGGCTTGCCCACCGCCTACAACCGCGACCTCCAGGAAGACAAGGAAACGATTTTCGACTCGATCGACACGCTCGATGCGGTGCTCGGCGTGGCCGCGCCGCTCGTTGCGGGCACGTCGTTCGACCACGCGAAGATCGCAGCCACGCTCGAACGGGGCCACCTCGATGCCACGAGCCTGATGGAGGCGATCATCACGGCGGGCGTGCCGCAGCGGACGGCCCATGAGGCCGTCGGGCACCTCGTGCGGCGGGCCATGACAAAGGGCGTGTCGCTGGCGGAGCTTTCCGACGAGGAGTTCTCGCGAGAATGGGCAGGCTGGACGGCCGCGCTCCGCGGGGCGCTGGGGGCCTCGAGGGCAGTTGAGCGGATGACGAGCTTCGGCTCGACCGCGCCCGCCCGGGTGGCCGACCAGATTGCCGTATGGCAGAAGCGTCTGGCCTGACATCGCGACGGCTCCGCCTGGCCCCGGCCGTGGCGGTCGCAGTGATCGCGCTCTGCGTTCTGTCGTGCGCGGGCTCGGCGCTGGCGGCCGAAACGAAGCAGTCCCTGCTCGCCCGACTCGGCTCCGCGGATCTGGCCTCGTGGCCCGCCGCCATCGACGGCCTCGATGCCCTCGGCGCCGACGACGTGTCGGAGTTTTTGCTGGCACCGGCGGTCGTGCCCGACACGCCACCCGAGATTCGCGACCGGGCGCTCGCTGCCCTGCGGCGCGTGCATGAGCGGTGCGCGGAGCCGGGGGAGCCCTGGCAGCCGCCCACCCGCGGCGAGGCGGTGGCCCGGATCACGCACCGGCTCGACCGCGTGCTCTGGGCACCGACATCTCCCGACGTGGAACATGACCGCGCGCGCGGCGACGCCGTGCGGATGCGGGAGGCTCTGCACCTGGCCCGCGACCTGATGGCACTCGGCGCCACCGATCCGGAAACGGTGCGGCTCGTGCTCCTCGCCCGGCTCGAGGCGCTCCGAGGCCCGACCCCGGGCACCGTGCCGCCCGACTTCGAACCCGGCCAGCTCGCGGCGGTGCTCACCGGGCCCGATGGGCTCGACATCGAAGCGGTGGCCGACGTGCTCGATCTGGCCGCCTCGCGCGGCCTGTTCACCGCCGCGGCGGCCGCCGCCCGGGGACTCGAAGAGGCCGCACTGCCCCCCGATCACCCGCTCGACACACCGGCTGCACCCCTGCCGCCGGCGGTGCGCCAGGCGCTCGTGCGCGCGCTCGCCGTGCCCGACGCCGAGCTCCAGTTTGCGGCGGCCCGCACGCTCGCGCTTGCTGCCAGCCCGCCGCCGTGGCCGGGGTCGAGCCGCGTGGTCGCGACGCTCGTTCACGCGGCCACCGCCACGGGGAGCGACCGCGTGGTGGTCGCACACCACGATGCCGACATCGCCCACGAGATCGCGGCCGGCGTCTCCCGATTCGGCTACCGGCCCACGGTCGTGTCGACCGGCCGCGCGGCGGTGCTCGCGGCACGCGACCACGCCGACACGGTGCTCGTGATCCTCGGAGCCCGGATCGTGAAACCGTCGGCGTTCGAAACGGTGCAGTTCATCCAGGAGCAGCCACACGGCGACATTCCCCCCGTGCTCGTGGTGGTCGATCCATTCGACGACCTCCCGCGAGGCCCGTTTCTCACGAAATCGATCCTCAAGTTTTCGCGGATACCGTGCGTGGCGCTCGTCGACAGGATGGAGAGTTTTTTCATCCCTTCGATCGACGCGAACACCGGCGCCGAGCTGGCGCCGGCACGGTTCCCGCAGACGCTCGAAGACGTGGCGGGCCCGGCGGCAGCCTCGGCCGACGGCCGCACTGCCCGCGCGGCCCACCGGCTCGACCGGGGGCGGCAGGCGGCCACGCTGCTTGCGATCCTCCACCGGCGCGACTGGGACATTCCGGCCGATGTTCGCGGGCGGCTGGGTCTCGTCGCGGCACGCCGCCGTCCGGCGGGGTACAATCAGCCCGCGTTCACGCCCCCGCCGCCCGCTCCCGCTGATGCTGCGCTCTCCGAGCCAACCCGGTGACGACTCCACCTCTCCGATCAAGGGGCTGATCGGCTCCGGCCCCGCGATGGCGGAGGTCTACGCGATGACCCGCCGTGTCGCGATGTCGAACGCGTCGGTGCTGCTCGTCGGAGAGACGGGCACCGGCAAGGAACTCGTGGCCAAGGCGATCCACCAGCTCTCGCCTCGGGGCAGCGGGCCGTTCGTCCGGGTCAACTGCGGCGCCCTCTCGGAGAGCCTGCTCGAAAGCGAGCTCTTCGGCCACGTCCGCGGGTCGTTCACCGGCGCGGTCGCCAACCGCACCGGCCGGTTCGAGGCGGCCCACACCGGCACGATCTTCCTCGACGAGATCAATTCGACGACGCCCAAGCTCCAGGTGAAGCTCCTGCGGGTGCTCCAGGAGCGGGAGTTCGAGCGGGTGGGCGACACCGAGACGATCCGCGTCGACACCCGCGTGATCGCCGCGAGCAATCGCGAACTGCTCGACGAGGTGGCCAAGGAGACCTTCCGCGAGGATCTCTACTACCGGCTCAACGTCGTGCCGATCTACCTCCCGCCACTGCGGGCCCGCCGCGAAGACATCCCGAATCTGGTGAGCCACTTCCTCGAGATCTACAATGAGGCCAACGAACGCTACGTCGTCCACATCCAGAAGCAGGCGCTCGAGGCCCTCACCCGCTACCACTGGCCAGGCAACGTGCGCGAACTCCAGAACGTCGTCGAGCGATGCGTCGTGATGGCCACCGGCGACGAGCTGACGCTGGATCTCCTGCCACCGGCGATGCGGGGCGACAAGCCGTCCGTATCGCTGCCCGGCCGCGGCGGCGACCTCGATAGCCTGGCCCGCGACCTCGTGGAGCAGGGCATGACGACCGCGTCGCCCGACGACGAGAATCTCTTCGACCGGATCGTGAGCCGCGTGGAGCGCGAGCTCATCTCGCAGATGCTCGCCGCCTGCGACGGCGTGCAACTGAAAGCCGCCGCCCGCCTCGGCATCAACCGCAACACGCTTCGCAAGAAACTCCTCGAGCACGGCCTCGAGGAGGAATGACCGGGCGTCTTTGGCGTTTCATCCACGCGCCCAATCCGGCTCGGGGCCGCCGCGCTACAGTCTTCCCGGACCGTAGGGCATGTGACAATGACCCGCAATCGGAGCCGAAGGGAGGCATGCTCGAATGTGTGTTCACGGAACGGCACGGCATCCTGCCGTCCGTTCCTTGGCCGACCTCCGTCGGCTGGTGATGACCCGGCCTTCCAGGCCTGGCGCTGTTTCGTCCTCAACGACTCCCTTCGTCTGCGCGTGCCCACCTTCCCGACTCCGCCGAAAGTCCTAAGCGCTGTAGCGA
>JBAXUY010000032.1:0-28817 GCA_037129475.1 Planctomycetia bacterium | reverse complement strand
GGGCAATGGGGAGCCCGAAGCCTCCTCCGTAGCGACAGAGCTCCAGCTCTGTCGACCGACAGGCCTGGAGGCCTGTCGCTACACTGCCCGCATGGACCAGCAGCCACCCAGCCTGACGACGCCGCTCGAGCGGTTGCCGGGGGTGGGGACGGCGCGGGCTCAGCGGCTGCGGGCGCTCGAACTCGTAACCGTGCGCGACGCGCTCGTGCATTTTCCGCGCGACTACAAGGACTTCAGCGGCGCGCACGCGTTCGCCGACCTCGTGGAAGGGGAGCATGCGTCGGTGGCAGGGACCGTCGCCGACGTGCGGCAGCGGACGACGGCGCAGGGCCGCTCGATGCTTACGGTGCTCGTCGAGGGGCAGGGGGGCAGCGTGCGCGGCGTGTGGTTCAACATGCCGTTCATGGCGAAGAAGTTCGCCGTCGGCGCGACGGTCGTCTTCGCCGGTGTGCCGAAACGGGCCGGGGCGACGTGGGAGATGTCGCATCCGGAGGTGCGGCTCTGTGCGGCCGGCGAGGAGCCGATCCGCGGCGAATATCTGGCGGTGTATCCGGGCACGGAGGGCGTGCGGCAGTCGGACGTGCGGCTGGCGGTGCAGGCGGCGCTTGCGCACGCCGGCGAGATGCTCGAGGAGGCGTTTCCCGAGGAGTGGCTGGCGGCGAAAAATCTGCTGCCGATCCGCGACGCGATGCGTGAGATCCATGTGCCCACGAGCCTCGCGTCCAAGGAGGCCGCCACGCGACGGCTCGTGTACCAAGAGCTGTTCATGCTGCAGCTGGCCCTGCGGCTCCACCGTGCCCAGCAGCAGGATCGCAAGGCGGCGCCCGTGATGGTCGTCGATGCCCGGCTCGACGGCCGGATCCGGGCCCGGCTGCCGTTTACGCTCACGCCCGACCAGGATGCCGTGATCGCCGAGATCGTGGCCGACCTCGCGAAATCGGAGCCGATGAACCGGCTGCTGCAGGGCGACGTGGGCAGCGGCAAGACGGTGGTCGCCCTGTATGCGATGCTCGCGGCCGTCGGCTGCGGCCACCAGGCCGCGCTCATGGCGCCGACGGAGCTCCTCGCCCGGCAGCACTTCGCCACGCTCGAACAACTTCTCGTCAAGGGACGCGTGAACCTCGAACTGCTCGTGGGCGGCCACACGCAGGCCCAGCGGCGCAAGGCGCTCGAGCGAATCGCGGCTGGTGAGTCGCAGATCGTGATCGGCACGCAGGCGCTCGTGAGCGGAGACGTGCCGTTCAAGAGCCTCGGGCTCGTGGTGATCGACGAGCAGCAGCGGTTCGGCGTGATCCAGCGAGCGACGCTCCAGGAGGGGCAGGCGGAGCCGCACGTGCTCGTGATGACGGCCACGCCGATTCCGCGGACGGTGGCCCATGCCACCCACGGCGACCTCGACTATTCCGTGATCACACAGGGGCCGGCCGGACGCCAGCCCGTGCGCACCTACCGCGTCGTGCCCGGTCACGAAGACTCGTGGTGGGAGCACGTGCGCAAGAAACTCCGCGAGGGGCGGCAAGGGTATGTCGTTGTGCCGGCGATCGAAGACTCGAAGCGTGGGCTCGCCACGATCGCCTCGGCCTTCGAGGAACTGGCCAACGGACCGCTGGAGGCGTTTCGGCTGTCGCTCGTGCACGGGCGGCTGAAGACGGCCGAGAAGCAGGCGATCATGGATGATTTTCGCAATGGGAAACTCGACGTGCTCGTGTGCACGAGCGTGATCGAGGTGGGGATCGACGTGCCGAACGCCACCGTGATGACAATTCTCGACGCCGAGAGTTTCGGATTGTCACAGCTGCACCAGTTGCGGGGCCGCGTGGCGCGGGGCGCGGTCGCGGGCATCTGCGGCGCCGTCACGCCGTCGGGCGCCGAGCCGCAGCCGCGGGTCGACGCGTTCGTGGCCTCGACCGACGGGTTTGAGCTCGCCAGGAAGGACTTCGAGCTCCGCGGCGCGGGCAATCTCGTTGGCGCGCGGCAGAGCGGCGACGACGGCCTGCTCGTGGCCGATCTCATCGAGGATGAAAGCATCATGAATGAGGCCCGAGCCGACGCCCACGATTTCTTCGCCCGCGATCCGGCGCTCGCCGATCCTGCCCACGCCCGCCTCAAAAAAGTGATCCTTGGCCGCTGGGGCAGCACGCTCGGGTTGGGCGGCGTCGGCTGACGCGACCCGTCCCGCACACGTGGGTGGCTGGCACGGTGGCATATTTGCGGCTAAAATGCCAACTATGTTTACTCGGCGCGGCCATGTTCCGAAACGGTCGTGCTTTCTGTTCGGCCCGCGGGGCACAGGGAAATCGACGTGGATTCGCGGCAGTATCGAGGCCAGCGCCAGTTACGACCTGCTTGATTCAGCCGAGGCGATTCGCCTCGCGGCCGACCCCGGCATCGTGGCCCGCGAGACGGCGAGGGTCCGGCCCGGCGGATGGGTCGTGATCGACGAGATTCAGAAGGTGCCCGCCCTTCTCGACGAGGTACACCGCCTCATCGAGTCCCGGCGCCTGCGGTTTCTGATGTCCGGATCGAGCGCCCGAAAACTCCGTCGCGGAGGCAGCAATCTGCTCGCCGGCCGCGCCGATGTGAGGCACATGTATCCGCTCGTGTCGGCCGAAATTGGCGAGGCTTTGGACATCGACCGTCTGATCGACTATGGCTCGCTGCCGCTGGCGGTGACCAGCCCGGATCCGAAAGCGTTTCTCAAAAGCTACGCACTCACGTACCTCCAGGAAGAAATCCGCGCCGAGGCCCTGACCCGTAATCTCGGCGGGTTCGCCCGATTCCTGGAGATCGCCGCTCGCCAGAATGGCCAGGTCACGAATGTCGCCGGTATCGCCCGCGATGCCGGCGTGACGAGGCAATCGGTGCAGAATTGGTTCGAGATTCTGGTCGACACGCTGCTCGGCTCCTGGCTCCCGGCCTGGAAGCTCAAGCGTGCCACGAAGCAGGTGTCCCACCCCAAGTTCTATCTGTTCGACAGTGGCGTGGCCCGCGCCCTGTCAGGACGGTTGCCCTACCCGCCCATGCCGGAGGAACGCGGCTTCCTCATGGAGACGTTCATTCGCAACGAACTCGCGGCATATCTCGACTACAGCGGCTTGGACTATCCGCTCACTTTTTGGCGGACCCCGGATGGGGTGGAAGTGGATTTTCTCTGCGAAACAGTCAGGGGCTTCACGGCCATCGAGGTCAAGGCAGCCACTTCCTGGAAGCCGCAGTATGGTCGGGGAATCGCGCGTCTCGTCGATGAACTGCGGCCGCGGAAAGTACGCTCTTTCGGCGTGTATCTCGGTGCCCGCGAGGCGGAGTATCCGCCCTGTCGGGTCCTGCCGGCCGCCGATTTCCTACGACTGCTCTGGGCGGGCAAAGTGTTCGGCTGACGACAGTGGCCACCCCTCCGCCGATCACGCCAGAATTGTGTCGAGCACCCGGGCCCCTTCGACGCCCGTGAGCTTGGCGTCGAGGCCCTGGAACTTGACCGTGAAGGCGTCGTGGCGGATGCCGAGCCGGTTGAGCATCGTGGCGTGGAGATCGTGCACGGTGCACACGTCCTCGACCGCCGCGTAGCCGAGGTCGTCGGTCGAGCCGTAGACGAGGCCCCCCTTGATGCCGCCGCCGGCCAGCCACACGCTCATCGCCTTGTTGTGGTGGTCGCGGCCGCTGCCCCCCTGCGACATCGGCGTGCGGCCGAACTCGCCCGCCCACACGATCAGCGTGCTGTCGAGCATCCCGTGGTTCTTGAGATCGGTGATGAGGGCCATGCAGGCCCGGTCGATCTCCTGAGTCTTGAAGGTGATGCCCTCCTTCACGCCGCCGTGGTGATCCCAGTCCTTGTGGTAGAGCTGGATGAACCGCACGCCCCGCTCGGCGAGCCGGCGGGCGAGCATGCAGTTGGAGGCGAACGAGCCGTCGCCCGGCTGGCAGCCGTAGAGCTCGAACGTGGCCGGGCTCTCGGCTGCCATGTCCATCAGCCCCGGCACGCTCGCCTGCATGGCGAAGGCCATCTCATACTGGGCGATCCGGGTGGCGATCTCGGGATCGCCGGTGAGGGCGTCGTGCTGGGCGTTGAGCACGTTGATCGCCGCGATATCGAGCCCCTGGCGATCGCGGGTGACGCCCGTGGGGTTGCCGAGATAGAGCACCGGGTCGCCTTTGCCGCGGAGCTGCACGCCCTGGTACTTGCTCGGCAAAAACCCGCTCGACCACTGGCGGGCGGCGATCGGCTGGTTTTGGCCCCCCTTGCCGAGCGACGTGAGCACGACGAAGCCCGGTAGGTCGGCCGCCTCGCTGCCGAGGCCATAGGTCACCCACGAGCCCATGCTCGGCCGGCCCGCGATCTGCGAACCCGTGTTCATGAACATATGGGCCGGATCGTGGTTGATCGCGTCGGTCGTCATCGAGCGGATGAGGCAGATGTCGCCGAGCACGGAGCCGATCTGCGGGAAGAGCTCGCAGATGTGCGTGCCGTTTGGCCCCATCGGCTTGAAGGGATGCTGCGGCCCGAAGCAGGTGAGCTTGGCCCCCTGCAGCTGCGCAAGCTGCTGCCCCTTCGTCATGCTCTCCGGCATGGGCTGACCGTCCATCTCCGCGAGCTTCGGCTTGTGGTCGAACGTCTCGAGGTGCGACGGGCCGCCCGCCATCGTCAGCCAGATCACCCGCTTGGCCTTTTGGGGCAGGGGAGGGGGATCGAGCACGCCCCGGAGGGCCGCAGCCGAGGCGACCTCGGGTGACGCGAGCGATGCGAGGGCCACCGCGCCGACGCCCTGGGCAGTCTTCCCCAGAAACGCGCGGCGGGCGACTGCGGCATGCAGATGGCTGTGAAGCATGATCAGTTCCTCGTGATCGTTTCGTGGAGGTTGAAGAGCACGCGAGCCACGTGGGTCCAGGCGGCCAGTTCGGGCTTGTCGAGATCCGCGGGGGCGGGAGTGAAGCCCACCTTGAGCAGGGCGTCGGCAGCGGCAGGGTCGGCCTGGTAGGCGGCCAGCTGCTGCCGGTAGAGCGGCATCACCGTCTCCATCTCTTCCACCCTCGGGAGCCGCTGGAGCGCCTGCTTCCACGCCCATGCCACCCGCTCCTCGGGCGTGCCGGTGCACTCCTTCATGATCCGCGCGGCGAAGGCCCGCGAGGCCTCGACGTAGGTCGGGTCGTTGAGCAGCGCGAGGGCCTGCTGCGGGATGTTCGACCGCGTCCGCTCCGCGCAACACTCCTCCCGCGAGGGCGCGTCGAAGGCGAGCATGCTCGGATGGAGAAACGACCGCTGCCACCAGGTGTAGAGGCCGCGGCGGTATTGCTTCTCGCCCACGTCGGCCGGATAGGTGCGCGGTGGAAAATTGAGATTCTCCCAGTAGCCGTCGGGCTGATAGGGCTTCACGCTCGGACCACCGATCGTGCGGACGAGCAGGCTCGACGTGGCGAGCGCCGCATCGCGAACGAGCTCCGCATCGACGCGATAGGCCGACTGCCGCGCAAGCTCACGGTTGCCCGGGTCGGCGGCGATCTTCTCAGCCGAGGCGATCGAGGATTGCCTGTACGTGGCGCTCGAGACGATCGTGCGGACCATGTGCTTCATGTCCCACTTCGAGTCCATGAACTCGCAGGCCAGCCAGTCGAGCAGCTCGGGGTTCACCGGTGGCTCCCCCTGAGCACCCAAATCGTCCAGCACCCGTGAGAGGCCCGTGCCGAAGAACTGCTTCCAGAGCCGGTTCATCACGACCCGCGCCGTGAGCGGGTTGTCGCGGGAGACGAGCCACTGGGCGAGATCGAGCCGGTTCGGCTCGCGGCCCTCGATCTTCGGCGCCGGCAGATACGCGGGGAACGCGGGTTTCATCACCTCGCCACTCTCATCCATCCAGTTGCCCCGCGGCAGGATGCGGACCACGCTCGGCGTGGCCTTCTTCACGCTCACGAGGCACTTGGTGAGCGGACCGTAGAAGTCGTTGCGGTCCTTCTCGGCCTTCGCGAAGCCGTCCTGCTCCGCACGGAAGAGTTCCGGCGACACCCGTGTGCGGAAATACTTCTGGATGGCCTCACGCTCCGCACCGTTCCGCTTTGCAAACTCCTTCTTGAGGGCGGCCGCCGTCTGCTCGGCCGCCTTCTTTTCCTCCGGCTTCGCCGGCGCGTCGAGCTTCAGCTCGGGGAGCGTCACCTCGTAGGCGACGACGTCGTGCTCCCATTGCTTCTGCGCCGCGTCGAGCTGGGGCGTGACGGCGTCGAGCGTCTTCCTGGCCGCGGCCAGCGCTGCGTCGAGGTCAGCGAGTTTTTTGAGTTCCTCCGGCGGTGCCACCACCATGCCGTCCTCGCGCTTGCCGATCGCCCGCTCCTCGATGTCAGCGAAGAAGGCCCCGAGCGAATAAAAGTCCCGCATCGTGATCGGGTCGAACTTGTGGTCGTGGCAGCCCGAGCAGCCGGTCGTCTGGCCGAGCCACACGGCGCCGACGGCCCGCACGCGGTCGGTGAGCATCCGGGCCTCGTAGTCCTTGGCCTGGGCGCCTCCTTCCTCGGTGGTGAGCAGGATGCGATTGAACGCCGAGGCGATCCGCGTCTCCTGGTTGGCATCGGGCACAAGGTCGCCGGCGAGCTGCTCGATGGTGAACCGGTCGAAGGGCTTGTTGTCGTTGAAGCTCTTGATCACGTAGTCGCGGTACGGCCAAACGTTCCGCGGGTTGTCACTGTGGTAGCCGATCGTGTCGGCGAACCGCACGACGTCGAGCCAGCCGATCGCCATCCGCTCGCCGTAGTGTTGGCTGGCCAAGAGCCGCTCGACGAGTTTCTCGTAGGCATCGGGCGATGGATCGGCGACGAAGGCCTCGACCTCCGTGGGCGTCGGCGGCAGCCCCGTGAGGTCGAACGAGAGCCGGCGGATGAGCGTGCGGCGGTCGGCCTCCGGCGAGGGCTCGAGGCCGAGCTTTACGAGCCGCTGCCGCACGAGATGGTCGATCGCCTGCGCGCCTGCGGGCACCGTCGCCTTCACGGGCGGCTCGTACGCCCAATGCTTCTGGTACTCCGCCCCCTGCTCGATCCAGCGGGTCAGCAACGCCTTCTGCTTGGCGTCGAGTTTTTTGTGGGACTCCGGCGGCGGCATCAGTTCGTCGGGATCGGTCGAGTTGATCCGGACCACGAGCGAGCTTTCGGCGGGCTTCCCCAGCACGATCGCCTTGGCGGCCACGGCCTCATCTCGCAGATCGAGCCGTAGGTCGGCCTGCCGGTGGCTGGCATCCGGCCCATGACAATAAAAGCAGTTGTCGGAGAGGATCGGCCGGATGTCGCGGTTAAACGAAACCACGTCGGCGTCGGCAGCTGTCGCCGGCGAAAAGATGGCAGCGGCGCTGCCGAAAGCGAGCAGCGATATCCAGAAGGTCCGAGTGGGCTTCACAAAGCTGTGCACCATGGATCACTCCGTGGAAAACACCCGCTTCGCCGTCAGGGCTCATCTCAGCCCGACGCGGACCCGAAGGTCGATCGGCGGAACACTTCAATACTATCGTCTGAATTCGTGGCTCACTAACCGGCAAAACTGTGGACTTATTTTTTGTCACAAGCCAATGACGTTTCCGCGTCGTGATCCCTGTCGGATCCCAGCGATCCATGTGCGCGCCATCAAGTGTACGACGTGTTTCTCTCTCACGGGGCGAGTTCCTTGTACGGTTATTGGCCTCTGATTTCCCGGAGCCACGCGTGCCAATCGTCGTCAACCTTCGCGATGAGCGGCTTCGGTGACCAGTCATCGTTGTAGAGAGAGAAAGGATCCCGAGTGGACGCGGAGAGGTTCACAAATTCCCAACCAAAACGCGTTCCGTGAGCGAGTGTGCTCCGCAGGATTTCCGATACCTGCTCGGGTGCATAGTCGGAGCCATTGAGCGTCATGTGCTCACTGATCGCCCACCCGCGTCCGAGCCGCTTCTTCACGTCCCACACGTTCTTGTAGGCGCACTCGTTCGCCGTTCGCGAATCCGTCCGCCAATGCCAGTTCACCTGGATGATGTCGGCGCAGGTGAGAGCCTCCAGAAAGTGGATTGAGTCGCCGTTGCGCCGCGGCATCTCGCCGCCGCACGTCTCGAGATAATCGACCGCGATGTAGGCGTCTTTTCCAGCGACGTCGCGGAACGCCGCCGCGTCGCCGTTCACCCAGTCGGCCAATGACTCCGCCCGAAACCGCAGCCAGACCGGATCGGTGCGAAACTTCTCCGGCACCGGAAATCCCCCGGGCCACGCGGGGCCATCGAGGCTGTGATTTGCGAGCCACGCCTCGTAGGCCTGCTTGGCACTCGGGCTGTAGTCGAGATCCTGATGCCCCATGAACTGCGGTTCGACGGTTGTTTCGTAGAACAAAATCTTGCGATGGGGGAGCCCGGCGACGAGGCTGCGGATGAAGGCATGAGCGGCCTCACGGTAGCCCGGGTGCAGGATGGAGGGCACCGCAGTCTTGAAGCCATATTCGATGTCACGGGCCTCCTTCCCTTCGGCGTTGATCGCGACCGCCTCCGGGTGCCGCTGCCAAAACGGCTGCGGGATCTGCCCCCCGCCCACGCCGTAGGTCTCGACCGACAGGCACGGGAACATGCCCTTGGCGTGAATCGAGTCGACGAGCCTGGCGAGCGGCTCCAACGACACGTCGATGGTACCGTCGCCGTCCTTGTCGAAATGGTGCCAGTAGCAGTTGAGCTCCAACGCGTTGTAGCCCTTCGCCTCGAGCATTTCGAGGGCATCCGTGAGCTTCTCACAGGCGGCCTGATCGGCAAAATTGCGCAGGGGCTTGCCAATCTTCAGAAACACCCACTCCCCATCGACATGGAGCCTGCCGTCACAGATCGTCCAATCCGCCTCGTGGGCCTCGCCGGCACCTGCCGGAGGCCATGGCGCGATAAACGCACCAAGCAGAACCAGCAGCGTGCGTGCCACCATCCGTCGCATGACGATCATCTCTGTCATGGATCGGGAACGACGAATTCCCGCTGACTGTCGCCCCGAGGGAGATCCACGCGGACGACGTGCTCGGCAAACAACTCCCGCCCTGCTCCTTCGTCGGAAGCGTCCGGCCGCCGAAATCCGAGGATACGAATCACGTGCGGCCCTCCGCAATGCCCCTTGCCGGCGATTGTGCTGAAACGACCATCGACGATGAAAGCAGAGGTGCCAGGGCCGGCGTTGCCCCGTTCCGCGTCAGGCTCGAACGTGACGCGGCCGCACGGCACCGGCTCTCCGCGAAAAGCGACCGACCCGGACAGGCCGTAGCGATCGACGCTCTTGCCCTTGCAGCCCGGCACCGCCACCATCGCCGCGCATAAGGCCAGCCAAGACACCATGCCGGCCACACATCGGGTCACGGCACACCTCCCAGGGGCAGCCCGTCGTTCCGAATGCCGAGCGATTGATACGCCGCGTAGTCAATATCCTCACCGATGAAACGCACGGCGCCATCTGCGAAAGCGAAGAAGCATCCGCCTGCATGGGAACTTCCGAACGTCGAGCTGTTGGGAATGTTCAAGGTCGTGGTGGCTGACGTGTCGACGCCCGGATCAAACGGCGAGGAATTGATGGCATACATCGTCGCCGCGACCTGAATCGGCTGATTTCCCGATCCTGTTGCGCCGTACCAGCGAATCGTGGCCGAGTCCCAGCAGCACCACCGGTTGAACGAGTCGGCGTTGACGTACCGGGGAAAGTAGCGTGTTTCCCCGAGGAGGATGACCTTGCTCAAGCCGTCAGTGACTTTCGAGACGGGAAGTTCCCGATTGTTGGCGAAGATGCCGTTGTAAAAAAAGTAGCGTTCGAACCATTGCGAACAGCCGATTCTGGAGCCGGTGCCGCCCCCTTGGCAGGCCACGTAGTCGCTGTACGGCAGTCTGCCCCCCGAGTTCTTGTTGCTCGGGCATGCAAACCGGGGGTTGGGTTTGCATTGTGCGCTGTTGTTCTTGGCGTTCGGATTACCGAGCGATTGGCCGAGCGCACCGGATGGGGAGACGGTGAAAAGGCCGTCGAGGTCGTAGCTCGCATATCGCGCGAGGTCCTCAATATACGGCAGGATGATGACCGTCCAGGGCGCACGGTTCACGACCGACGCAGGCCAGGAGACCCATTCGGGCGCGCTGCTGTCCATGACGCACCTGCCGCCAGGCCATGAGCCGACATAGTCGGGCATGGTCGCACGTCCCGCCGGAGGAAGACGGCCTTTGCTCGATTCGTATCCGTGAACGGCCAGGGCAAGCTGCTTGAGGTTGTTGGCGCAGTGGGAGCGTCGGGCCGACTCTCGCGCGGATTGCACGGCGGGGAGGAGCAGGGCGACAAGCAGGCCGATGATCGCGATCACCACCAGCAGTTCCACGAGCGTCATCCCGTGGCGGTTCAGCCTGGTGCGTCTCATGACGGTCGTCAGCATCTCGTTGCAGCCCCTGTCAGACCTGGCCAGACTGACCCTGCGTACGTGTAGCCTTGCGACGACGCCAGCATTCCCAGCCCGCAATGGCTGTGCCGATGCCTGCCAGCGCGAGTGCTCCCGGCTCAGGCACGACGACGATGCCGGTCACAGTGAGCGTGAGGTTTCGTGGCGTGTCGTTGAACTGGGTGCCGTTCTTCGAACTCGTGAAGGCCAGTGTGTAGGTGTTCGTAAACGTGCCGGGCGTGGCGAGCGAGAGGGATGTGCTGAACTGATTGGAGGTGCCTGCGGAGAGCCCCGTGAATGTGGCGAGCGTGGTGCTGAGCGCGGAGAAGTTGCCGCTGCCTGACGTTATCGACACGAGGTCGAGGTCGGCGGTGTAGCCGGCGGTCTGGACGATGTTCCAGATGCTGAAGTTCTCGGAATACGTTCCCACGCCCTGGTTGCGCTCTCCGAGCGACAGGAGCAGCGCCGCATTCGATGCCGTGCCGCTCGTCCAGCTCGGCAGCGCCGGATCGTAGGCTGTGCCGGAGAGGGCGACGCCCAGGCTCGCGATGGATCCCAATTCAGCCGTCACGTTCGAGGAGAAGTTTCCCGTGATCACGCCGGCCGACGTCGCCGACCCGGCAAGCGAGTAGACGGCCTGCTGCGTCGAAAGGGAGCCGTCGAACACGTTGGTGCCGGTGCCGCTGGTGAGCGATAGGCTGAACCCACCCGTGTTCGTGCCGGTGAAACCGTCCAGCGTGGCGCTGGCGGTGGTGGCGTTCAGTCCCGAACTCGACACCGTAGTGGACTGTGACGGGCTGGAGGTCCGCAGAAAGTTGCCCAAGGCGATCGTGCCACCGGTGATCGCGAAGGACCGCTGGTTCACCACCTGCAGCGAACCCGATGCCGTGCTCGACTGTGTGATGGTACTCGTGTCGGTATTGATCACGGTCCAGGTGCGGCTGCCCACTGTCGAACCCGAGGCGATCGCGCCGCCGACTGCCAGGCTCGAACCGCCGCCAACGCTCCCCGCCGTGAGACCGGTCACCGAGAGCTGCCCCGCGGACCCGGTGAGGCCCAGCGTGAGTGACGCCGCGCCACTTGGCGACGAGTTGGAGACGGAGCCGGAAAGCGTCACGCTCGTGTTCACGAGGGCGCGCGTGACCGTGCCAGTGGAGAGCGAGAACGTGGTGGCCTGATCGGCCCGCCGCTGCACGAACAGATTGACCTGCCCTGCGGTGGCCGTGTTGAGCGAGTAGAGATAGTTGCCGTCGGGCGTCGTGCCGATCGCCATGCTGCCCGACAGCGAGCCCGTGCCGCTCGTCGCGTAGTTGAACACGCGGTAGGTGCGGCTGCCGAAGACGTCGAAGGCCGGCGAGGCGATCACGTTGAGCGTGCCGCCGAGGGCGAGGCTCCCCGAGACCGTCGTGAGGTCATTGATGCCGCTGCCGACCGTGTTGTCGGTGCCGCTGATCTCGTAGCTCGTGATGCTCGAGCCGCCGAGGATGAGGTCGCCGCCGGCGATCGTGATCGTCCCGGGACTGTTGCCGGCGGCGAGCGTGCCGTTGATGGTGAGGGCCCTGCCGCTCGTCATTCGGATCGTGCCGATGCCCTTCACCGTCTGACTGGATCCGAACGTGAAGCCGCTCGATTTGGCTGTCAGATCGAGGACTGCACCGGAGGAGCCGGCGTCGCCGACCGTGATGATTGGGCTGGTGGCGAACGAGCCATTCGCCCCGAGGGCCAGCGTGCCGGCCGAGATCGTCGTGGCGCCCGAATAGCTGCTGGAACCGGTGAGCGTCTGGATGCCGCTGCCGATCTTTCTAAGCGCGAGCGTGGCAGAGGATCCGGTGTTCTGGATCGTGCCGGCGAACGTCGCGGAAGCGTCGTTGCCGCCGAGCGTGAGCGTGGCCGACGTGTTGGCGGCGAGGTTGTCGACCACGCTGTCGGTCGAAAGCGTGCCGCTGATGGCAAGACTCGACAGGCCGTTGATCGTCTGGCTGAAGCCGTTGAGGTCAAAGCCACCAGCCCCGCCGCCGGTCGCAGCGCCAGCGCCGTTCACGATCACGAGGTTGCCTTTTCCAGCGCCATTCGGGACGACGCCGGCAGCCCCCAGACGCACGTAGTTGGTCCCGAACGAGTCGCCGAGCACGTACGTGTCGCCCGAATAGGCATTGGCCGTGTTGGACAGGATCAGCACGCCGTTCTGCGACGGCCGGAACGTCACGCGATCGCTTCCGGTGCCCGAGATCTGCGCCGCGATCGTGGCGGTCACTCCGCCGGCGCCGCTGAATACACCACCGCCGGTGCCGATCGTGAAACCTTGCGTGGAGCTGCTGACGGTGCCGCCGCGAATCAGGATGGCCCCTCCGTTTCGCATCGTGACGACGTCGGTGCCGATGCCGGTGCCCCAGACGTTGCCCTGGGGGTTGTCCACGAAGATGCCCGTGCCGACGCCGTCGATCACCCACTTGCCGCTGAAGGCGGCCTGTGCGTTGCCATTGGTGTCGAACCGCGAGAAGTTGTTCGCCCCCTGAAGGGTGAGCGTGCCGCTCCCCGAAAAGGCGGTGCTTGCGATGCCCCAGCGACCGCCGGACCCGGACCCGATGATCGTGCCGCCCGCAGCGCCGATCTGGATGGCCCAGCCGGGATTTTGGGTAGTCGTCCACGCCGCCACGATTGCACCACCATCGAGCACGACCGTGCCGTTGGTTGAGTTGCCGAGCGTGTTGGTGATCCCGTTCACCTGGATCGCACCCTGCGAGATGGTCGTCGTGCCGCTGTATGTGTTGTTCCCAGTGAGTGTCTGCGTGCCGCTGCCGATCTTCCGGAGGGAGAGCGTGGCCGAGGATCCGGTGTTCTGGATCGTGCCGGCGAACGTCGTGGAGGCGTTGTTGGCGCCAAGCGTGAGCGTGGCCGACGTGTTCGCGGCGAGGTTGTCGACCACGCTGTCAGTGGAAAGTGTGCCGCTGATGGCGAGGCTCGACAGACCGTTGATCGTCTGGCTGAAGCCGTTGAGGTCGAAGCCACCTATCCCGGCGCCGGTCGCTGCACCAGCGCTGTTCACGATCACGAGGTTGCCTTTTCCGGCACCGTTCGGGACGACGCCGGCAGCCCCCAGACGCACATAGTTGGTCCCGAACGAATCGCCGAGCACGTACGTGTCGCCCGAGTAGGCATTGGCCGTGTTGGACAGGATCAGGACGCCGTTTTGCGACGGCCGGAACGTCACGCGATCGCTCCCGGTGCCCGAGATCTGGGCCGCGATCGTGGCGGTCACTCCTCCAGCCCCGTTGAACACGCCGCCGCCGGTGCCGATCGTGAAACCTTGCGTGGAGCTGCCGACAGTTCCAGTGCGAATAAGGACGGCTCCCCCGTTCCGCATGGTTACGACGTCGCTGCCGGCTCCAGTGCCCCAGACGCTGCCTTGGGCATTATCGGCCAAGAAACCAGCTGCTGCCGAGCCATCGATCACCCACTTGCCACTGAAATTACTCTGCGTATTTCCTGAGCCCAAATCGAAACGATTAAAGCCGTTCGATGCGCTGAGCGTGAGCGTGCCGCTCCCTGTCAGCAAGTTGTTCGAAAAGACCCAACGACCGCCGGACCCAGACCCCACGATCGTGCCGCCGCCAGTGCCGACCTGGATGGCCCAGGTCGGAAACAGGCTAGAAGTCCAAGCCGCGATGAGACTGCCGCCATTGAGCACGACCGTGCCGTTGGTTGAGTTGCCGAGAGTGTTGGTAATCCCACTCACCTGGATTGCCCCTTGCGAGATCGTCGTCGTGCCGGTGTACGTGTTCGACGTGCCGAACACCGTGGTACCCGATCCGATTTGGACCACGTTGATCGCGCCGCCGATCGTGCTGTTGAAGTCGGTCCCTTGCGTGGCCGTATTGGAGCGATTGAAGGCCAGCGTGGCTCCCGCCGAGCCGGTGATCGCGCTCGACACAGAGAGCGCCCCCGTTGTGCTCCCCGCACCGATCTGCAGCGTGCCGGCGTTGATGCGCGTCGTGCCGGTGAATGTGTTGGTGTTATTGAAGACCAGCGTGCCCGAGCCAAACTGAGTGACGTTGATCGCGCCGCCGATCGCGGTGTTGAAGTCGCTCCCTTGCGTGATCGTGTTGGAGCGGTTGAAGGCCAGCGTGGCCCCCGACGAGCCGGTGATCACGCTCGACGCCGAAAGCGCTCCAGTCGTGCCGCCCGCGCCGATCTGCAGCGTGCCGGCATTGATGCTCGTCGTGCCCGTGTACGTGTTGGCGTTGTTGAAGACCAGTGTGCCCGAACCGAGCTGGGACACGTTGATCGGGCCGCCGATCACGCTGTTGAAGTCAGTCCCCTGCGTGACCGTATTGGAGCGGTTGAAGGCCAGCGTGGCCCCGGCGGAGCCGGTGATCACACTCGAACCCGAGAGCGCCCCCGTCGTGCTCCCCGCACCGATCTGGAGCGTGCCAGCGTTGATGCTCGTCGTGCCGGTGTAGGCGTTGGCACCCGAGAGCGTCTGCGTGCCGCTGCCAAACTTGGTGAGGGCGAGCGTGGCGGAAGAGCCCGTGTTTTGGATCACACCGGCAAACGTCCCGGATGCGTTGTTGCCGCCGAGCGTAAGCGTGGCCGACGTGCTTACAGCGCGGTTGTCGACGACGCTGTCCGCCGCAAACGACGATCCGTTGAAACTTGACAAACCGTTGATCGTTTCACTGAAGCCGTTGAGGTCGAATCCGCCCCGAGCCCCCGAGTTGTAGATGACAACGTTTCCTTTGCCTGCACCATCCGGAATGGCTTCCGATGCCCCCAGCCGTAGCCAAGGAGAGCCGCCTCCCTTGCCGACGATGATCGTGTCGCCGGCATACGCATTCAGGGTGCTGGTCAGCGTCAGGATGCCGCCATCGAAAGAGGGCCCAAACGTAGGTGATCCCACGCCCGAGAGTTTGACACCCACCACAGCAGAGATGCCGCCGGCTCCATTGAGCACTCCCCCGCCTGACCCGATGGTGACGCCCTTGGTGCTGCTCGTCAGGTCGCTGCGAATCAGAACAGTGCCGTTATTGACGAGGGTGACGACATCATCGCCGGTTGCGGTGCCCCAGTTGGCGACGCTTTGGAAGTTATCCCAGAAGGCGCCCCCGGAGCCGTCGAGAACCCATTTGCCGCTGAAGTTGGCTTGGCCCTGGTTGCCGTTGAAAAAGCGACCGAAGCCATTCGTGCTCCGCAGTGTGAGCACGCCGCCGCCGTACAGCGAATTGGTGGTGAGATTTAATTGCCCGGTTGACCCACTGCCCAGGAAGACACCTCCGTTCGCGCCGACGGTGATCGCCCAAGTCGTCGTCACAGGGCTCGCCCAGGCACCGTCAAGAGTGCCGCCGTTCAGAACGACAGCCCCGGTGGTCCCGTTACCCAGCGTGTTGGATGCACTCGTGACCCGCAGGGTTCCTTGCGAAATCGTCGTCGTGCCGGTGTACGTGTTGGCCGTGCCCAGAAGAAGCGTGCCAGTGCCGGACTTGGTCAATCCGGCAGAACCAGCGAGCACCGACGTGAGCGACGTCGTGCCACCGGTATTGACCGTGATCGTGGGCGTCGTGCCGGCGAGCGTGACGGTGCCGCTCGAGAGCGTGTAGTTGCCGCTGCCGGCGGCGTTGAACGTGATGCCGTTGGTGGTGACACTGCCGACGGTGATCGTGCCGGCGGCGCCATTGCCGACGCCGAACGTCGCCGTGTCGGCGCTCGTGTTGCCCCACGCACCGTACGTGGTGCCATTGAACCAGTTCGTGCCACCGGTCGCGTTCCAGGAGCCTGAGCCATCGTCCAGCGGCGCTCCACCGCTGGCATCCCACGTGAACGGAGCCGCCAAGAGGCCGCTCTGGCTCCCGCCACTCACGATGATGAGCACTCCGACAAGAATCGCTTCGAGAGTCAAAGCGACGTAACGAGGCGACCCGCTTCGGGAAACGTGGCCGCAGCCGTTGCCGAGGCCTTGCGTTGTTTCCGGCCGATTATTTTTTGCTCCGGTCATCACTCTGCCCCTGCCAGATGAGACGGCACACGACGGTGCTCGAGACCCATTTCGATGCCATTCGGTTACCACGTGGAATAACCCTCCCGACTCGTCTCCGAGAGTAGTCCGGATTTCCTGTGTCGGCAACGAAATGGAACACCAAATGCCAAGGCATTTAGGTGAGAATACGATTGCACGTAAACGGCAAGCTTTTCAGCGTCATTGCTTACAGCAACAGTGCTTTCCCGGCTGCGGAAGGCGCAATTTGCCAAGTCATATCGGTTCGTTGGTACCATCGCAGCATGCCAAGCCGGCCTGCCCCCAAGCATGTGCTCATTCATGACGAGATCGCCGAGGCGATCGCATCGGGAACGTATGCCCCTGGGCAGCAGTTGCCGACGGAAATGGAACTGGTGCGGACCTTCAAGGCATCACGGCCCACCGTCGCGCGCGCGATGCAGCGGCTCGCATCCGAAGGGCTCATCGACCGCCGCGCGGGCTCCGGCACGTTCGTGAGGCGGGCGTCATCCGCCGCTACCAAGCTTTTCGGTCTCATCATCCCGGGGCTGGGCGAAAAAGAGCTCATGCAGGCGATCTTCGGGCAGATGGCTCGCGAGGCTGAGAGCCAGCACCACACTCTGCTATGGGGAGACGCCACCGACGAGCCCGGAGCAGACGTCGGCACGCGGGCGATCGAACTGGCCAAACGCTACGTCGGGATGCAGGTGGCGGGTATCTTTTTCGCTCCAGTCGAGTTTGCCTCCGGCAAGGACGCGGCGAATCGCACGGTGCTCGACCTCTGCGCGACGAACGGTATTGCCATCGTTCTCATCGACCGCGACATCGTCGCCTACCCGCAGCGCAGCTGCTACGATCTCGTGGGCATCGACAACCGGAGAGCGATGTGCACGCTTGTAAGCCACCTGATCGAGCACGGTGAGCGAAGAATCGACTTCGTGGCCCGGCCGCTCTCGGCGCCCACCGTATCCCTCCGCCTCGCCGGCTACCGCGACGCGCTCCGCGAGGCGGGCATTGAGCCCACCTCCGACGGGGTTCATTTTGGCGATCCGGACGACCGGGCCTTCGTGCGGAGGATTCTTGGAAACCGTCGCGAGCGGGTGTTCGTTTGTGCGAACGACCTGACGGCTGCCCGCCTGATGCACACGCTCGAGGAGTTGGGAATTTCGGTCCCGGGTGAGGTGCGGGTGTCAGGGTTCGACGACGTGGCGTATGCGCACCTGCTTCGCGTGCCACTGACCACCGTGCGGCAGCCGGCCCAGGCGATCGGCGCAGCCGCAGTGAGGGCGATGTTCGAGCGGCTCGCAAACCCAGACGCCCCCGGTCGCGACATTCTGCTGCCGACGTCGCTCGTCTTGCGGCGGTCCACGGCCCGGACGCGCGGGAAAGTGAGAAGCGATCAGCGCTGATTTCTCGGGATGCATGGATGCCGTCATGAGGCAGACGTGATCGGCCACACCGACGAGGATTCCCGCCTGCCGGTCAGAATCTGCCTCGGTGCCCGGCTCAGCTGCGATCTTGGGTTTCGACCACGGCGATCGTGGCAGCATGCTTCATCGCCGGGCTCGTGATAAAACGGAACGACGTGCGATCGGGGCTGATCACACGAATCCGGGCCGAACGGCATTCCGAGACGTAGATCGTGCCGTCGGGCATCCGCACGAAGCCACTCGGCCAGTTCAACTGCTGCTCGGCGGGCGCGTCGTCGCCGCCGTACTTCCAGACCGTGCTGCCGGCGGGATCGACCTCGATCAGAAAATAGCCCTTCTTGCCCGCGCCGGCGCCGCTGGAGATGAGCGTGTGGCCGTTTTCCAGCCGCTGTGCGAGATACGGGAAGGGGATCGAGTATCGCCACACGATCTCCTTCGCCGGATTCACCTCGATCACCTCGTGATTCGACGACGCGCAGATGAGCGTGTTGCCGTTGGTCAGCCGCCGCACTTGCCGCATGTTCGGCTTGCCGGGCACGTCGTACCGCCACACGACTTCCTTCGTGGGCGTCACGTCGAGGATCGCATGGGCGGCATTGTCGGCGATCATCGTGGTGCCGTTCGGCAGCTGCTGGCATGACTCCGGATTCTGGATGACGGGCTTCCCGACTTCCCACACGACCTGCCCGTCGGGCGTCACCTCCTGCACGACACCGGGATTGATGAGCACGTTGCCATTTTTCAATACCTGCACGTCGTGCGAGTTCTTGTTTGGAAAGCTCCAGAGCTTCGTGCCGTCTTCCTTGAACTTCACCACTTCGCCCGTCTCATGGTCGGCGCCGTAGATGTGGAGTTCGGCGCGGGTGACCTGCGGGGCGATTGCCGGCGTCACGCAGGCCGCAACGCAGAGCAGGGCGGAGGGCGACACATGGCATCGATAACCACAACGAGACAGGAACGGCATGCGTGCACCCGAGACGGAGGGAAACGTTTCACTGCAGCGGCCGTAGGTTGTCCCCACCGACAAACCCGTCGTAAAGCCCTTCCGGCCTTTGCGTTTCCGCGTCACATGCATGCGTTTCGGCGTAACGGCTTCTCCGCAAAAACGTATGTTTCTCGCGTGCACGGGCATGGTTGCCGATCGAGAATGGGGTAAGAATCAATTGTGTCGGATTCGCACCTGGAAACCTCGCATCGCATGAGACTGGCTCGACACGTGACAGCCATGAGGCTCGAGAGTTGTTTCCTTCCACTGATCGCTCTCGCGATCGGAGTGGGGATCGTCCCCGCACGGGCCGAGGATGACGACGCGTTTTCACCCGATCAGATCGCCTTCTTCGAAACGAAGATCCGGCCGATTTTCGTCGAGCACTGCTGGAAGTGCCACGCGGCCGACGAGAAGGGCAATCTCCGGCTCGACTCCCGCGACACGGCGCTCGCCGGCGGTGACTCGGGCCCAGCGATCGAGCCCGGCAAGCCGGACGAGAGCCTGATGGTGCGGGCGGTGCGCTACACCGACTCCGCTTACCAGATGCCGCCGTCGGGCAAGTTGCCCACCGCAGCGATCAAGGCGATCGAAGAATGGGTGGCGATGGGGGCGCCCTATCCCGGCGCGACGAAGTCATCGGGCGCGGGGGCCGTGCGCCGCGGCGAGTTCACGGTCAGCGACGAGGACCGTCAGCACTGGGCCTACCAGCCAGTGGAGCGGCCCCCAGTACCCGCTGGTTCGGCAGCGTCGGCCATCGATGCCTTTCTCGATGAAAAACTCGCGGCCCGGAAGATTCAGCCAAACGGACAGGCGACGCCGCGCGAGCTCGTGCGCCGCGCCTGGTTCGACCTCGTCGGCTTGCCGCCTCCGCTCGAGGAAGTGGAGGCCTTCGAACTGGATCCGTCCGACACCGCATGGCGGGCGCTCGTGGATCGCCTGCTGGCGATGCCGGCCTACGGCGAACGATGGGGGCGGCACTGGCTCGATGTCGTGCGGTTTGCCCAGACCGACGGTTACGAGCGCGACGGCGAGAAGCCCTTCGCCTGGCGATATCGCGACTGGGTGATCGCCGCCTTCAACGCCGACATGCCCTACGATCAGTTTGTGCGTGAGCAGGTCGCGGGCGATCTCCTGGAGCCGAGCACCGATTCGGGGCTCATCGCCAGCGGCTTCTGGCACCTCGGCACCTGGGATGACGAGCCCGACGACGCCACGCTCGCACGCTACGACGAACTCGACGACATGCTCTCGACCGTCGGCCAGGGGCTGCTCGGCAGCACGATCAACTGCGCCCGCTGCCACGACCACAAGTTCGATCCCATCGGCCAGAAGGACTATTACCGGCTGCTCGGCATGGTGCATTCGATCCGCCGCTACAGCCCCAAATACGGCACCGAGAAACGAAAGAAGAAGGACGCAGCTGAAGGGGAGCCCGCAGAGGAAGTCGTCGAAGTGCAGCCAACGGCGTTCGCCAAGCTCTCGCGGGACGGCGAGTGGGCGCTGTGTGCCGTCGACGGAAAACAGCCGCCGAAGACTCAGGTGTTCATCCGCGGCAATCCGGCGACGCCTGGCGCGGACGTCGAGCCCGGCATTCCGGAAGTGCTCGCAGGTGCGGTGCCCGAGTCGCATCTCACCGGACTCACCGGCCGCCGGGCCCTCGCCACATGGATCGCCAGCCCCGCCAATCCGCTCACGGCCCGCGTGATGGCCAATCGCATCTGGCTTCACCACTTTGGCCGTGGGCTCGTGTCCACCCCGAATGACTTCGGGTTCGCGGGCGAGCCGCCCACGCACGACGGGCTGCTCGACTGGTTGGCCGCCGAGTTTATGGAGCATGGCTGGAGCGTGAAGCACCTGCACCGGGTGATCATGAACTCGGCCACCTACCGCCGCAGCTCCCGCGCCGACCGGGAGGAGTGCTTCGCCGCCGATGAGGCGAATAATTTCTGTTGGCGACAGAATCGCCGCCGGCTCGAGGCCGAGGCGATCCGCGACTCCTTTCTCGCGGCGGCGGGATCGCTCAATCCCGAGGCAGGCGGCCGCGGATTCTTCGCGACGCTCGGCGGCGACAGCCTCGCGGGCCAATCGAAGCCGGGCAACGGCTGGGAGATCTCCGATCCGCGGCAGCAGTGCCGCCGCAGTGTGTATGGATTCGTGAAACGCACGCTGCTGCTCCCCGAGCTCGAGGGCTTCGACTACACCAACACGACGACGTCGGTTGGAGAACGGTCGGTGACGACCGTTTCGCCGCAGGCGCTCCTGCTCACCAACGGCGGCTTTGCCCGTCAGCAGGCCGACGCGATGGCCCGGCGGATCGCCGCAGAGCAGGCGGCATCGGTCGGCGACGCTGCTGCGGCGGACGAACGGTTCGTGACCCGGGCCTACGAGCTGGCCCTCGCCCGCCGGCCCACGGCCGCGGAGCAGGAGATCGCGGTCGGCTATCTCGTGCGGCAACGCTCCGCCTGGGCGTCGTCGCCTGACGCCGTCTCGCTCGTGCCGCTCGTACCTTCGTCGCTCGTGAAGGGTTACCGCGAGAAAATCGCGCCCAGCCAAATTCTTGCCGTCTCGCCCGCCGGCTGGCTGGTGGGAGGCGGTGTGTGGGGAGGTGGCTACGAGGGCACCGTGAACCTCGACCCCGCCACTGGCCCCTTCGCACTCTGGAAAGAGCAAGGGCGGTTTGGCGACGGCACGGTCGAGGCCGAGCTGTTCATCCGCGGCGCGACGGAACTGGCGGCCGTAGTCGTGCGCGGCCTCGCCGTCGGCGATGGCCTCGCGCAGCGATTCACCGGCTATGAACTGGCGTTCGTGCCATCGCTCAAGACCGTTGAACTACGGAAAGCGACGGAGAAGGGGAGCGCCGTGCTCGCATCGGCAAAACGCGAACTGCTCCCCGATGCCTGGGTGCATGTGCGGCTGGAGATCGTCGGTGGCCGCATCGCGGCGACGATCGATCGAGACCCTGTTCCGATGCTCACGGCCGATGATGCCGATCCGCTCGCCGGCCCGGGGCACGTCGGCCTTCGCACCTGGGGGGCGGGCCTCGACGTGCGAAACATGTTCGTGCGGGCTGCCGGCGGCGATCTCGTGCGGATCGATCCGGCCCAGCCGCCCACGTCCGCCGAGGCCACGACGCGTGCCCGGCGTGACCTGTGCCTCGTGATCCTCAACCTCAACGAGTTGCTCTATGTCGACTGAACACGCTCGCCGCGGCTGCTGCGGCACACGGCGCGAGTTTCTCTGGGAGACGGGCGCGGGCTTCACGGGCGTGGCGCTCGCGAGCCTGCTCGCCCGCGACGGCTTTTTCTCGTCCGCTCAGGCTGCGAGCACGCCGCCGGCGGCGAACCCGCTTGTGGTGAAACCGCCGCACCATGCCGGGAAGGCGAAGGCCTGCATCTTTCTCTACATGTACGGCGGTCCGTCGCAGATGGACTCGTTCGACTACAAGCCCGAGCTCCAACAGCGCGACGGCGAAGAGTTGGACATCGAAATCCGCCGCCGCAGCATCCAGAAGCAGAAAGTCTTGGGCTCCAAACGAACATTCTCTCAACATGGCGAGTCGGGCCTGTGGTGCTCCGACGCCTTCCCCCACATCGCCAGGCACATGGACGAGCTGGCGGTGATCAAGAGCCTGTATGCCGATTCGTTCGCGCACGGCTCCGCCAATTTGCAGATGAACACGGGCCGCATCCTCCAGGGCTATCCGTCGCTCGGCAGCTGGCTTGGCTATGGCCTCGGCAGCGTGAACGAGAATCTCCCGGCCTTCGTCGTGATGCTCGATCCCCGCGGCGGTCCGATTCCGGGCGCCGCCAATTGGGCGAGCGGCTTCATGCCGGCCGCTTACCAGGGCACCGTGTTTCGCTCGACCGGCGAACCGATTCTCGCCCTCGACGGCCCGAGCGGCGTGACGCGGTCGATGCAGCGTGACACCGTGGACACGCTCGCCGCGCTCAACGGCCTCCACGCGGCCGACCGGCCGGGAATGTCGGAGCTGGCCGCAAGGATCGCCAGCTACGAGCTCGCGTTCCAACTTCAGGCAAGTGCCCCGGAACTGCTCGATCTCTCCGCGGAGGACGATCGCACGCTCGCGGCCTACGGCCTCTACGACAAGCACACCGACCACCCGATGGCCGGTGGCAAGCAACACCATCTCGGCATCGGCCCCGCGACGTTTGGGCGGCAGTGTCTCGTGGCTCGCCGGCTCGTCGAGCGCGGCGTGCGATTCGTGCAGATCTATTCGGGCGGTGGCCACCAGCAGCAGAACTGGGACGCCCACCACGGCATGGAGGAGAACCTCGCCATCCATTGCCCCGAGGTGGACAAGCCGATCGGCGCCCTGCTCGGCGACCTGAAGGCCCGCGGTCTGCTCGACAGCACGCTCGTGGTCTGGGGAGGCGAGTTCGGTCGGCAGCCCGTGAGCCAAGGGGCCAACGGCCGCGACCACAATCCCAAGGGTTTCACGTATTGGCTCGCTGGCGGCGGCGTCAAGCGGGGAATCAGCTACGGCGAGACGGACGACCTCGGCCACGAGGCCGTGGTGAACCGCCACCACATTCGCGATCTCCACGCCACGATTCTCCACCTCATGGGGCTCGACCACGAGCGGCTCACCTACTTCTTCAACGGGCTCGACCAGAAGCTCACCGGCGTGCAGCCGGCCCATCCCATCACCGGAGTCATCGCATGACGCCCCCTTCCACGACGGCTGCCTCTCGACCGACGCCGCAGGCCACGACGCCGCGACCACTCCGCGTGGGCTGCGGGGAATGGGGCTTCCGCAATCTCCCGATCCACGAGCATTTCGAAATCGCGGCCGGCTTCGGCTTCGGCGAGCTGGAATTTGGGATCGGCGGCGGCCAGACCGGCCGGCTTGCCGAAGAGCCGTCGGCCGACGAGATCGCGGCGTTTCGCGGGCTGGCGGCATCGAGCGGCATCGCCACGCCCGGCTGCTGTATCGAGAACGACTTCACGCTGCCCGATGCCGCAGCCCACGCGGTGGCCGTCGAGAAGGCGATCGCCCAGTCGCGAGTGGCCGCCGAGTGTGGCGCGAAGCAGGTGCGATTCTTCGCCGGCTTCACGCCCTATGCCGAAATGACCGATGCGATCTGGAAGCGGCTGCTCGAGGCGCTCGTAACGTGCGACCGCGAACTCGAACGGCTCGGTCTGATGATGGCGATCGAGACGCATGGGGCCATTCGCTGGAACGCCGACGGGTCTGCGACGCACATCCACACCGCGACCACGCACCGCGACGGCCTCACCAGGCTGCTCGCCGAGCTCCCCGGCCGCATCGGCTTCAACTACGACCCCGGCAACATCCGCGCCGCCGAGCCGGCCGATCCGGGGTGTGCGGTCGATCTGCTGGCCGGCCGGATCACCTACTGCCACTTGAAGGACTGGGTGCGGACGGGCGCCGGCTGGACCGCCGCCGCGGTGGGCGATCCGCCCGACGGCATCGATTGGGCCGACCTCCTGCCGCGGACAGGCTACACGGGCACATATCTCATCGAGTACGAGCCGCTCGCCGACACGCCTGCCGGCATCGACCGCAGCCTCACCCATCTCAGGTCGGCGGGCTTCAACGTTGTAGCGGCAGATTGATAATCTGCCCGATGCGGCCGCGTGCAGACTGCCAGTCTGCACCTACAGGCGGGCGCGCCGTCGGTAGTCGCGGGGCGACTCGCCCACCTCGCGTTTGAACGCGTGGCTCAAGTAACTCGCCTGCGAGAAGCCGACCAGCGGCGCGATCTTCTCGAGCGAGAGGTCCGTCTGGGCCAGCAATTCCCGGGCACGCTTCATCTGGATGCTGCGGATCTCCTCCTGGAGCGTACGGCCGAGGGCCTCGCGAAAGAGGCGTTCGAGCTTCGTCCGCGACACGCCTGAGTGGCGGACGAGGTCGCGGATCGTGAGACCGTCGCAGGCGCGTTCGCGGATCATGCGGAGCACCGCCGCCACTCGAGGATCCGCGATCGCGAGGATGTCGGTGCTTTGACGCGTGGTCACGCCGAGCGGCGGCACCAGCAGCTGTGTCGGCCGCGGGGTGGCTGCGGTGCGCCGGCCCGCCATGAGACCATCGAGCTGTTCGGCGGCACGGTAGCCGATTTCCTCGGGATTGCACCGTACGCTGGAGAGCGGCGGATCACACAGGTCGCACAACAGCGCGTCGTCGTCGACTCCGATCACGCCCACATCCTCGGGCACGGCGAGGCCTGCCCGCCGTGCCGCGTCGAGCACCTGCTGGCCGCGGAGGTCGTTGCACGCGATCACGGCGAACGGCCGCGGGAACGTCTGCAGCCACGCCTTCAGGTGCTCCTGGCCACGCTCCCACTCCGGTGCCCGCGGCCCGAACCAGTCGGACTCGAAGACCTCGACGGTGAGCCCGCTGGCAGCCGCCCGGTCGCGCACTCCCTCGAGCCGCAGGCCGCTCCACCGCTGATCAGAGAATCCACAAAAACCCAGCCGACGAAACCCGCGGTCGATCAGATGCTCGGCCGCCATGCGGCCGATGGCCCGATGGTCGGACCAGATGTGCATGAATCCGAGATCGTCGTGCAGGTCGTTGAGATCGACGACCGGGATCCCCGACTTTCCCAGAACCTTTGCCACCTGCGGGTCGGTGACTCGGCAGATCACGCCGTCTCCGCGCCAGTCGTCCAGCCACGCCGGCGGCGATGCGCTCAGTTCGTGTTGTTCGAGATACATGCTCCAGCGGCGGTGGCTGCGCAGCCAGCGGGTGATGCCCGAGAGAATGCCCCGCCCATAGGCGATCGACGTCTCCACCATCAGGAGGACGTGGGGGCGTTCGTATGGCGGGTGTTCGGATACCATCCGCTGGCGGTCCTGAGAGATATGGAAACCGGCGTTTTACAGCAAAGATACGCTGGTGATGGAAGCCACGCAGAAAAGACGGGAGGCGACGGGCAATCGTATGCCGAGGGTCGGGGCCGCCTGCTCCAGCCGGGAAACCGTAGACTGCTCGCGGAGGGAGTGTTCAGCCGCAGGAGAAAGTCATGAACCGCATCCGAAACTGGTTTCTGCCGGCGCTGCTCGCAGTCATCTTGCCGTTGGCGGCGGGCTGGCGGGCAACTGGCCAGGAAGCCGGTGTCGCGGAGCAGGCCGAGGTGGCCCGCGACCGCGCGCTCTACGCCGGCACGTGGAAGATCGTGGCTATCGAGTCGGACGGGGAAACGAAGCCGGGCGACGTGCGGCGCGTGATCGTGGTCAATCATGCCGACGGCACCTGGGCGATGACCGTCGACGGGCTCGAGACGAATCGCGGCGAGAGCCGGATCGACCCGCTCGCCAGCCCGCCGGAGATCGATATTGAGATCACCGCCGGCGACGGCAAGGGGAAGGTGCTCCAGGGGATCTACGAGGTTTCGGAGACACACCGGCGGTTATGCTTCCGCGGCGAGCAGGGCTGGCGTCCGCGTGAGTTCCGCACCCAGCCGGGCGATGGTGCCGTGCTCGTGACGTTCGAGAAGCATCAGGACGACGCCAGCGGGCCGTGAGCGGCTGCACGCGGCAGCGGCCGGCTAGCGAGGTGGCATGATGGATCGATCGACACGCTTCGCTTGGATCTGTATCACGCGCGGCGTGGTGCTCGCGACACTCGTGGTGCTCGCGGCGACGGCAGGTCGCGCTGACGATGGCGAGGCCCTTCCGCCGCTCGTGCCGATCCGCGATCTGCTCGCCGACGTGAACGCCCCCGCCCGGAGGCAGGTGATGGTGCGGGGCGTCGTGACGTGGCGGGGGCATACCGGCCTTATCATCCAAGACGACTCGGCGGGGATCTGGATCGACACCCTGCGGGAAGAGTCCCGCCCGATCAGGCTGATGGTAGATCTCGAGGTGCTGGCCCGTCTTGAGCCCGGCCAGGAGGTGGAGGTGGTGGGCTGCACCAGCCGGGGCGGCTATTCGCCAAACATCTTCGCCGAGACGATCCGCCTCCTCGGCGAGAAGCCTGAGCCCGCGCCGCGGCCCGTCGATCAGCGCCGGTTCTTCAGCGGCGCCGACGACTGCCAGCGGGTGACGGTGCGGGGCGTCGTGCAGGGCGTTCGCGACGGCCGCATCGACTGGCTGCTCGTCACCGCCGACGGGGCCGACCGCTTCACGGCCGTGGTGTCGAAGCGGATCATGCCGCAGGCCCCGGAGCATCTCGTCGACGCAGAAGTGCGGATGGTGGGCGTGGCGGCGACATATTTCAACACCCGCGGCGAACACCGGTCGTCGCAGCTTTTGATTGCACGCGCCGACGACATCACGGTGGAGCGGGCGGCGCCCGGTCCGCCGTTCGCAGCCCCCGAGGTGCCGCTCCATGCGATCGCCCAATACAGCCCCGATCCCGCCGACGGGCATCGGATCCGCACGCAGGGGAACGTGACGTTCGCCGAGCCGGGAAAGTTTCTCTATCTCCAGGAGGGCACGCTGGGCGTGCGGGTGGAGACGGCGTCGGCCGAGCGAATCGCGCCGGGAGACCGCGTCGAGGTGGCGGGCTTCGTCAGCGGCCGACGCGAGGTGGCCGGCATCGTGGAGGCGGTCGTCCGGCGGATCGAATCGGGCCGGCCGCTGACGCCGATCAGGATCACGCCCGACGAGATCGTGGCCATCAACAAGCAGGCCTCGTTTCATGGCGCGATCGCGGCGCCGGGCGACTACAAGGGCTGCCTCGTGACGTTCCCCGCCCGGGTCATTGACGTCCGGGTGGCCGGCGATGGCGGCGTGGTGCTGCTGCAATCGGGCAGCACGAGCGTGGTGGCGGTGGTGCAGCCGGAGGCGTTTCGGACCATTCGCCGCCTGGAGCCGGGGAGCGAGGTGATGGCGACGGGGATCGTGCGCGAGGACGCGACCGCCCAGGCCGCCATCGGGCGGACGGCCGATTTCCGCCCGTTCGGCCAGCTGCAATTGCTTCTGCGGTCGGCGGCCGACATGCGGCTCGTTCAAGCCCCGTCGTGGTGGAAGCCGCACCGTCTGGCGGCGGCCCTGGCGGCGGTGGCCGCGGTCGCCGGCATCGCCACCGGCTGGGTCGTGCTCCTGCGGCGGCAGGTACGACGGCAACTGGCACTCATCGAGACGAAACTTCAGGCGGAAGCGGCTGCGGACGAGCGGCACCGCATCGCCCGCGAGTTTCACGACACGCTCGAGCAAGACCTCGCGGGGATCACGCTTCAGCTCGATGCCGCGGCCCATCGCGCGGGCGACGAGCATTCGCGGCACGTCCTCGACGAGCAGCGCGGAATGCTCGCACGGCTGCGGTCGGAGACTCACGACTTCCTCTGGGACCTGCGCGATCCCGCCCGCCACGATGGCTCGCTGCTTGAATCGCTCGCGGCACAGGCCGCCTATCTGCGGACGCTCGCCACCGTGCCGATCCGGCTCGACGCGTCCGGCGACCTGCCGCGGGTGCCGCCGCTCGTGCAGTATCACCTCCTGCGGATCATGCGCGAGGCGGTGAACAATGCCGTGAAATACGCCGACGCCGCCGTGATCGACGTGCGGCTCGCGGCCGGGCCCGAGGGCCTCTGCCTGACGGTGGCCGACGACGGCCGGGGTTTCGACGTCGCAGCCCGCGACGCGCTCGAAGGGCATTTTGGCATCCGCGGAATGCGGGAGCGGGCCCGGCGGATCGAGGCCACGATCGCCATCGAGAGCCGACCCGGGCGGGGCACGCGGTTGACGGTGGTCGTGCCTCCCGGCCGCCTGGCTGCGGGCGGCGAGGGTGGATTGTCGGAATCGACAATGGCCGGTGCCGTGCCCGCGGGGGATGATGGGAAAAATCACGCCCCCGGGGGACCAGGATGACGCCCCACACCGCCGCCCCGATTCGCCTCCTCGTGGTCGATGACCATCCGCTCTTCCGGGAGGGGCTCGCCCGCACGCTCGGCACCGAGGTGGGCTTCGAGATCGTGGGGCAGGCCGAGAATGGAACCACCGCGGAATCGCTCTGGAACCAGACAAAGCCCGACGTCGCGCTGATCGACGTGAGCATGCCGGGGATCGACGGCATCGAGACGGTGCGCCGGCTGCGGGCCCGCCATC